>CAZFWM010000379.1:0-7146 GCA_964522545.1 uncultured Thermodesulfobacteriota bacterium
TTCAACGCGCTCTTTCCCGACCCGAAAATCATGTCTCGACTGCTCAACGATCTGAATGGGATGGCCATGTCCCGCAATCCGGCAATTCCGCTTTTCTTTTCTCTGGACCAGGAAGGCGGAACGACCCAGGCTTGGCAAAAAATCATGGGGGGCACGGACGGGCCAGGCAACATGGCTCTCGGCGCGCTCGACGATCCAGGGGCGACCTGCGAAATGTACGCCATGATGGGGCGTGAAGTTCGCGCATTTGGCGCGAATATGGCCTATGCTCCGGAATTCGATCTGGTTGCGAGCCCGGAGGCCGCATGGGTTTTCACCAAGGGTTTCGGCGAATCCGGCGAGCTGGCCAGCCGCCACGCCGCCGCCGCCGTGCTGGGGTTCCAGCGTGAGCTGATCATGGGCGCGATGAAGCATTTCCCAGGAGGCGGCTGCGTCTTTGATGATACCCACTCCGAGTCGCCCACCTGCGAAATGGACAAAGAGGAATTGCGTGCTTCTCACCTCGTGCCTTTTGTCACGGCCATCGAAGCCGGTGCCGATATGGTAATGGTGTCGCCGGTGATCTTCACGGCCCTGGACGATGAGTTGCCGGCAAGCCTGTCGGCCAAGGTGAAGATTGAATTTCTGCGCGGGGAGCTGGGTTTCGACGGTTTGATTTCAACCGGCGCAATGGACATGCCGCCGCTACAGCATGAATGGGGCATGCCGAAGGAAGTGCTTGCAATCCAATCCGGGGCCGACCTTCTGTTGTATGTCTCCGAGGTGGGAACCTTCAGGGATGCCAGGCAGGTAATCGCCAATATTGCGGACGCCGTGAGGGACGGGACGATTCCGTCCGGACAATTCAATGACAGCGTGGCGCGTATATTGAGACACAAGCAGAAGTATTGCCTGTTCGACAGGCCCTTCACGGATCCCGAGCAAGCCGACGCCATCAGCGGCAGCCGGGAAAACTTACAGCTGGCCGAACCGATCATAGCCGGCGCCATTACTCTGGTGCGCAACGACGCAGGGTTATGGCCGCTTGCGGAAACTGAAGGCAGATGCCTGCTCGTCGTTTCGCCAATGCAAATTGTCCTGGAGGATCCGGCAACCGGATTTGGCATGCTTACCGGGACGACCCTGGGAGAGCAAATTAAAAGGATCGCACCTCAGGCTCAAAGTGAAGTGTTCATGCCCGGAGCCTTTGAGTTTCTCATGGAGCAGGCGGAAGCGCGGGCCGCCGGACCCGGAATCGAATCGATCGTCGTCGGCACTTACAATGCTCACTATGATGACGGACAGGCAAATATGGTAAGACGAATCGTCGCCCTGGGAAAACCGACCGTAGTGGTCTCTTTTGGAACCCCCTTTGATTTGTTATCTTTCCCGTGCGCATCTACTTACCTGGCTGTCTACAGCTTTCGAGATCTGGCGCAACGGCTGGCGGCGGAAACGCTGTTCGGACGGCATGAGCCGCTGGGGCGGCTGCCCGTCACCTTGCCCGGCCTCCATGAGAGGGACACAGCATTTATGACCCATTAGCTGTAAGCTTACGAAAGGCGTCTGGCTCATGAGAATTGTATTTCTCGGACTCGTCCTCTGTTGTTTGCTGTTGTCTTTCAGCGTTGCTCCGGCTTTTTCGGCGGAGATCCTCTCGGTCACGCAGAGCCATGATGAATTACCTCGGTTCGATATGGTCGAGATCTCAATCGATATGGATGGGGTATACGACAATCCCTACGATCCGGAGGAGGTTCGCCTGTTCGCGGAGATAGTTCCGCCGCTGGGAGATTCTTTGGTCGTCGGAGGGTTCTGGTTCGAGCCTTATTCGAGGTCTTTGGAGGGCGATACCGAGGTCTTCACGCCCGAGGGCCCCGGCCGATGGATGGTCCGCCACGCCCCGCTGCACGAGGGAGTTCACGAGTATCGCATCGTGGTGGAGGACGGGGAGGGGGCGACTGTCTCCCCTGCGTACTTCTTTTCGGCCCTCGAGGCTCAGAGCCGGGGATTCGTCCGTGTGGACCCGGCCAATCCCCGTTACTTCGCCTACGACGACGGCACGAGCTATGTGCCGCTGGGGTACGACATCTGCTGGGTGAACGACGCCTCGGGCGGCTACCGCTACATGGAGTACCTCGATTCCATGGCCGGGGGCGGCGGGAACTGGACGCGTCTCTGGATGAGTCACTTTGCGCACGGCACGACCCTCGAGTGGGGCGCCTATCACTGGACCGGGTACTACGACGGTCTCGGCCGGTACAGCCAGCAGGTCGGGGCCAAGCTGGATGCGATCTTCTCCCACGCCCGGCAGATCGATGTAACGATCGCCCTGGTGCTGCATCAGCACTCGCAGTTCGAGACGCTCCAGTGGTCGAGCTGGGACGACAATCCCTACAACTGCGTGAACGGGGGGCCGTGCCTCACGAGCGTGGACTACCTCACGGACCCGGAGGCCTTGCGCCTGGCCGAGAACCTGCACCGCTACATCGTCGCCCGCTACGGCGCGTTTCGCTCGGTAATGACCTGGGAGATCTGGAACGAGGCCGACGGTATTCTGGGCGTTCCGATGACGTCCATGAATCAGTGGTCCCGGGATGCGGCCGCCCTGATCCGCGACATCGACCCGGCCGGCCACCTCGTCACGACGAGCTACGGCGTTCCCATTCACCTTTCTTCCTACGATATCGAGACGTGGGACTTCAACAACCGGCACCAGTACGTCTTCGGCTCATGGCTGGTGGGCGGACTGCTCGGCCCCTACCGGGCGGTGGAGAAGCCGCTCCTCCTCTCCGAGTTCGGTCTCGACTGGTGGGGCGAGCTCAACGACGAGGACCCGGAGGGGGTGAACATCCACAACGGGACCTGGTCGGCCCTGATGCACGGCTACGCCGGCGGGGCCATGAACTGGTGGTGGGACCACTACATCGATCCTCTGGACCTGTGGTACCTTAACAGGGCGCCCGCCGCGTTCGTCGAGGGCGAGCAGATGACCGCCTTCACCGGGGATGTCCCTGCCCTGGCCCTCAGCGAGGGCCGCCTCCTCGAGATCGCGGCCATCGGAACTCCCGACGATGGGGCCGAAGCCACGATCTGGTTCTGGCTGCGCGATCTGGCGAGCGACTGGTGGACGGGGCCCGAGCAGATCACGCCCGTGGAGGAAGCCGCGGCGTTTCTCGTGACCGCAGATCCCCCGGGCCCCAGGGTCTGCTGCGCCGAGGTCTGGGATACTTGGACGGGCGGGATCATCGATACCGTTACCGTGCGGCAGTCCGGACCGGTCCTGCTGCTGCGCGTCCCCACTTTCACGCGGGACGTGGCCGTCAAGCTCCGGTGTCACCCATTATAGTCTTTCATCGCAACATCTACGTTTCCTGCGTAGATGTGTGCTTAAGATCAAGGAATATCGAACCGCAGAACAAGGAACCGCAGAATATCGAAGTAAACAATCTGCCCTTTTTTCTTTACTTCTGCTGTTCGAAATTCCTTGTTCGATATTCGATATTCTCTTTCGGTTGCGGCTTCGCCGCTCTAGGACTCTACCATGCCCATCCCAGGCAACCTGCTCACCACCGCCATGGCGGTCATGCCCCACAGGGACGTGGACAGGGCCCTCGAAGTGGCCCAATCCCTGGACATCCCCTTCTGGCCTCAGCTGCCCCACGTGAGCTACTACGAGGACATGTATGTCCAGGCCTCCGAGAACTTCCCCGGCATCCTCCTCGACACGGAAGAGCGCACGCTCCGGTTCTCTGCGGAGAAGTTCATGGATGAGCTGGAGGCGTGCATGGCCCGCTTCGACGATCCGAACTTCTTCGACATCAGCGAGACCTACTCGGCCGTGTATCACCGGTTCCTGGCGCTCGACCTCTCGGACCGGCCCGCCATCCGGGGCCAGCTCGAGGGGCCCATCAGCTTCGGCCTCAACGTGACGGACCTGGAGGGCCGCTCCATCCTCTACGACGACACGGTCCGGCCCTTTCTCCTGGAGTTCATGGCCAGGCGGCTCAACGTCCAGCTCGACCGGCTCAGGGCGCTAAACCCGAACGCCTTCATGTTCGTGGACGAGCCGGGCCTCCAGTTTCTCTTCAGCGCCATGACCGGCTACGGGGACCAGGCCGCCCGGGCCGACATGGAAGTCTTCTTCGACATGGTGGACCGGCCCCGCGGCGTACACCTTTGCGGCAACCCGGACTGGGACTTCCTGCTCGGCCAGGACCTGGACGTCCTCTCCATGGACATCTACACGAACGCCGAGGTCTTCTCCTCGTACGCCCCTTCGATCCGGCGCTTTCTCGACCGGGGGGGCGTCATCGTCTGGGGAATCGTGCCCACCAATTTCGAGCCCTTTGAAAAGGAGAATCTCCCGTCGCTGGAAAAGCGGCTTGATGAGGTGTGGTCCGATCTGCAGGCCCGGGGGATCGACAGGGACTTTCTCCTGTCCCGGAGCCTCCTCTCGCCCGCGACGTGCTGCCTGGTCAATCCGGACGGGGAGAAGACCGTGGAGAGGGCCTTCGAGATGATCGGGGAGCTGTCCGAGAGGTTTCGCGAGAGATACAGGCTTTGACCGACCCATCAGCCACTTCGGGGTGCCATCCAAGAAGCCCAGGGTTCGATGAATCGAACCCCTACGGCGCAACAGTTTCCGTGGTAGGGGCGCGATTCATCGCGCCCGGAAGGGCGGACACACAGGTCCGCCACATAAAAGAAGGGGACAACCATGAACGAGACGCCGAACAGCCAAAATTCCCACAAAGACTCGCACAAAGAAGAGACCATCATCCAGGACGGGGTCACCTGCCCGCGCACGCCCCCGTGGACGGCCCGATCCGGCCGGCTGACCCGGCTCCTCTTCATCCCAATCATCGTCATGCCCATCTACATCCTCGCCCAGACCAGCATTCTGAAGCTCTTCATTTGGCTACTCCTCCTGGGCATCTTCGTCTATCCCCTGCGCTACCTCGTCTGCGCGCGCTGCCCCTACTACGGGCAGACCTGCTGTACGGACTTCGGCAGGATCGTCACACGCATGTTCAGGAAGCAAGAGGGGAGGTCGATGCGGCTGGGCCTGTGGCTCGACGTGGTCTTCTTTGCCGCTCTCTGCCTGGTGCCGCTGCCCGAGGTCTACGAGTGGGGCGGCATTCTCATGATCCTCGTCTGGTTCGCCGTCTTCTTCGGCGTCTTCGCGGGGCTGACGCGGCTCGCCTGCAGTGTGTGCCCCTTCACCTTCTGCCCCATCGGCAAGGCCGGCCGGGCCCTCTGGCGCCGGTCCGCGTGATCGGATAGACGGGCCGGCTAGCCCGGACTTCTCACCAGGATTCTACTGCGGCGCGCCATCCATCCGCAAATACGGTGTCAATCGGACTTCGCCTTCCTCGACGTACTGTCAAGTACGCCTCCGTCAGGCTCAGCCCGATTTCCTTGTCTTTGCGGCGTCTGACGCGCCTCGCTACGAACCCTGGTGAGAAATCCGGGCTATATAGACCCGGATAGTGCAACCTCAGTTCGCGACCTCGTCCGCTCCCATGTCGAAGCCGTCCCCCTGCGGCCTTGCATCCCCGTCGATGTCGGTGGAAACTCCCACATCCGTGCCGGCGTCAACACAGGGAGAGCCGGGGCTCAGGTGATGGTCGACCGTGCAGATGAAGAGGGGATCGGCCGTGATGTTCCCCTCCAGCCATTCGAGGCTCCCGCCCTGCATGAAGACGGACGCGCTCCCGCCCCGCACATCGCTCGACTCGACCCGGACGATCGGAGAGTAACAAGCGGTTGAGTTGTAGATCTCGGGTCCCAGGAGCGCCTTGTCGTCCCACAGGATGGAGTTCGAGATGGACACGAGGGCACCCTCGCTCCCTATGGCATACTCCTCCAGTCCGGCGATGGCGCCGCCGAGGAAGGAGCCGTTCTGCGTGAAGGTGCAGTTGGTAACGGCAATCAGGTTCGCTCCCGCATCAAATAGGATTCCGCCACCCATGGGCGGGAAATAATATTGAGAGATGTATGTATTGTTTTTAGCGATCATGCAGTTAGTGAAGTCCACAGAAGAGTCGAAGCCAATGCTGATCCCGCCGCCTCTGACTCCTATATTACTCGCGATCGTGCACCCCGTGACCTCGGCCGTACTATCCATGGAAATATTGATCCCACCCCCTTCTCCGAGGGCGATGTTTCCCACGATCGTACTGTTCATGAGGGTCATTGAGCTGTGGTAATTCAGGTGGATCCCACCCCCCGGCAGGTTCGTGAGATTCTCCTCGATGGTGCAGTTTTCGATGGTCACGTGGGCTTGGTCGATCCCGATCCCGCCGCCGCCGTACCCAACAAAGCCCAAGAGGATATTGTTCTTCACGATACAGTTTCTGATCTTCGCGGAGCAGGACCAGACAACGATACCCCCCCCAAAGACCTTCTGGATGTAGAAGTAGAAGCCATTTCGGAGAGTAAAGCCGTCGAGGACCGCATCATCACAGATCCCCATGACCGAATCCTGCCAGAGCGCATCGATGCTGGTGTGCTGGGGGCCGTATTCACTCCGGAGCTCGATCTTCTTGTCGAGCACGACCCAGTACTCGAGATAGGCCCCCGGCGCGACCAGTACGGTATCTCCGTCGCGTGCCGCATCGATACCTGCTTGAATCGTCCGGAAATCTCCGCTTCCATCCTTGGCCACTCGATATGTGGCTCCGTAGGCGGCCCCGGGAGGGACGACCACAGAGAGGGACGGGACGAACAGGGCGATTATGATCGCTGGCCATAGTATCTTCATGACATGTCCTCCTTATGCCAAATAATTGACCATAATTGCTACTTTTTTCAAGGGTGCGCAAACTTTGTTGTATGAATTGAAAAGCCGGTCCGATGTTCACGCTGCTCATCTGTGAAAGATTTTTTTAAGAGGGAAACAATGGATTGGTTTGCCGGTGCGGGTAGCAGCTTTTCGTATCCCGCAATTCGGTGTCATATGTTGTAGCTGCCAGGGAAGGTCATACCAGATATGGGGACTGTAATCAATAAGTCGACCCGGGAGAAAAGGCAGCGACCAAGCAGCTTCTATCCGGCTTTCTCCGCGATTGGGTCCTGAAAAAGAACAGCGTTCAATAAAACGAATCTTATTAATACTACAGCGACATTTCAGCTATAGACTTTTAGAATGACCTCATGTATCAT
>CAZFWM010000380.1:0-7123 GCA_964522545.1 uncultured Thermodesulfobacteriota bacterium
TCATTTTTCTTTGAGGGGGAGGGATTTACCTCTTGACAAGGTGCCTTTTAATGGGCGCCTGGGAGCGAACTCGCGGGAGGCTCCGCCTCCACTATTGGATTACAGCAACTTTGTTGGCCGAAGGGGCAGAGCCCCTGTGGAACTCCGTTCAGAGGCAGAGCCTCGGAACGAGAAAAATTTTATCTAATTCGTGTTTTTTCATGGTCATTCGTGTAATTTCGTGGCCAAAACAACAATGAGGTTCGTCAATGACTGACAATCACTCCATCGACTCTTTCGGCACGCGGTCCACCCTGGAGACCGTCTCCGGAAAGGTGACCTGGTACCGGCTGGAACGACTGGCCGAGGCGGGCGTTGCGGATGTCTCCAGGCTCCCCTTCTCGATCAAGGTCCTGCTGGAAGCGCTCGTCCGTGGGGAAAACGGTAGGGAGGTGATAAAGGAAGATGTGGCCCGCCTGGCTACATACGATCCGTCCTCACCGGCCGCGGTCGAGTTCCCCTTCAAGCCGGCGCGGGTCCTGATGCAGGATTTCACCGGCGTGCCCGCCATGGTCGACCTGGCCGCACTTCGCAGCACAATGGCTCGCCTCGGACACGACCCGGAGCGGATCAACCCCGAGCTCCAGGGCGATCTGATCATCGATCACAGCGTTCAGGTCGACGAGTACGACTCAGCGCGGGCGCTGGCCGCGAACGCCGCCAGGGAGTTCGAGCGCAACCGCGAGCGCTACGAATTCCTGCGCTGGGGGCAGAAGGCCTTTCAGAACCTGACGATCGTGCCCCCTGCAAGCGGAATCTGCCACCAGGTCAACCTGGAGCACCTCGGGCAGGTGGTGTGGCGCACAAAGGGGGAAACAGGGGATGTCGTGTTTCCCGACTCCCTGGTGGGCACCGACTCCCACACAACGATGATCAACGGTCTTGGGATCCTTGGCTGGGGCGTGGGCGGGATCGAGGCCGAGGCGGTCATGCTGGGCCAGCCGATCACCATGCTCACCCCGGAGGTGGTCGGGGTAAAGCTCTTCGGCTCCCTCTCTCCGGGAGTCACGGCTGCCGACCTGGTCCTCACTGTTACCAAGATGCTCCGCGAAAAGGGTGTGGTCGGCCGGTTTGTGGAGTTCTTCGGGACCGGCCTGGCGAACATCAGCCTCCCCGACCGGGCGACCCTCGCGAACATGGCACCAGAGTACGGGGCCACGTGCGGCTTCTTTCCGGTGGATGAGGAGACGCTCTCCTACCTCCGCTACTCCGGCCGCTCCGGCGAGCAGGTCGATCTGGTCGAGCGCTACTGCAAGGCCCAGGGGCTCTTTCGCACCGACGAGACCACAGAGCCCTTGTTCCGAGAAACCCTCGAGTTGGATCTCCGTACGGTCGAGCCCTGCCTGGCCGGCCCCAAGCGCCCGCAGGACCGCGTGGGGCTGGGGGAGATGAAGGAGCAGTGGCACGCAGGTCTTCGGGCCCCGAAGGCCCGGCAAGGCTTTGAGCTCGGCGAGGATGCGCTGGGAGCCCGGGCGCGAGTCGAGTATCCGGACGGAACAGAGGGGGAGCTCCGGCACGGCGACGTGGTGATCGCCGCCATCACAAGCTGCACGAACACGAGCAATCCCTGGGTGATGCTCGGGGCCGGCATCCTCGCCAGGAAGGCCGTCGAAGCCGGCCTTCGCACGAAGCCCCACGTCAAGACGAGTCTGGCCCCCGGGTCCACGGTCGTCTCAGAATACCTGCGCGAGGCCGGCCTCGCGCGCTACCTCGAGGAGCTCGGCTTCCACACGGTCGGCTACGGCTGCGCCACCTGCATCGGGAACAGCGGTCCCTTGCCCGATCACATTGTGAGCGCCATTTCCGGGGAATCCCTCGTGGCGGCGAGCGTGCTCTCGGGCAACCGCAACTTCGAGGGGCGGATCAGTCCGCACACCCGGGCGAATTACCTGGCCTCGCCGCCCCTGGTCGTCGCCTATGCCTTGGCCGGGACCGTGGACATCGACCTGGCAACCGAGCCGGTCGGCACAGGCGAAGACGACAGGGCTGTGTACCTCAAGGATATCTGGCCGACGGACGAGGAGATCGGCGAGGTCCTGGACACGGCCCGGAGCCCCGACCTGTTCCGCAAGGCTTACGAAGGAATTACCCGGTCGAACGAGACCTGGAACCGCATCCCCGTTGCGGGCGAAGCAGTCTTCGAGTGGAAGGAGGAGAGCACCTACATCCAGGAGCCGCCCTTTTTCCGGGGGATGTCGGAGGAGCCCGATCCCATCGAGCCGGTCCGGGGCGCCCGGGTACTGGTCAAGGTGGGCGACAGCGTGACCACCGACCACATCAGCCCGGCCGGCGCCATTCCGCCCGACAGCCCTGCCGGGAAATACCTGATCGAATGCGGAGTGCGACCCGAGGACTTCAACTCCTACGGGAGCCGCCGCGGCAACGACCGGGTGATGACCCGCGGCACCTTTGCCAACATCCGCCTGCACAATGAGCTCGCCCCGGGGACCGAGGGGGGCTGGACCACCCACCTCCCCTCCGGCGAGGTCACCTCCATCTACGAAGCGTCCCTGCGCTACAGAGAGTCGAAAACGCCCGTGATCGTGCTGGCCGGCAGGGACTACGGCATGGGGAGCAGCCGCGACTGGGCGGCCAAGGGGACCCACCTGCTCGGCGTGAAGGCGGTGATCGCATCTTCCTTCGAGCGGATACACAGGAGCAACCTGGTCGGCATGGGCGTGCTGCCCCTCCAGTTCGCCGAGGGCGAGAGCGCCGAAAACCTCGGCCTCACCGGCCGGGAGACCTACACGATCCCCATCGACGTCGGGATCGAGCCGCTCCAGGCCTTGGAGGTGGAGGCTGCAGACGAAGAGGGCGCAACCAAGCGGTTCAAAGTCACGTGCCGCATCGACACGCCTGTGGAGAAGGAGTACTATCTGAACGGCGGAATCTTGCAGACGGTTTTGAGGAGGATCATCCAAAACCAGTAGGGGCACGGCATGCCGTGCCCTTCCGTTAAATGGCAAATAAAAAGGATCAACACCTTCGCCTGTTCAAGCAGCGCACCAGGCCCCTCGGCCCGGATCACGACCTGACGGACTTCGAGAGCGCAATGCGGCTCACCATGGGCTCTTCGCGCAACGAGGATATCGCGGTCTTCGAGGCGATCCACGGCGAGGCCCCCGAGCTAGAGGGCAAGAATTCAGCCAATCCTCTGCCGCTGCTCATACCGGCCTGCTACATGCTGGAGCACATGGACCAGGCCGACCTGGCGGGGCGCAACCGGACGGCGGTCAGCGCCGCGCTCGAAAGAGGCGTGGTCACGCCGGACCTGGGCGGCAGCTCTACGACCACCCAGATGACGGATGCCATCATCGCCTCGCTCTGACATCTTTCCCAATCATGAATTAAGGAAACGACGCCTATGGATGAGCGGCTCGACACTCTCCGGGAAATCCTGCCTCAGGCGGGCAGGATCGCCCTTCGACACTTCAAGCGGGTTCGGCCGGAGCGCAAACCGGACGGCAGTATCGTCACTGCAGCGGACCTCGAGATTCAGGCGTTCCTCATTGACCGCCTCTCCGAGCGGTTCCCCAGCTATGGAGTCCTCGCCGAAGAGGGAGGCGGTGGCACCGCTCCGGAACTCGACAGCCCCTGCTGGGTGATCGACCCCATCGATGGCAGTGCGGCATTTTCGGTCGGGTTTCCTGTCTGGGGAATCTCGGTGGGGCTCATCGAGGGGAGCGAGCCGACCGTCGGGGCCGTCTATCTCCCCGCCATCGAGGAGATCTACACGGGAGGCGCCCACGAGGCGTCATGCATGAACGCCTCCCCCATCGAGGTCGACAACACCTCGCATCTGAACCGTGAATCCATCCTGTTCGTGCCCACGAATGCACACAGGAAATACCGGATCGATTTCCCCGGCAAATGCCGGTCCATGGGGAGCGTGGCCGCTCACGTGGCTTTCACGGCCAGGGGGGCCGGGGTGGGTACGATCCTCAACAGCTATCTGTGGGACTTTGCCGGCGCAGCCGCCATTCTCCTCCGGGCCGGGGGGAGCATGCGTACCCTCTCGGGAAAGGAGGTCAGCTTTCGCGAGATGCTCCGGGGAGGACGCAAGAGAGTACCTGAAACGATACTCGCCTCATCACCCGCCCACGTGGACACATTGCTGCCACACATTTCGGAGAGGTGAACTTATCTCGGCCGATTCCCCATCGTTCCCGCGAAAGCGGGAACCCATAATTGTGCTCATCTGTTGGATCCCCGCTTTTGCGGGGATGACGATGCGTGGGCGATCAAATTAGAGATTAAGTCAGGTATTCCTCGGAGGCCTGCCGGGCGACCCTCCGGAGGAGAGGCTGATGTTGGCCAGTGTTTTCAGCTCAGGGCAAGGGGGGAGGACCTCCGGCATTCGCATCGTGGCGCTTCCGCCCGAAAACACTTTGGAAACAGTTTGCTCCGAATGATGATTCGACGGCGGCCCTTTTGACAATTCTCTGAGTCCGCACACTGCAGGCCTGGAGATGTATCGCGGAGCATATCCAGCAGCCGCCACTTCACCTCACCGATATCGGAGCCGCGTTCCCTCAGGTACTCGTCGTCCAAGCTCCGGAGGCGGGCCTCGTACGCATCCAGCACAAAGGCCACGGCCACACCTTCGCTCACGGCAAGTCCGGCATAGCGTGTTTCCGACAATCTTTCTTCCATATTGTTTCCTATAGAAAAAAAGCGGCGAGTTAGTCGCCGCTTTTTTCGCTGTTATGCATCTACCGCCGGGCCGTCAGTTCAATCACGGACATTCACTGTACCTCGACAGGGATCTCCCTGGGCATGGCGGCCTCTGACTTGGGAATGCTGATTTCCAACACACCGTTGCGGTAGCTGGCCTTTATTTTGTCTTCTTTCAATCCCTCCGGTAGATCGATGGATCGGAAGAATTTTCCGTAGATCCTCTCCACGCTGCGGTAGCGCTCCTTGTTTGCATCGACCTCGAACTTGCGCTCACCACTTATGCTGAGGGCGTGACTTTTGACCTCGATCTTGATGTCTTTCTTCTCCATGCCGGGGATCTCGGCACTGAGCCGGACCATATCATCCGTTTCCAAGAAGTCTACGACAGGATGCCAGTGATACGCATCGCTCGAGAGCTCAGGCCATCCGAAAAAATCATCTCCCAAAAAGTTGGAGAAAAGCCTTCTGGATGGGGAGAGCCTCCGAAGTGGATTGTAGAGTGTCATTTCCATGGGTACTACCTCCTTTCGAACCTACCGAATCGGCAGGATTCACCTCGCTTTTTTTATTTATTGATTCTCATTCACTGCCTCGCTGAAAACGATAGCCACGATACGATGCGTGTCAAGAGCTCGCCTCTTCTAAATCCGAAAAACAGAGAAATCCTTTCGTATTTGCCCGTCATGATATATTATGAATAGGACAAAAGAATTTACTTTGAGAGATTATGTCGTATGAGATGCTCAACAAAAACCCCACTCATGGAACGGGGAGGTGCCCATGTCGAGTGTGTGTGTACTTCTGGCAGAAGGATTCGAGGAGATCGAGGCGGTGACCATCGTGGATGTTCTGCGGCGGGCCGGGGTCGACGTGGTGACCCTCGGCGTCGAGGGCCGACAGGTCCTTGGGTCCCACGGCCTGAAACTGGAGGCGGACAAAATCCTCCGGGAGGGAGCGGACCATGAGTGGCACATGGTGATCCTGCCCGGCGGCATGCCCGGCTCGGAAAACCTGCGCGACCATCCCGAGGTCCAGGCCCTCGTGAAGAGGCAGAGCGAGAAGGGGGGCAGGCTCGCCGCCATCTGCGCGGCCCCCATCGCCCTGGCCTCGGCCGGGGTCCTCGAGGGCCGCAGGGCCACGAGCTACCCCGGCTTCGGCGGAGCCCTGGCCGGGTGCGACTACCGGGAAGAGCGCGTCGTGGTGGACGGAAACATCATCACCAGCCGCGGCCCGGGAACCGCCATGGAGTTTTCTCTGCGGCTGGTGGAAGAGCTCAAGGGCCGGGAGGCCGCCGCCGCCCTGGCCGAGAGCATGCTGTTCAGGGCGACCTGAAGAGGCGAAAACCATAGTATTGGACGCGGGGGACCATGGGATGGTACCAGAAACGATCGGCCGATCGGCAGTCGCCGGCATATTCAGGCCAGCCGCCGCCGCGGGACACCCGGTTCCTGCCCGACGAGGGACCGGCCGGATCGGTCACTTCTCCAGTCGGGTAATCACCGTACCGGTCCCAGCATCCCTCGCTCACATTGCCGTGCATGTCGTACAGGCCCCAGGCGTTGGGGGTCTTCTGCCCGACAGGATGCGGCTTTGATTTTGCGTTGCCACAGTACCATCCGGCTCGGTCGAGGGAGGGGTCGTGTCCGCATTTCTGCTCCGTTACCCACCCTTTTGCCCGCCCCGTGTAAAAGGCGCTCTGGGTCCCGGCGCGGCACGCGTACTCCCACTCAGCCTCCGTGGGGAGACGGTAGCCGTCGGCGCTTCGGTCCCAGGTCACGTCCTTCCCGCTGATTCTGTATGCCGGGGAGAGCCCCTCGCGCTCGGAGAGGCGGTTGCAGAACTCCACCGCCTCGTGCCACGAGACTCTCTCCACAGGACAGGCTTCCCCGCAGTTATTATAGTGACTCGGATTGTTCCCCATGATTTTCTCCCATAGCCCCTGGGTCACCTCATACTTGCCTGCCAGGAAGGGTCGGCTGATCACCACATCGTGCTCTCTTTCGTCCAAGTCTCGTCCCGTTTCCGACCCGGGCGAGCCCATCGTGAACCGCCCGGCGGGTATCTCGACCATCTCGATGCCGAGGGCGCTTTGGTGGGGCCGCGTTCCTGGGACTCCGCCTGTCGGCTTCGCCTCGTCCTTTGCCGCCTTCGTCTCCTCCTGCTCGTCCGAGAGCACCTCCCTGTTCTGGGCGGACCCGAGTGACGGGAACGAGATCATGGCGGCCATGAGGGTGAGGAGGAGGGAGATCTTGATCTTTTGGTGCTCCATGCGCTGCTCCTTGTCGTTTGTGCCGACGACATTCCATTTGCGGCATACTTCAAGCTAATTTTTCCTGGAAGGTATGTCAATTCGGCGACCTGCTTCTGAATGAATGTCTCAATTCAGAAATGAATTACACTCCAACGA
>CAZFWM010000381.1:0-7065 GCA_964522545.1 uncultured Thermodesulfobacteriota bacterium
GAGGAATTCCGTTAGGGAAATTCAGGCAGGAGAACTTCTGACTGTCGAGTTCTTTGTATTCGTACTTATTCGGCTCATTTTACACCTTCACAACTTTAGTTGCGGCTCGGCCGTGTCAGTCTCCAAGCCTCACGATTCGAAAGTAATAGCCTGTCAACGGATTCGAATGGTTTGTCAGGAATCTCCATGAAAAAGTCGTCCCCACGTTGGCCGTGAAAATATATGTAGCATGCAGGTCTTCTGCGTTTGTGTAATTGTGGGTCAATGGAATACCTCCACTGACTACAGGCTGCCATGCAGTAAACCAGCTTTCACCCCAGGCATGAGCCAAATACGTACCTGCCTTGGTAAACGTAAATTCATCTGTACTTGAACTCGCGGTCCCGAAAGGATACGTGCCATCTTGGAGTTGAAAACGAAACCAGGAGGTCGAGCCATTGGTGGGAGCAATGGCCAAAATTGCCAATTTTCCGGCCGGACTGCTCAGTGCATACGGAGAGGATGTGAGTTGTCTTCGCGGAACGAGCAGAGTCCCCCCGACTCCCCCGGTCGACCCGACCCGGACCTGGAGCCAAAGTGCGGCATAGAGGTCGGTTGGGATCGGATTGGATTCCGATCCGAGCACGACCGTATAGATGCCTTCGCTGTTGGGCGTCACGGTCTGGTACTCTGACCAGCGAAGAGTGCCGCCGCTCGAACTATCGTAGAGATCGAAGGTGACTTCCGTCCCGACGGTCACCGGCTCCCCGTTCTGAAGAAGCCTGCCCTGATAAGTAATCTCTTCCGGAGCCCCGGCAAGCACAGCTGTCGTCATGAGGAAAAGAAAGCTCATCGACAATACGATCGATTTTCCGGTCATGATGGTTCCCTCCTTTGTTTTAGCACCTTGGATGTTACTCCTCTGCCCTACCTCTCGTTCCCAGGCTCTGCCTGGGAACGAACTTATGGGAGGCTCCGCCACCTTTATTGTATTACAACAACCTTATTGGTCGAAAGGGCAGAGCCCCAGGGGAATTCCCTTCTGAGGCAGAGACTCGGAACGAGATAAAGCCCGCCCCTACATTGTCATTTCGACCGCAGGGAGAAATCTGAACGTCTCCCGGCCTTAATCCTCCTTCTTGCGATACCGATCTATCCACCCATGCCGCTCTTCGTCATCCGGGAAGCGGGGCAGCGCCGTTAGCTCGACGATCTTGCGCTCGTCCACCGTCTCCCCTTCCGGAATCTCCTTGGCCCGGAAGCCGAGAACGCGAGCGCCCGGCTCCGGTTCGAAGCCTTCGTCCACATAGGCGAGGGCCGCGAAGTTCTTGGCCGCATCCAGAAAGGCGAAGCTCGTCACCGTGCCCACGGCCTTTCCCTGGTCAAGGATGATGTGCCCTTCGCGGACCGTCTTGCCCCCCTGGCCCCGGAGCCGCACGAGGCGGCGCCCCCGGGGGGCGGTGCGGGAGATGTAGGCGCTTCGGCCGATGAAGAAGGGCACGTGGAAGCGCGGCACATAGCCGTAGTCCGCCTCGGTGAGGGTCCCGGCCTGATCCCCCTCGAGCTCGTGCCCGAAGAGGGGGAATCCCGCCTCCAGCCTCGTGGAGTCGCGCGCTCCCAGGCCCGCCGGGATCACTCCTGCGGGGCGCCCGGCATCAAGCAGGGCCTCCCAGAGCTCCACGGCCCGGTCGGGGTGGACGAAGAGCTCGAAGCCGATCCGCTCTCCCGTGTACCCGGTCCTGGCCGCCACGACGGGGATCCCGGCCAGGTCGACCTCGATGAATTCGTTCTGCCTGATCCGACCCAGCTCCGTGGCCCCGCCCAGGGGGCCGGCCAGGCGGCGCAGCAGGTCGAGGGATGCCGGCCCCTGCAGGGCGAGGTCGATGCGGCTCTCGTCGCCCGCCTCGCGCAGGTTGCGCATCTCCACCGGCCCGTCCAGCCTCTTTCCGGGCATAGCCGGGTCGATGATCACTTCCCCGGAGTTGGCCGCCTCGATCCAGTCCCAGTCCCTCTCGGCATTGGCCGCGTTCACCACGACCCAGAACCGGTCCGGCCCGATCCGGTAGACGAAGACATCGTCGGCGGCCGTGCCGTCCGGGTAGAGGAGGTAGTTGTATCCGGCCTGCCCGGGGTCGAGGCGCGAGACACAGTTAGCGAGCACGGCATCGAGGAACGCCAGGGCCTGGGCACCGGAGATCTCGAAGACGCTCATGTGGGAGACATCGAACAGGCCGGCCGCCGTGCGCACGGCCCGATGTTCCTCGAAGATGCCCGTGGGGTAGTGGACCGGCATCTCCCAGCCGGCGAAGGGGACCATCCGGGCCCCGAGGGATCGGTGGGCTTCATTGAGTACAGTGCGACGGAGTGGGATCTCGTCGGCCTGGTAGACATAGGCCCGCTTCGGCGGTGGCAACGCCGAAGAGTAGATGGCCAACTGGCCGACAAAGTACGGTTTGGTGAGGTCAAAGCGATCGGGAAACGTGGCGAGAAAGCCCTCGCCCCGGAGCGGGCCCTCCCGGTCCTCGGGAATCGCGGGCGTCCAGTAGCGGGCCACTTCGAGGAGGCGGGCGTCGTCGCACGCGGCGGTGACATCCTCCACTACCGTGGGACCGTCGACCTTCGCGTAGAGGTCATCCGCGTCGAAGAGAAGATAGCCATCTGAGAGCCCCTCGATCCAGGCCCGCAGGACATCGGCCTGCCCGGCGCACGTGACGAGGCCGAAGACCTCCTCCCGGTCCCGGCGGCCCAGGTCGACCACGGCCGCCTCGCCGATCACCTCGCCGATTGAGTCGAGGAAGAAGCCGGCCCGGCTATCCCCCTCGCCGAGCTCGGAGATCCTGCAGGTAAGCATCTGGCCCAGGGCGAGGCGGACCTTGTCGCCCCGCAGCTCGAAGAGGGCCTTGTCCGCTCCCTCCGGCCTGGCTGCTCCCTTTCGGGCCTCCGGGGCCCTTTCCGGCCAGGGCAGGGCCTCCACGATCGCCAGGGTCCGTTCGGACGCGTCGCCCAGGATCTCGGGCCTCAGGCGCCCCCGGCAGCGCTCCATGTTTCCCGGCACCCAGACCTTGGTGGTCCTCACCTCGGAGAGCACGTCGTGGATGATCCCGGCCACCTCGGCGATCTGCTCCTCTGTGATGCCCCGCTGAGTGACCCACGGCGTGCCGAGCCGGATCCCGCTCGAGGCCCCGGCGTCCCGGTCGCCCGGCAGGGTGTTCTTGTTCACCACGATCCCGGCGATCTCGAGGAGCCGGGCGGCTGTCTCGCCGTCCACGGGCGGGCCTCCCCGCAGCGCGTTGCCGACCCGCACGACCGGGGCGAACTTCTTCAAGTCCGCCAGGACCATGTGGGTGTTGGTCCCGCCGTACTCGAGGGTGAATCCCGCTGACTGGAGGGCCGTGGCCAGGGAGGCCGCGTTCCGGATGACCTTCTGCTGGAAGGCCGCGTACTCCGGACGCCGGTCCAGGATGATCTCGAAGAGGCGAGCGATGGCCCCCACGGTGTTCATGTGGGGCCCGCCCTGGAGTCCGGGGAAGACCGCCGCGTTCACGGCGGCCGCCCTGTCCGGGTCCGTGGTCAGGATGACCGCCCCCCGAGGGCCGCAGAGCGTCTTGTGGGTCGTGAAGGTCACAACGTCTGCGTGGGGCAGCGGGTTGTTCAGCTCCCCGGCGACGATCATGCCGGCCAGGTGGGCCACGTCCGCGAGCAGCAGGGCCCCTGATTCATCGGCGGCGAGGCGCAGGGCGGCCCAGTCCATGTCCCATGGATAGGCCGAGGCCCCGGCCACGATCAGCCTGGGGCGCACCTCGGCGGCCATGACGCGTATCGCCTCGTAGTCGAGGCGGCGGGTCTCCGGGTCGATCCCGTAGTGAACCACGCGGTAGGTTTTTCCCGAGATGTTGTACTCGGAGCCGTGGGTGAGGTGTCCCCCGTGGGTGAGGTCCAGCCCCATTACGGCGTCGCCGGGCCGCAGAAAGGCCTCGTAGACGGCCACGTTGGCCGCCGCACCCGAGAGGGCCTGGACGTTCACGTGGATATCGTCAGGTCCCGGGCTCCCGTCGAGAATGGAGAAGACCTGGGAGATGACATGGTGGGCCAGGGTTTCGATGACATTGACTTCACTACAGCCCTTGTAAAAGCGCCGGTCGCTCAGGCGGACCTGCCAGCTCTCGAACCGGTCCGGGTCGAGGGCGCTCCTCCTCGGGTCCTGACAGAGGATCGGCTGGGGATAGCCCTCGGCGTAGATGTTGCCGAGCTCGGAGCCGAGCACCGATGCGGCCTCGGGAAGGCAAATGCTCTCAGAGGGGATCATGATGAGCTTGCGCCACTGCCTCCACCGCTCCCTCTCTATCGATTCGAGCACGGCTGACGGGCCGCTACCGGCTCCTTCCAATCCGAACATACCGTCTCCTTTCGTCTATTTCCTGGTGTGTAAGGACAGGGAAAAGGGGAAAGATGGAAAAATGGGAAAGGGATTAATTATTTAGAATGTCTGCTATGCCGATTTTGTAAAAAGTCGGAAATGTCATTTCGACCGCAGGGAGAAATCTTAAATTAATAAATTTCCCCTTTTCCCATCTTTCCCCTTTTTCCTTTGCTTACACATATTGCTGTTAAATTTGTTCATACTATTTGGTTTGGTTGCAGCATCGCCGCCTTCAGTAATATTGAATGGAACTGCCCAAAGGGTCAAGTGTCGGGCGGTTATTGGCCGTGATTGAAGGAGGCCCGGGCCCTGTGGTATCGTTTCATCTCGTCTGCCGTAAGAGAGCGTCTCCGACGGATGAACACGAAAAACGCCCAATCCGAGCCGAGGACTGCCATGAAGAAAGTCTTGTTCTCCACCACGTGGGGCCCTTTCCACGAGCAGTTCTTCAACACCTCTCCCATCGACGTCATGAACCAGCGCTTCAGCCGTGGCTGCGACATCTTTTCTCTGAACGGCCACCTCCACATGAACTGGGCCCACCTGATCGCCCAGAACATCGAGATCCCGTCGGTGTTTCTCGAGTACCCGAGGAAAGAGGACTTCCTCGCCGAGGTGGGCAAAGGGTACGACTACGTCGCCATCTCGGCCTTTCACAACCAGGTGGACGATCTGGTCGAGATGTGCCGGGCCGTGAGGGCAAGAGCACCGCGGGCCAAGATCGTCCTGGGCGGGTACGGGGCGGCCGGGCTCGGTGCGGCCTTTCCGAAGAAGCAGGTCCGGGAACTCTGCGATCACCTCTGCCACGGAGAGGGGATCCGCTTCTTCCGCCGGCTCCTCGGTGAGGACCCGGACCGGCCCATGTTCCACTCCCACCTTCCGAAGTGGGGCTACTCGCTGCCCATGTTCAACCGCCACCCTCGTGGAAACACCCCGGTCGTGGTCGGCTCGGTGGGCTGCCCCAACGGGTGCGACTTCTGCGGGACCACGGAGCTCTTCGATCAGAAGCGATTCGAGTTAATGAGCCCGGAGCAGACCTACCAAGAGTTCCGTCGGGCCTGGCAGGAGAATCCCCTGACCCTGCAGGGGGTGCTGCTCGAGGAGGACTCGTTCCAGAACGAGGAGTACCTCCGGGAGCTGGGGCGACTCCTACGGGAGGACACGGAGTTCGGCCTCGGCTACTACAACTTCTACTGCCTCGCCTCGAACCGGTCCATGACCAAGTGGAGCTTCGAGGATATGGCCCTGACCGGCTGCTCCACGGTCTTCGTCGGCGTAGAGTCCAAGTTCGCGCGGGACGAGGGGTACGGCAAGGCCGAGGGGCTCGGCTACCGGGAGATGTTCGAAGGTCTGCGCCGGGTCGGCATCATGACCACCGGGGCCTGGATGGTGGGGTTTGATTTCCAGACCCGTGAAAACATCGAGGAGGACCTACAGGACTTCATCAGCCTCGAGCCGACCATGCAGCAGCTCACCCGGGTCTGCCCGTTTCCACCCACGCCGATGTGGAAACAAATGAAGAAACAGGGGCGGATCCGCAAGGACGTGGACTGGGAGGAGGTGAGCTTCTACGGCGGCGGCGGCATGATTCCCAAGCACCTCTATGACCATGAGATCATGGCGATCATCGAGAGGGGATACAGGCTACTGTACGAGACCTACGGTGCGTCCATCGCACGCATCATCCGCGTCAACCTCCAGGGCTATGAATACGGCATGGAGAACCGGAAGCGGAACAAGTACCTCGAGGACCGGGCCTTCTACCACAAGCGCCTGGCCTACAGCTTCTTCCCCCTGCTCAAGGCCCTGGAGATCTACGCCCCGAACGGCACGGTGCGCAAGCGCATGAAGGATATTCGGAGGATGTACATCCGGCTCCTAGGAGAGCCGACCCCCTTCCAGAGAACCATGGAGCGGGGCCTCACCCTGCTCTCCGGAGCGAACCGGCTGGTCGACCTCCTCCACCCGCAAGACAACCGGCTGGTCGAGGAGGCCTTCAAGAGATACATCTACGACAAACCAGCCCCACCCTACCCCGAGTGCCCCTATCGGACGGAGTACCCCCACCGCACCCGAAGATTCGATCTCAACCTGCAGACCAGAAAGACCCTGCGCAGGGGCCTCCTCGGGCTCGAGCACCTGACCGGCCTCCCCGGGCACTTCATGGGTCGGCGTCGAGACCAAGAGGTACCGCCCGGGATGTTCGGGATCTTTCTGTAGGCGCACTTTCTCTCTCAGATTGATGTCGGAGTTAACGGAAAACCATAGCTACGGTGCTCCATTTCAGGCACTGGCTCCACAAGCAGCGTCCACTTGCGGCCGATTGCACTTTCATGCCACTTGAGATAACGTGTGTTAAAATTAAAAAGACTGCGAGCAGAGCAAAATGGAGCAGTAGATCATGCGAAGCTGGAACATGTCGGAAATAGTCCTTTTATCCCTGCTGTTGCTGCCCCCCTCCATGGTCCTGGCAGAGCCCTCCTATGTGTTCGTAACATCGACCGTACACAATGGAGATCTTGGCGGCATAACCGGGGCCGACCAGATTTGCAACGATCTCGCCTCCGGGAATTTGCCTGGTTCCTACTCGGCGTTTTTGAGTACGTCAACCACTCTTGCAGCGGCCAGGGTGTTTGATAACCCTGACGGTTATAAGAAATCCAACG
>CAZFWM010000382.1:0-7056 GCA_964522545.1 uncultured Thermodesulfobacteriota bacterium
TTTCCGATCCGACGATTACCTAATGTTCGATCTTGGAGTATATCGCGTCCGGAGACGGAGGCGGCGGGATCAACTGCTATGACTCCGACCCGACGATCACGAACTGCACGATCTCGCAGAATAGGGCCAGCGGGAGCTCCTACTGTGATGGAGGAGGGATTCGGTTCGTCGAGTCCAATCCGACGATTACGAACTGCACGATCTCGGAAAATTTCTCTGAAAATGATGCCGGAGGGATCTACGCTAATTCCATTATGACGATCACGAACTGCACGATCTCGGGCAACCAGGCAATGGAGAGAGGAGGCGGGATCTACGGCTCCGATCCCGACACGACGATCAAGAACTGCATCTTGTGGGGGAATTCTGCTCCAAGTGGTCCGGAAATTCTTGTATTCTCAGGATCCCCTATGGTCACATACTCAGATGTGCAGGGAGGATGGGAGGGAGTAGGGAACATCGACGCTGATCCTCTTTTCGTCGAAGCAGGAGATTACCACCTTACTGAGGGATCACCCTGTATCGATGCCGGAGACCCGGACCCGTTATACGATGATTTGTGTCATCCACCTTCCATGGGCACTGAACGAAACGACATGGGGGTATTCGGGGGCCCAGGAGTATGCGGATGGTGCGGGGATTATGACGGCGACGGTTTTGAGGCTGTGGCCTGCGGCGGTGAAGACTGCGACGACGCCGATGCAGCTACCTTTCCAGGGGCCGGGGAGATCTGTGACGGAAAGGACAACAACTGCGATGGATACATCCCCTTTGTTGAGGGGGATCTCGAGGTGGATGGATGGATGATCTGCCATGGGGACTGCGATGATTCAGACCCGGCCGTCTTCCCAGGTGCTAAAGAACTTTGCGACGGTAAGGATACGGATTGCGATGGCGCCATTGCTTACGTTGAGCTGATCGATGGTGATGAGGATGGGTGGTTGTACTGTGCAGACTGCGACGACAGCGACCCTGACTTGAATCCCGGCGCCGACGAAATCTGCGACAATGGGATTGACGATGACTGTGACGGCCTCATCGATCTGTACGATCTGGGGTGCGGTGTCTTACAGGTGCCTGCAATGTTTCCGACGATCCAGGCCGGGATCTTTTGGGCCGTGGATGGGGACATCGTCCTTGTGGCTCCAGGCACCTATAGGGAGATTATCGAATTCTATGGAAAAGAGATAACGCTTCAAAGCGAGGCGGGGGCCGATGTGACGGTTATCGATGGGATGAGTCTTTGGTCGGTGGTGACTTTTTCCTGGGGAGAGAATGAAAATTCGGTCATCGACGGATTTACGATCAGAAATGGGTCGGGCACATTTTTCATCGAGGGTGTTTGTCCCCCGTACAGTGAATTTATCGCCGGCGGAGGGATCTATTGCAGCTCCTCACCGACCATCGCGAACTGCAAGATTACGGGAAACAGCGCTGCAGATTATGGTGGCGGGATATATTGCAGCGAATCTTCACCGACGATAACGAACTGCACGATCTCGGACAATTGGTCACGTCGTGGCGGAGGAATCAAAAGTAATAACTCCACTCCGACGATCACGAACTGCACGGTCTCGGGAAATAGCGCCATCGAGATCTGTGGGGGGATCTACTGCGACTACTCCCACCCAACGACGACGATCACGAACTGCATCTTTTGGGGGAACACTCCTTATGGAATAGGAGGATCCCCTACGGTCAGTTATTCCGATGTTCAGGGAGGATACATAGGAGAGGGGAACATCGACGCCGATCCCCTCTTCGTAGGCGAAGGAGATTACCGCCTCGTCGAAGGATCACCCTGCATCGATGCGGGAAATCCGGCCCCCTCATACAATGATCTATGCTTTCCTCCTTCCATGGGCACAGAGCGCAACGATATGGGGGCCTATGGAGGGCCTGGTGCATGTGATTGGATGCGTTTTCTGCTTGAACTGGATGCACTCTATGTGTTGGGATTCCTCAATCTGAATTTTACCCTGGCGACGCCAGAGCCGGCACTTTGGTCGACTTCCTTGATCCTGACATTCCCGACAATCCATCTCATTCCACTCTGGCCCGTTCCTCTGCCGGTGATCTATCCCCCCATGGAGATACCGATATCCTTCCCCTTCCCGAGCCTGGGGTGGATTGGGATCTTTGTGGGCCTATATGCGGATTTTGATTTACAACCCGAGTCCTTTGATTTCGTCTGGGTAGACACGGGCTGGTGAGCCAATAGGTAAGGCAGAGAGTGCCAAGGCGACACAGGCCGGATGCCCTCTACCCTGATTCTGGTCACGGGTGAGGAAAAAAAAGGAGGGGACCGATGAAGCCATTCATCTCCACCGTAGCCGCAGTTCTTTTTGTCGGCATCCTATCTGCATCCCCGGCCCTCGCCGCCACGATCCACGTCCCTGCGGATCGGCCGACGATCCAGGCAGCGATCAACTTCGCCTCGCACGAGGATCTCGTGCTCGTCGCTCCTGGAACCTATGTTGAGAACATCGACTTCCTCGGGAAAGCGATCAACATTCGAAGCGAGGGGGGCACCGATGAGACGGTCATCGACGGGAATCAGGCCGGACCTGTAGTGACCTTTGCCAGCAGTGAGACCGAAGGGACGATGATCGACGGATTCACGATCCGCAATGGTGAGGCCTATGACGGCGGCGGGATCTTCTGTGACGAATCCTCGCCTACGATCACAAACTGTACGATCACTGCGAACAGCGCCAGGAGTCGTGGCGGCGGAATCTATTGCTACAAGTCATCCCCAAGGATCACAGAGGCCACGATCTCGGAAAACGACGCTAATAATGCAGGCGGTGGGATCTATTGCTACTCCTCTCACGCTATGATCGAGAGTTGCACGATCTCTCACAACAGCGCTGAGGGCAGCGGCGGAGGGATCCGCAGCTGGCACTCCTCCCTCTCTGTCATCAAATGCACCATCTTCCAGAACACTGCAGATTACGGCGGCGGGATTGAAATGAACGACGTGAGCGACGATGACTCCTCGCCGATGATCAGCCTCTGCGAGATCTCGAACAACATCGCATTCGGCGCAGGAGGCGGGATCGCGTGTCGTGAGCGAGTATCCCCGAACATCAGGGCCTGCACCATCCGGGATAACCTATGCTATGGCAGCGGCGGAGGGATCTACTGCAGCATGGCATCCCCCCCGATCACGAACTGTACGATCACAAGGAACAGCGCCGGCTATGGTGGCGGGATTAAATGCCACGGAAGCTCATCGACGATCTTGAACTGTACGATCTCAGGAAACAGCGCCGACTATGGAGGAGGGATTTGGACTGGGGAAGCTTCTCCAACGATCACGAATTGTATCTTGTGGGGGGATACGGCTCCTTTTGGTCCTGAAATCTATGTAGATTCATATTCACCTATTGTTACTTACTCCGATGTGCAGGGCGGGTGGCCTGGGATAGGCGTAATCGGCGTGATCGACGAAGACCCCCTCTTTGTAGGGATCGACGAGTACTTCCTCAGCGAGGCGTCCCCATGTATCGATGCCGGAGATCCGGATCCGTCTAACAACGATATCTGCTTTCCACCTTCGATGGGCACGGAAAGAAGCGACATGGGAGCGTATGGTGGCCCCCGAGCCTGTGAATGGTGGTTGTGGTGGAGTGAGCTCTGGTGGCTCTCGTGGTTCGATGAAGACCATGACGGATACTGGGACGAAGCTTTCGGCGGGGCGACTGCGATGACGGGAATCCGGACATCCATCCGGGCGCCGAGGAGGTATGCGACGGAATCGACTGGGACTGTAGCGGCGACCCCCTCGACCGGGACGTCGACGGGGACGGCTCCATAGATGATGATCCGGTCTGCATGGGCGATGATTGTGACGACGATGATCCTGAAACCTACCCCGGGGCTCCGGAGATCTGCGACGGAAAAGATAACGACTGCGACAGTACCATTCCGGATGTCGAGACGGATGGTGACGGAGATGAATGGTTGATCTGCGCGGGTGATTGTGACGATGAAAATCCCGAGATGAGTCCCGGCCATCCCGAGGTCCCCGACAATGGCCTTGATGACGATTGCGATGGAGATGTGGATGAGCCTTTCTCCATCATTCATGTCCCGGCGGATCGGCCGACGATTCAGGCCGGGATCGACGCGGCCTTCGACGGAGACATCGTTACCGTGGCATCCGGCACATACGTGGAGACCATCGATTTTCACGGCAAAGCGATCAGACTTCAGAGCGGGGAAGGGGCCGATGGGACCGTCATCGATGGGAATGAGTTGGGGTCGGTAGTGACCTTTTCCGACGGGGAATCGGCGGATGCGATCATCGACGGGTTCACGATCCAGAATGGGATGGGACCCTATTTCGAGGAATCTCCCGGATATTGGCGCCACTGCGGTGGCGGTATCTTTTGCTCCTCCTCCTCCCCGACGATCACGAACTGCACGATCTCTGGAAACACCGCCGGCTATGACGGCGGCGGGCTTTTCGGCTTCTACCTCTCTTCACCGACGGTCATGCAATGCGAGATCTCGGACAACCTCGCAGGCAACAACGGCGGCGGTGTCGCCTGCTTCCAATCTTCACCGACGATCTCGAACTGCACGATCTCGGACAATACGGCTGGAAACAACGGCGGCGGCTTCGGCTGCGAACATTCCTCTCCGGCGCTCATGCACTGCACGATGTCAGGAAACTCGGCTGATTACATGGGTGGCGGGCTCTATACCTACGAATCTTCTCTGACGATTACGAACTGCATCTTGTGGGGAGATTCGGCACATTCTCAAGGTCCGGAGATATACCTGTCTTCGGGATCCGCAGTGGTTACCTATTCCGATGTCCAAGGGGGATGGTCGGGGGAGGGAAATATCAACACACACCCCCTATTCGCTGGTTTGGGGGACTTCCACCTCACTTTAAGTTCACCATGCATTGATTCGGGAACCGATGCAGGGGTTCACACGGACATGGACAGCGACGTGAGACCCCTAGGAGCTGGATTTGATATGGGGGCGGATGAGTATCCCGAATGCTGGGATAGGGACTTCGACGGGTTTGGTGACATTGTCTGTGGAGGATACGACTGCGACGATACAGAAGCCGATGTCAATCCTGGTACCGAGGAGATCTGTGACAACGGGATCGATGACGACTGTGACGGCCTCGCGGACTGGCCGGACCCTGACTGCTGTGGCGATGCAGACGGAGACGGGTTCACCGATGAAGATTGCGGAGGATACGACTGCGACGATGGCGATACGGCTGTTTTTCCCGGCGCTGATGAGATCTGCGACGGAAAGGACACTGACTGCGACGGAATAATTCCTGACGATGAGGTAGATGGAGACGGAGATGGATGGATTTTATGTGCGGATTGCGACGACACCGATCTCGACGTAAATCCGGGGGCGGACGAGATCTGCCACAACGAGATCGACGATGACTGTGATGGACTTATCGACTACCCGGATGACCCAGACTGTGAATTCACACTTGAATTGGAGGGTTCCTACGAGACTAGCTTGCTCAGCCTGGACTTTACCCTGGGCACGCAGGAGCCGGTCATTTGGTCGACTTCCTTGATCCTGACATACCCGACAAACCAGCGAATTCCACTCTGGGCTGTTCCTCTACCGATCATTGATCCCCCCATTGATATACCGATTGCCTTCCCCTTGCCGCACTGGAGGCTGATTTGGATCACCACTGGCCTTTATACAGGAGCGGGTACACAGGCATTTACTTATGAAATGGTTGATACGGGTCATGACATCCAGACCCAGAGCAACTTGCCCGACACCGGAATCGAGTTCTGCTATGACCACGTTGAATTGATCTACTGCCCTTCTCCCGAAGAGCCATTCTACGGTCAGGACGCCCAGTACTCGACCAACCCGATGAGCTTTAGGGACCACGGCGACGGAACGGTCACGGACAACGTAACCGGCCTCATATGGCAGCAGGAAGACGACGATGTGGAAAGGGACTGGTACGAGGCAATCTACTACTGCTGGGCTCTCGAGCTTGCTGACCACACGGACTGGAGGCTTCCTGATGAGTACGAGCTTCAGGGCATTGCCGACTATGGGCGTCTTAGCCCGGCGATCGACACGACCTACTTTCCCGGCACGAGCACGTCCAAGTACTGGTCAGTTACTCCCTTCGCCGAGTACGCGTGGCAAGTTGATTTCGGCGATGGCGAAATCTCACTTGATCAGAAGTACAACCAGTCTGGACACGTCAGGTGCGCGCGAGGCGAATCAACCGAACAATCCTTTACCGACAATGGCGACGGAACGGTCACGGATAACGTGACAGGGCTCATGTGGCAACAGGAAGCCGATGACTGGTGTAGTAGTCTCTGGGAGAACTCTCTGTCCTACTGCGAGAACCTGGAACTTGCAGGCTACGCGGATTGGAGGCTTCCCGACATTAAGGAGTTGAGAAGCATCGTGGATAATACGAAGTACAACCCGGCGATCGATACGACCTACTTCGGCCACATCTTAACGTTTATGCCCCTCTTCTGGTCGTCGTCTAACCGCACCGACACCGACTACGCGTGGACAGTCAACTTCGAAGGTGGCGGCGTCGACTATTCGATTAAGAAAAACTCGCGTTACGTCAGGTGCGTGCGCTAGCGACGGAGACTTTGGTGATTCGGTGATTTGATCATTTAATTCTGCCAAAGAACCAAAAAAAAGGAGGCTCGTGATGAAGAAAGCAGCCAAATTTTTGTCCATCGTATTCATTGTCATGTTAATCGCGTCTGTTCTGAGTAAAACATCCCTTGCGAAAGCGGAATTCACACTTGAACTGGACGCATCCTGCGTGGAGAGTGAACTCAGCCTGGACTTTACCCTGGGCACATCGGAGCCGGCCATTTGGTCGACTTCCTTGATCCTGACATTTCCGGCGATACAGCGGATTCCACTCTGGGCGGCTCCGCTGCCGACCATCGATCCCCCCATCGAATTACCGATTGCCTTCCCCTTCACGAGCCTGGGGTGGATTGGGATCTCCACCGGCCTCTATGCGGATTTTGATTTACAGCCAGAGGCATTTGATTT
>CAZFWM010000383.1:0-7046 GCA_964522545.1 uncultured Thermodesulfobacteriota bacterium
CTATTCGAAGAGGTGCTATGCTGAATATTAGGAAGGGTGTGAATTATTGCTGATCTATTATATTAAACTAAATAGCACAAGTGGCTCGATAGCGCATTTGACGACATTACTCAAAACTGGAGATTCTATCCCTTCGAATACAGCGCCGGGAGGACAAGACCATCCGGCAGGCCTTCAGGCCGGGTTCCTTGAAGGCAGGCTTCCCGGGCGAGCCCGTACCAGAAAAAGGCGGCTATCACCAAGGCGTGGGAGATCTCACCTTTCGCGATCAGTGCCGTGACCTCGCTGAGGGGGACCTCGATGACCTCGATCTCCTCGGTCTGGTCGGGGGTCGGCTCTGTCGACCTCCGAGCCGGATAGGCGAGGTACGTGTGACAGAAATTATCCTGGATAGCCGGATTGGGGTGCACCGCTCCGATGTGGATGAAATGATCGGCCTCGTAGCCGGTCTCTTCTCTGAGCTCACGCGCCGCGGCCGTCTCCGGCCCGGTGTCTTCGGGGTCGACCATCCCCCCGGGGATCTCAAGGTGGACCTCCTGTCTGCCGTGCCGGTACTGCCTGATGAATACGCCCCGGCCATCCGGCGTGAGGGGGATCACATTCACCCAGGCGGGGGCCTCGAGCACATAGAGGTCCATGGGGTGGCCCGTGGCCGGCGAAACCCCTTCATCCCTCCTGAGGGAAAATACCTTTGTTCGGATGAGAATCTCAGATCGGGAGATCTCCCAGGGGCGGGTCATTTCTCGTCGGCCGGAGTCCGGGCCTCGCTTTGGTGTCTGTCGAGCCATTCGCAGATGGCGGAGCTGATCTCACCGAAGATCTCTTCCATCTGGCGGCCGGCTGTCTTGGGGATCCTGAAGGAGTGATCGCCCCCGTCCACTATATGGATCTCTGTTGCGACGGAGAGCGAGTTTCGGATTTCCTGAAGGCGATCGAGATTGCACAGAGGGTCGTTTGTTCCCTCTATGAAAAGCATGGGGCGGTCTATTTTATTCAGGAGGTCGTCTCGCTTTTTGTCCGGCTTCTCCGGGGGATGTAGCGGGAAGCCGAGGAAGATGAGCCCGTCCGCCCTGATTCCCTCAGCCACCAGCATCGAGGCGATTCGCCCCCCGAGTGATTTTCCACCCAGGTAGAGGGAACGCGGGGCGTACTTCGGATGTTCGCTGATGAAGGCTATGATTGCAAGGTAGGTCTTCTTGAGCACGTCCATGGGATCCGGATTCGTCTTGCCCTGATCCCCGTATGGGAAGTTGAATTTGAGGCACAGGTATCCCCGCTCGGCGAGCTTCTCGTGAATGGTATTGATGAGGGGGCTCATCATGTCATTGGCTGCGCCGTGGGCCAGGATGACGCCGGTTCCGGATTTCGGATCGAAGTTATCGGGAATCCCGAAGACTGCCGAGACGGAAGTCCCTTCGTCGATCCGTATTTGAAGCGGTTCGAGCTTCATATTTTTCTGTTCCTCTTCTATGGTGATGATTGAGATCTTGAAGGTCGAAGGCAATGATTAATAATACAAGTTGAGGCTCTCGTCAAGGATGATAGCCGAGGATAGCGCAAGGATCTTTCTGATGTCAATTACGGTCTCTAATGGAATATTTGAGGATAGGGTCATTGACATTTGTGTAAATTGGGTTATTTAAATAGAAATACATTTAATTTTATACTTCTATATATATAAAAAAAGGTCTAAAGTGATGACGATTCTCGAAGCGGCAAAGAGCGGCAATTTGCCCGCTCTTGTTCAGGAGGCGGCCGACGCGGAAAAGATCCCTCCCCAGGTTCTGATGGAGCGAGTGGCCGAGGGTTCGGCGGTGATATGTCGCAACAAAGTCCACTCCGGGCTCAGGCCCTTGGCCATTGGAAAGGGCCTTCGTACAAAAATCAATGCCAATATAGGATCGTCCAGGGATCACGCCGACCTGGATCTGGAGGTGGATAAGGCGCGCGTCGCTCTTGCGGCGGGAGCCGATACGATCATGGATCTGAGCACGGGGGGCGATATCGACGCGATCCGGCGGGCCGTAATGAAAGCCGCGCCCATTCCTGTGGGAACGGTGCCGATTTATCAGGCGATCGTTGAATCCGTGGAAAAGCGACAGACCGCCATGGTCAATATGACGGCCGACGATGTCTTCGAGGTGATCGAGCGGCACGCAGAGGACGGGGTCGATTTCCTGACGGTCCACTGCGGGGTGACCTTCGAATCGATGGTGCGCATGGAGCGGGAGGGGCGGGTCACCGATGTGGTGAGTCGGGGCGGATCCTTCACGCTCGAGTGGATGCGATACAATGAAAAGGAGAATCCCCTCTACGAGCACTACGATCGCCTGCTCGAGATCGCCGGGCGCTATGATGTCGTGCTGAGCCTGGGGGACGGCTTCCGGCCCGGGTGTCTGGCCGATGCGACCGACCGGGGGCAGGTCCAAGAGCTCATCGTACTTGGCGAGCTGGCCCAGCGTGCTCAGGACGCAGGCGTGCAGGTGATGATCGAGGGGCCGGGGCACGTACCTCTCCACCAGATCGAGGCGAATGTCCTGCTGGAGAAGACCTTATGTCACGGTGCGCCGTTTTATGTTCTAGGCCCTATCGTCACCGACCTTGCCCCGGGCTATGACCACATTACCGGGGCGATCGGTGGGGCCATCGCGGCCGCGGCCGGAACGGATTTTCTCTGCTATGTAACCCCCTCGGAGCATCTGCGCCTCCCCACGACAGAGGATGTCCGGGTCGGCGTAATCGCATCGCGGATTGCGGCCCACGCTGGCGACATCGCAAAGGGTGTGTCCGGCGCCGCGGAGCAGGACCACGAGATGGCAAAAAGGCGCAAGGATCTGGACTGGGAGGGGCAGGTTTCCCTGGCCCTTGATCCGGAGCGGGCAAAGGCCATGCGCTCGAGCAGCCTGCCAAGTGATAGCGACGTCTGTACCATGTGTGCAGATTACTGTGCCATAAAGATCGGAACGAAGGACGGAAATCGACCTGAAAACCCCTAGAGCGAACCTGAAAGGAGGAGGGTGGTCGCTATGAACGAAGTCATCAGCCAATTCACGAAGAACGCCGTCGAGGAGGTCCGGGTCTCCTTGACCGAGTACCGGGGACACAAGCTCATCGACCTGCGGGTCTACTATGAGCCCAGGGATGGCGGGGAGAGGCTTCCATCGAAGAAGGGATTGACCATCTCGGTGGAGCTCTTTCCAGAGCTGAAAAAGGCCCTCGGTGAGCTGGAGGCAACCCTCGTTGAGAAGAAGCTTCTGGAAAAGGAAGAGCTCGTTGCGGACGAGGAAGGCGGGGAGGAGCAGGGCCCGGAGGAGCAAAGTCCGGAGGAGCAAAGCCCGGGGGAGCAAGGCCCGGAGGAAGATCAGTGACATAGTTGAGGGTGCACTGTCCTGCTGATTTTAGCAAAAGAGCCCGAAAGCAGTGAGCTCTCGGCATTCGTTGATCACTTGACATTTCCTTTTTTTTACTGAAAGCTGATCGCTGAAGGCTAAACGCTTACTTTGCGAGAGTGGCGGAATTGGCAGACGCACTGGATTTAGGGTCCAGCGGGCAACCGTGGGGGTTCAAATCCCCCCTCTCGCACTCTTGAATGCACATCCTCAAAATTATTTGAGGATTTTCTGTTTATTGGATCTACTACATCTTCGGAGAATACGGGGGAATAATGAAGTCCAGCTTAGAAGAACTGAGTGAAGTTCAGAAGAAGGTGAATATAGAAATTCCCTGGGAGCAAGTTAAAGCGGAACTTGATCAGGCGTATGATACGTTGCGCCGTCAGGTCGAGATCAAGGGGTTCCGGCGCGGGAAGGCCCCCAGGAGCATGCTTGAACGGTATTACAAAGATCGGGTCAGCGGGGAAACCGAGGCCAAGCTCATAAGCGAAACCTTTGAAAAGGCCCTCGATGAGCATAGTATTAAGATGATTACCGAGCCGTCCTTCACCCCGGACAAGATCGAGGAGGGGAAGCCTTTCTCCTATTCGATAACCGTGGAGGTTCACCCTGTAATCGAGTTGACCGATTACAAGAATATCGACGTAGAGAGAGAGAAGCATGAGGTGAACGAGGAGATGGTCGATCAGCAGTTAGAGGAGCTCCGACAGAGACAGGCCGAGCTCCTTGCGATCGAAGAGGACCGGGCCGTTCGCCCTGGGGATTTTGCGGTAATCGATTACAAGGGAACTCTGGACGGCAAGCCGTTTCGAGACGGAAGGGATGAGAACGCCCTCATCGAAGTCCGAGAGGACGCAGCCGAGCACAGCTTCAACCGGACTCTGATAGGCATGGAGAAAGGGAAAACACACCACATTACCATCTCCTACCCGGACGACTTCGGCCGCAAGGACCTGGCCGGTCGAGAAGTAGAGTTCGATGTAACGGTGAACGAGATTAAGGAGAAGAGTCTGCCCGATTTGAATGATGAGCTGGCCAAGAGCTTTGGAAGCTTCACCTCCCTTTCCGAACTCCGCGAAAAGATCCGCGAGGAGGTGTCCAGGAGAGAACAACAGCGCGTCGACCGGGAGATGGAAGAGAGGCTCTTCAGGACGCTGATCGAGCGCACCCCCTTCCAGGTGCCAAGGAGCCTTGTCGAGGCCAGCATGGACGAAATGGTCACGGATATGCGCAACAGGTTCGAGGGGCCGGCGGGTCGAGCCCAGGCATCCGGGGTCGACTGGCACTCTGTGCGCCAGGGATTCGAAGAAGGAGCAACATATTTAGTGAAGCGTGACTATATTATCAAAAAGGTCATTGAGCTCGAAGGTTTCTCGGTCGAAGACTCGGAGGTGGAGGCCGAGATCGAAGAAATTGCTAAAAGATCGGATAAAAGTGTCGAAATGATAAAGGGGGTTTTGCAAAAAAATAACGGTCTGGCCCGCCTGGGGGACGACCTACTCCGCAGGAAGGGCCTTGATTTTATTTTGAAAAACGCTAAAATTATAGATACAGACGCCGCCTCACTCAAGGCGGAGGAAAAGCCCTGATCGTGGGGCGGGTGATGATAAAACAATGAGCTTAATACCCATCGTAATAGAACAGACAAGTCGTGGAGAGCGGGCCTATGATATCTATTCCCGGCTCCTGAAGGATCGAATCGTCTTCCTTGGAAGCGAAGTCACCGACGACCTATCCAATCTTGTGATAGCCCAGATGCTCTTCCTCGAGTCCGAGGACCCGGATAAAGATATTCATCTCTATCTCAATACGCCGGGCGGGGTGGTCACAGCGGGGCTTGCCATCTACGACACCATGCAGTACATAAAGCCCGATGTGTCCACCATATGCGTCGGCCAGGCCGCGAGCATGGGTGCCGTGCTCCTGGCGGCGGGCAAGGCCAAGAAGCGCTTCGCCTTACCCCACTCCAGGGTGCTCATCCATCAGCCTCACGGAGGCGTGCAGGGCCAGGCTTCCGATATCGATATCCAGGCCAGGGAGATCCTCCGCACTCGGGAGGAGATCAACCGAATCCTGGCCAATCACACAAAGCAGAGCATGGAGCGGATTCAGCAGGACACGGACCGCGATTTTTTCATGACCGGACAGCAAAGCAAGGAGTATGGTCTGGTCGACGAAGTGATCACAAAGCGCGAGCTGATCAAGAAGCATAGCTCATAGAGTGCTGTGCTCCGGGGCTCCGACCTGTCGTCGGACGCCGGACGATCAGCGAGCAGAGGAGAAAGCGGGTGGACAAGAGAGGGTATGGAAAGGGCAGTACGTACGTTTGCTCGTTCTGCGGAAAAAGCCAGGATGAGGTCCGCAAACTGATCGCCGGCCCCACCGTGTACATCTGCGATGAGTGCATAGAGCTGTGCAATGAGATCATCGCCGAGGAGGTGGAGCAGGAGGAGGTCCGGAGGCGGAGCGCATCTATTCCCAAGCCCAAGGAGATCAAGAGCTTCCTCGATGAGTATGTGATCGGCCAGGAATACGCGAAGAAGATCCTCTCCGTGGCGGTCCATAACCACTACAAGCGCATCGATTCGGCCGTATCGCTCGACGACGTGGAACTGCAGAAGAGCAACATCCTGATGATCGGACCGACCGGATCGGGGAAGACGCTGCTTGCCCAGACATTGGCCCGATACCTGAACGTGCCCTTCACGATCCACGACGCCACCAATCTCACGGAGGCCGGCTATGTCGGCGAGGATGTGGAGAACATCATTCTCAACCTCCTTCAGTCGGCCGATTACGATGTGGAGCGGGCCCAGAGAGGCATCGTCTATATCGACGAGATCGACAAGATCTCCCGGAAATCAGAGAATCCTTCGATCACGCGGGACGTCTCCGGCGAGGGCGTTCAGCAGGCCCTTCTCAAGATCATCGAAGGGACCGTGGCCAACATTCCGCCCAAGGGGGGGAGAAAGCACCCCCAGCAGGAGTTCCTTCAGGTCAACACCACGAACATTCTCTTCATCTGCGGCGGGGCCTTCGTGGGCCTCGAGAAGATCATCAAGCAGCGTATCGGCACCAAGATCCTCGGCTTTGGGGCCGACATCCGCAAAAAGGAAGAGAAACAGCTCTTCGACTACATCCGCAAGGTGCAGCCCGAGGACTTGCTCAAATATGGGCTCATTCCGGAGTTCATCGGGCGCCTTCCGGTAATGGCCTACCTCCACGAGCTCGACGAGAAGGCCCTGATCAAGATCCTCACAGAGCCGAAGAACGCGCTGGTCAAACAGTATCACAAGCTCTTCGAGTTCGAGAACGTGAGGCTCCGCTTTACCGAAGGAGCACTGCAGGCGGTCGGCCAAGAGGCAATCAAGCGGGATTCGGGCGCCCGGGGCCTCCGCTCGATCCTCGAGGCGACCATGCTGGACGTGATGTACGACATCCCGTCTCAGGAGAAGATCAAAGAAGTGGTGATCACAAAAGAAGTAGTTACCAAACAAGAAGCTCCGATTATTGTCTACGAAGAGCACCTCGAAACTGCATAGCCCAAAACCGGATGCCCTCTATTTAGCGACCGGGAGAGTTTGCACCAATGATCTTTAAATTAAAAAAAGATGAAAGGGATTCCGAGATCAAAGACAGTGAAAATGATATTCC
>CAZFWM010000384.1:0-7036 GCA_964522545.1 uncultured Thermodesulfobacteriota bacterium
CTCTCCTCCTCAAATCCACCTTATACACCTGTCCAGATTTTCGGGGCCATTATAGCCCGTGGAAGATAGGACTCGCTACTAGTCAAGATGGCATTGCCTGGACCAGATATCCCGGCAATCCAGTTCTGGATATAGGGCCTAGTGGAGGATGGGAGGATTATGCCGTGGGAAATCCTTTTGTTTTGCATGATGGAACAGAGTATAAAATATGGTACTACGGCTGCAGACAAGGAGATCCGCATATTAGAATCGGATACGCTACAAGTCCAGATGGTATAGTATGGACAAAGCATCCAGGGAATCCGGTTTTGGACGTGGGTCCACCGGGGGCGTGGGATGATTATACTATTTACAGCCCTACCGTCCTTTTCGACGGCACTGAATATAAAATGTGGTATCACGGCACTGATGGTTCGACATTCAGGATAGGCTATGCCACGAGTCCAGACGGAATCATTTGGACAAAGCATCCAGGGAATCCGGTTTTGGACGTGGGTCCACCAGGAGGGTGGGATGATTATCTAGTTATGAGCCCTACCGTCCTGTTCGACGGCACTGAATATAAAATGTGGTATCGCGGCGGTGATGGTTCGACAGACAGGATAGGCTATGCAACCAGTTTGGATGGTATTAATTGGGTGAAGTTTATCGATAATCCAGTCCTCGATATAGGACCTTCGGGGAGCTGGGAAGATGATTGGCTTGGTAGTCCTGACGTACTTGTTGATGAAGGCATGTATAAAATGTGGTATGTTGGCAATGATCATTCAACGGACATAAATGGCTATGCCATCTCACTCCCTGAATGCTGGGATCAGGACTCAGACGGTTCTTGGGACGAGGCTTGTGGCGGCTGGGACTGCGACGATTCTGATCCCGATGTCCATTTAGGAGCGATTGAGGTCTGCGACGACACCGTAGACAACGACTGTGACGACCTCATCGACGACCGCGATCCGGACTGCTTCCCTGAGTTCATCCTGGAGATGGATGCTTCCTACACCTCTGGAACTCTCAACCTGGACTTCACCTTAGGTACGGAGTACGAGAGCGTCTGGGCGAATTATTTGATTTTAACCTCCCCGTCAATTCAATTTATCCATCTCTGGACGATTCTGCTTCCGGTCGTGGTTCCCCCGGTGGATATCCCGGTCTCCTTCCCATTCTCAAGCGACGGATGGCTGGGGGTTTACTCGGCAATCTATATAGAGGGAGTCAGAGAGATCTTTGCGCTGGAGTGGGTTGCCACTGGGAAGTGATCAACAGGCCCCTGTCGCTTCGGCGGTGGGGGCCCTTCTTAAATAGCTGCATCTTGTGGTACCGCCAAAACTCTATGATGTAACGATATCTATTATTTATCGTACCTCTGATCCTTGCCAAATAGTCAAGATTTGATTTCGATATCTTTATATATCTACCTCACCCGTCTATTTCATATTGTAATCGATCCCAGAAACAAAAACCTGCTCATTCCGATCTTTGGGGACTGCCTGGGCCGGTGCATTGATTCAGGCTCTCTTCGAGTCGATGGAAGGCCTCGGCGAATCTCGACAGGGGCCGGACCATCTCCGTCCTGACGACATCCCTCATGGCCGCGGTGAAGCGGTCGGCCAGAGATTCGAGCTCTGTGCGGGCCCTGTCCCGGTATTTCCGAATCACGAAGAGCGAGGCCATGATGTAGTACCCGGCGAAGCCGATCACGGAGACCTTGACGTTGTCCAGGGTCAGTATGCTCGTGAGCCTGGGCGCGTCGAGGAGGTCCCAGGCCTGGAGGAGCAGGAAGGCGGGGTAGAAAAGGAGCGTGACGAAGAGCAGCAGGTAGAGGTAGATCGGCAGATTGAGCGCGAGGCGCATGGGCCAGGAGAAGAGATTGCCGGTCGTGCCGGATAGGTGGTCCTCGAGGAGCAGGGAGAGATCCCCTTTGAGTGTGGCCGACTCCTGTAGGTAGGGCCCGAACGCCTCGGGACGCTCCAGCCGCACCCCTGAGATAACCTCCTCCCGGGCCGTGGCGATCCTCTGCTCCAGGTCCTCCTGACCCCAGCGCAGAAGCTGGCCGAGATCATGGGCCTCGGTTGAATCGGGCCCTCCCGACCCGCCCGCTCTGAGTCTGAAGGGGATCCGAGACCCGACCCATCGAAAGGCGGACAGAATCGCCGGGATCCCGGCCAGGCTGCGGCCGGCCTCGTCCACCAGCCGGTCCCGGATCACCGTGGCCAGCCCCCTCTGCCCGGCCAGCCGGGAGGCCACGGCGTCGAAGTAGGCCCCGGGGAAGTGCTCGTCGAAGAGATCGTCCGTTCGGTCCGCGGCCGCCGCCTCATCGAGCCGCCTCCGGACCTCGCTCAGCCGGTAGTGGTCTCGTATCCTCTCCGCGCCCCGCGCCAGTGTGTGCAGGAGGTTCTCCTGCTGGGCGTCCCGGACCTCGCCGGCGGAGAGCCTGCGCAGCAGCCTGGACTCGAGGCGCGAGAAATCGACGGCCCGCTCCAGGGAGTCTATTAAAAAGATCCGGGCATCCCTCGAGTGAGAAACATCATCCCCCTTGTCTCCCTGCCAGGAGCCCATCCTCCGGTCGATGGTCCGGGCGAAGTCGGCCCGCACATCCTCCAGGTACTTGCCCAGCTCATCGGCCTTGGTGAGGGTGAAGAGGATGTGGCGCCGGGCCAGGGCCCCGGAGAGTTTCTCGAAGGCGCTCCAGTATTTCTGGTCTTTGTACTTGGCGGGGCTGGCGAGGAGCACGGCCCCGTCGGCGATGCCGGCCCGGAGCACCTGCCGGACCTGGCTCGCGTGGCGCTCGAAGCGGCTGTCGAAGTCGGGGCTGTCGATCAGGCAGAGGCGCCTGTGCGCCTCGCTGTGGTGGAGGTGGAACCGGACATCCACGGAAAGGCCGTTGAGGCGCTCCTCGAATTCTGGACGGGCCGAATCGTGGATGTAGGCTATGAAGGACTTCGTCCCCTCGGCCTCCTCGGGGGGCTCGCCGCTCACGGCGGCTCCTAGCAGGGCGTTGAGGAAGGTGGACTTGCCCACGTCCTTGCCGCCCAGGAGAAACCAGACCATGAGATCGTCGGACCTGTGAAAGGGGACGAACTCGGCTTTTTCAGGCGCCGCCAGCAGATCCCGGAGACTCTCGTTGATGCGGTTGAGCTGCTCGATGGGGTTCATGGTCACACCTTGGGCAAATTTTTCGACCACCGTGCAAGGCGCCCGGCAGGCTCCGCGAGGTCCAGACGCAGAAGGGGCCCGGATGAGACGATTCGGGATGCGAAACGCTCCAGGATCTCCCGCAGGCCCTGCTCGAAAGACTCGCGCATCCGGCTCGTGCGGAGCTGACGGATCATCTCGGAGGTGAGAATGCCGCTGAACCCGAGGGCCGAGAGGGCGCCAGAAAAGGCGAGCGTCCCAAGCGTCCCGACGCTGGGTATGAACAGGTCCACGAGGAACAGGGTGGAGGCCACGGCCGCCACGCTGTTCCACAGGGGGTCCTTGAGGCGGCGGTCCTTCTGCATGGATGTGAGCAGCGCCTCCACGTGTTTCCTGGCCTCTCGGTTGACCCCGGGCACGAACGCATCGACCGCATCCCGGATCGCCCCCTCGTCGACGTCCGGGATCTCTTCGGGCAAGGCGTCCTCCCATCCGGTCACAGACTCTAAGTGCCCGGCCGCGAGCCGGCGGATCTCGCGGGCCGCCGCAACGGCGTGTCGCTGGACCGATTCCGGGTGGAACAGGTCCGGCAGCGCGGGCTCCGGCGGCTCCTCCTTTCCCATCACGGACCGGAGCCGCTTCAGAGAGGTGCGCCAGGGTGAAAACGCGTCCAGGCGCTGCCGGAAATCAGCGCTGAAGAAGGCCTTCCTGAATCGGCAGGCCCTCTGAATCTCCCGGTCCACCTCGCTCTTCAAACGAAGCTGTTCCCGCGTGCGGGCTTCCCTGAGGGACTCCATCTCGGCAAAGACTTCGGCGGCGAGGTTGCCGAGTGCGGCCTGCAGGATCCTGCTCACCCGTGCATGGGATTCGGCCACCAGGGGCGCCGTCTCGGTGCCGGAGAACCGGCCGCCCTCCTTCAGGTGGTCGAGCCTCGAGATCGTAGCGCCGGGCCAGAGGGACCGGACCGTCTCCATGCGGCTCTCGAACTCCGCGTCGCTCGTGGCGGCGTGCCGCCGGTTCAGCACGGCGAACAGCTCGGCCCGGGCCCGCTCGGGATGGAGGACTTGCAGGGCACGCTCGATCTCCTCGTGATCGGCCTGGGCAAAGGACTCCTCCGTCAGCATGAGAATCGCCCGGTCCAGCCAGGGGATCAGACGCGGGGCCAATTGATGCTCCTCCCTGGAATCCACGGTGCCGAGGTCCGGCAGATCCACCAGGATGAAGGGCCTCTCGCCCCTGTCCCAGGCCGGGACCACGGTCGACGTGGAGGGCTTCCCCGAGAGGTCGGCCGTACCGGGAGCGGCCAACTCCACTTCCTTCACCACGGGCTGAAGGAACGAGTCATCCCCGGCGGCCTCCCGGAAGTCGAGCGGCACGGCGAGGATCGGTCCGCTGGTCTGGTGGGGAATGGGCGTGACCCTGGAGATGTCGGACCCGGCCACGCTGTTGAACAGCGTGGACTTGCCGCTGTTGGCGCTGCCGAGGATGCCGATGAGCGGCAGATCGCAACCGGTGCCCGTGCGGAAGCGGAGCAGGTGGCAGAGGCTGAGCAGGGTTTCGGCGCGCCCGGCCGTCTCGGCGGGGAGCCCCGCCCGAAGGAGATCGGACAGGATGGAGATGCCCTCTCTGAGCGGCCCGCGCCAGGGGGAGTCAGCGGTCGTCATGGGGTGAGTATATCACGCTCGTCGTTCTATGGGCCAGATGGGTTTGGGGGGGAGAGGCTCAATGCATAACTCGGCACAGCCGCAACCGAAAAAGAGAATATCGAATATTGAACAAGGAATATCGAACCGCAGAAGTAAAGAGAGAAAAAAGCAATATTCTTTACTTCGATATTCTGCGGTTCCTTGTTCTGCGGTTCGATATTCCTTGACTCAAAGGCACAGATACAAACATCGACAATTTATTGTCGATGTCCCTTTTTCGCGGTTTTCGCGTGTTTCGTAGTTCTCTTTGTTAGGGCACGGCATGCCGTGCCCCTACCGACCGATCTCCTCCACGAGTCTCTTCACCTTTCGCCCGATCTCGTCCCGAACGCCTCTGAACACGTCGATTCCCTTCCCCTTGGGGTCCGGGATGTCCCACTCGATGCGCTCCCTGGCCGGCACGACGGGGCACTCGTCCCGGCACCCCATCATCACGACGTAATCGATCGCTTCTCCTGGGACCTCGGAGAATCCTTTCGGAACGCGGCCGGAAATGTCGATCCCCGCCTCCCCCATGACCTCCACGGCGAGTGGGTTGACCTCGGCGCCCGGCCGGGAGCCTGCGCTGTGGGCCTCCGCGACGCCCTTGCCAAAACGCCTCGCAAACCCTTCGGCCATCTGGCTCCGGCAGGCGTTCTCCACGCAGACGAACAGGATCTTCTTCATCTCTTCTCCCAACGCGGCCGAGCCGCAACCGAATTCCAAGTCCCTCACCCAGGCCCTCTCCCGGAGGGAGAGGGATTAACGGTTTTTAATAAGACTATCAGGGGAATTTGATCTGGAGGACCGTCTGGACCTTCCAGTCGTCGACCAAGTCGTTACCCGGGTCGGGGGCCTTTCCCAGGCCACCGTTGTTCTCCTGGTAAAAGATCCGCTCGTAGACCACCATGAGATACCAGTGGTGGAAGAACTCCCAGGCGAGCCCGCCGTTGACGAGGTCGTAGTCATCTTTTCCGCCCACGACCCAGTCCTTGGTGTCGGGATCGAAGTGGTCGTACCGGGCGAAGAGGTTGAGCTTGCGGTCCAGGACGGGAAGCTTGGTGTTGAAGAAGAAAGAGTAGCCAAACGCCCACAGCGCCTGGCTCGTGCCGGGCACCACCAGCGATCCCTTGTTGTTGCCCCGGGTGATCGCGCTCTGACCGGTGACAGTAACCCAGGCATTCTGGTAGCTCAGCATGCACAGGTTGACCTCGTACTTGGGAGAGACCGAGTCGATCTCCTGGTTGCCCTTTCCATAGAGCCAGAGGTAGCTCATCTGAAAGCCGGGCAGGAAGCTGTAAAAGGGCCGTAGGGTGAGACGCCCCTCAATCACCTTGTCCTTGTTGTGCTCCCCGGCGTGGTACCCGCCGCCGTTGTAGAGGCCCACATGCCAGCTGCCGAGCCGGCCGGCGTAGTATTTGCTCACTCTTTTCCAGTAGTCCTTGTCGAGCTCGCCCCCGAGGTACCCCCGGAGGCTCACCCCGATGTCAGCGGAGTTGAAGGTCTTGGCACGCTCGATGAACATGGTCCCCTGACACCGATAGGGATTGATGTGCTCCTCGAAGTCGAGCCAGGGCATGTGGCCCATGCCGACCTCGGAGACCATGTCCGTGAAGAAGCCAAGGTCGGGCGGGCGAAATTCAGCGTAGAGGTACTTGAGCCGCAGCTTGAAGTCTCCGTGGGCATCCTGGTGTGCATCCGGCGTGACCCGGAAGCCGAGCCAGGGGGTGAGCTTTTTCTTGATGTTTATATAGCCGCGGGTCACGGTAAAGCGATTGTACGATTCATCCTGCATCTCCCCGTAGGAGTAATCCACATAGGCCAGGGTTCCCACGCTGAGGCCCCCCAGGGCCTTCAGGATCTTGTCTGTTGTACTGTCGCTCTTCTTCAGCTGTTCGTATTCTTCGTCCGTCAGGGTCCCTTTCGCGTGGAGTATGTCCAGGAGGGATTCCCCGTCATCGTGACCCGATTCGGCGTACGCCGGGGTTCCTGTCAGAGTCAGGGCAGACAGTATGAGCAGTACCGCCAGCTTGTTGGCCCATCCGGCCTGCTTCCATCTTCTTCCTTCTGGGAGCGACTTATCGAGCATCATCCTATCTATCCTCCGTTTGAACTTATCCCGGCTTCGCCAGGGACTTTGTCTCGGCCAACTCCCCGTCGTTCCCGCGCAAGCGGGAATCCATGATCGAGCTCATCTTCTGGATCCCCGCTTTCGC
>CAZFWM010000385.1:0-7028 GCA_964522545.1 uncultured Thermodesulfobacteriota bacterium
AAAAGATACACTTCTGAATGACGCAGCTTAAGAAAACTTCTGACTGTCGAGTATGGTAAAAGAAATTAATCTGGCTGTTTGGGACGAGATGCATATAAATGTCATCAATGCTGATGCCGCTCTTATTACCGCGAAATTTAGGTATAGTTTCACGGACAACAACGATGAGAAAACCGACTTAACGGGTGTTTGGACGGCATTGTATGTAAGATGCAATGGTCAATGGAAAATTCAAGCACGCCATGAGTCTTTTGCTCCGGTTGAGAAGTGAGAATGGGCGGGAGAAGGGAACATCGACGCAGATCCTCTTTTCATTTCAGATCGGAACTACCGTTTTCTTTTGCGCTTTTTACCCGCTGTCTTCCGGGGCGTGTCCCCTACCTTCTGAATCAGGGCAAATAGGATGTCCCTTCTCAGAACGTCGGCCTTGACGGCCTGGACCAGGACTTGGTCTCCTACCCTGAATGTGCGCTTGCTCCTCTTCCCCACCAGCCGGCTTCCCGGCTCGTCCACCAAATAGAAATCATCGGTCATGGAGCTGAGGGGGATTAGGCCGTTTATGAAATAGGGGATGAGATCGACTCTTATCCCACCGCGGGTTATTTCGGCGATGATGCCGGGGAACTCCTCCCCGACCCTCTCTTTCATGAATCTGGCTTTCTTGACGGCGATGATCTCTCTCTCCGCCTCCAATGCCAGACGCTCCCTTTGCGAGGATTGTGCCGTGATCTCCCCGAGTTGCCCCGCACTGTACGTTGTCGAGGCACCACCGGCCAGGAGCTCCTTGAGAATCCGGTGCACCACAAGATCGGGGTAGCGGCGGATCGGAGATGTAAAGTGGGTGTACATCTCCGAGGCAAGGCCGAAATGTCCCAGGGCCCCTTGGCAATAGCGGGCCTGCTTCATCGCCCGCAGCGTGATGCGATATATCAGAGCCTCCTCGGGCCTCCCCTCGGCCTGCTGCAAAATGCGGCTGATGTCCCCTGGCGTCCAGTCGCCGTCTTTCCTTTTCATGTGAAGTCCGAAAAAGCCGAGGAACCGGCCCAGCTCCTTCATCTTTTCCCGGTCGGGCTTTTCGTGCACCCGGTGGATGGCGGGCACACCGGAGCGCAGAAGCAATTCCGCCACCGCTTCATTTGCGGCGATCATGAATTCTTCGATGATCTGGTGCGCCACGGTCCTCTCTGCCTTGACGATATTCTCCACCCGCCCCTGCAGATCCAGGACGATCTCGGGCTCCGGCAGGTCGAAGTCCAGGCTGCCCCGCTCCCTGCGTCTCTCCCTCATCTTCATTGCGAGCCTCTCCATCATCCGCAGGGAAGGAGCCAGCTCCTTGAGCCGGGGGGACCGGGGAGCACGCCTGGAGGAGAGGACGTCCCACACCTGAGCATAGGTAAGACGCGCAGCGCTTTTAATCAGGCTCGGGAAGATATCGAAATGGTCCCTCTCACCCTCTTTGTTGAAGATCATCTCCACGGTCAGGGTGAGGCGGTTTACTGAAGGCCGGAGGCTGCAGAGATGGTCCGAGAGTGCCGGGGGAAGCATCGACACTACCTCGCCGGGGAAATAGACGCTCGTGCCGCGCCGGAGGGCCTCCCTGTCCGTGGCCGAACCCGGCGGGACAAAATGGCCGACATCGGCGATCGAGACGAGGAGCCGGGTTCTTCCCCGGGATAGCCTCTTGACGGACACGGCATCGTCAAAGTCCTTTGCCGTCACTCCATCAATGGTCACTGTGGGGACGTCCCGGAGGTCGACACGCCCTTTGCGCTCCCTGGGAGTTATCCTCCGGGGCAGCTTCCGGCTCTCTGCCAGGACCTCCTGAGGAAAGTCCTCGGCCAGCTGAAATTTCCTCGTCATAACGGCGGCGTCGATGTCGGGGTCATCCGCATCCCCCAGAACCTCTATGATCTTGCCACGGGCCACGTTGAACTGATCGGGGTCATCCGAAATCCTGGCCACCACCATCTGCCCGGGTCGTACGCCCTTGCGTCGCCGTCCTTGAATGTAGATATCGAAAGATATCCTCTTGCCGTCGGGAATGACCCTTCCCGCTCCCGGTCCCTCTACGAGCAGGCCCACCACATCCCGGCTCGCCCGTTCGAGCACCTCCACCACGCGCCCCGACCGTCTCCGATCTGTAATTTCTTTGCCTCGGTCTTTTTCCGGTCCTCTTTGTGGTCCCCTTCCCCGCCATCTCTCCTTCCGCCCTCCATTCCGGATCTGCTTCCTTGCCTGCAGCACTTCCGCGACCACACGGTCGCCATCCATCAGGCCCCGGGCCTCCGGAGGCGAGATGAACAGATCCTTTTCTGGCCCCTCATCGGGGATGATGAATCCGAATCCGCCGGCGTGGGCCTGAAACCGCCCGGTCACCCTCCCGGCCCGCTCGACTCCCTGAACCCGCCGTCCGGGGAGCTTCGCTACCCTGCCCTCCCCTGCCAGATCCTTAACGATCCGCTGAAAGGCCCGCATCTGTCCCTTCTGTATTCCGAATTGGTCGGCCAGGGCGCGAATCGTCAGGGGGCGTCCCCGCATATCATCCCGGAGATAGGCTACGATCGCCTCGGGTGCTACGTCTATGTTCTGTTTCGTGTTCTCTTTTTTGGTCATTGGTCAAAACTCTTCCTGTAATCCACGCGATCCTCACCTCTGCGACCGAGCGGACGTTTGATAAATCGATTACTGGAACCACCTAATAAGTCGAAACAGAGCAAACCTGTTCCGACATCAGGCGGTTGAAAAATGCAAGATGTCTTTTCTGAATTTCCGAGCAATAAATGCAGATGTCTTCGCACCTGTGAGATAGTTTCTCGAGAAATTTCTCGAAGGTCTCCTCGTTGAAATCGGCCAGCTGCGTGATATTGATGCGGACCGACTCGAAGGAGAAGTGGGGCCGGGAGCTGAGCCGCTTCGTCAGGGAGTCGATTGTCTTGCGGTTCAGCTTGCCTGAAAAGTAGAGAGAGAGTGCGGCTGTCCCGCCGGTGTTATCCAGGATCGCCCATGTCTTCCTCTTCTTGAATATGGCCTGGATTCTACCTTTCATATCCTTGTAGTCCGCCCGGGGCAGTCTATACATGGTTCTGCGGGTCCCGGGCTGGTGCGCCTCGTAGCCCAGGCCGAGCTTTATCCTGGCAACTCCGGCCAGCATGCATAAAAATCCGCTTACCAGCCAGTTCAACGGTCTCTGCCATCTGAAATGCTTCATGTAGAGTTTCTCGATGCGGCCGGCCTGGCCCTTCATCTGCTTGGAAGGAAGGAGCCATTTCATTGCCTTCAGCGCATAAAAGTATTCCCTGCACTTCTTTTTCAGGAGCTTATAGCGGAGCCGCATAAAGGGGTCCGAGGCCTTGTAAGCCGGAGAATCCATGCCCCGTACCATTGTCTCGCAGACTCTCAGAATCGACGGCCCCAGAGTCTCGAACTCTTTTCGGAAGGCTTCGCGCAGCAGGGTCTCGGACTCCGCCCCCGTAAAATGGGGGTGCCTGAACCATAGACGGTGCTGACCGTGCCACTCTTCGTAGGGAATATCTTCGATGAGCCGATCCTCTTTTTTGTAGTCGAGGTAAAGCTTGGTCTGCGGCATCGGACCGAGCTGCATGAATTGCGTGAAGTCCGGTTTCAGATCGATGGCGTAATCGATGTCTTCCTGAAGGGTTTCCCGGTCATGGTGCTCCAGGAAGAGAATGGAGGAAGCCAGGACCACGATCCCGTTTGCACGGAGCTCGGATATCAGCTCCTTTATGTCTACGCCCTTCGTTTTCTCGAACAATGATTGCTTGGATTCGGATCCGATCCAGACGTAGGTAACTCCCATCCTGACCATGTTCTCCACGCCGAAATCGATTATCGCCTCGGCCGAGGAGAAAATATTGAAGCTGAAAGTGCGTCTCTCCCGCTCCATGATTTCGAGGAGCTCAAAGGCGCGCTCCTTGTGCTTCAGAAAATTCTCGTCCATCACCTGGAATTCATTGGTTCTCATCGAATCGGAGAGGTAGACAAGGGTGTCGAAGATTTCCCTTCCTGTCTTCAGAAAGGGAAAATAGGTCTTATCGAAGAAATGAGAGGTGCAGCAAAATCGGCACGCGTTCGGACACCCGACGCCGGGAATGAGAACAGCGGATGTTTGCGAGACCGGCAGTCCCAGAACCCGCCAGTTGTCGGACGACGGCATCACCGGGTGTTTGATCTGCGCCGTCGGGTCTTCGCCGAATAGCTCCCGAAGCTGGCTGATTCCTTCCCCTTGGAAGACGAAATCACAGTCGATCAGGTTTTCAATGTCCGGGATACGCGTTCCGTGTCCGCCCAAGATGATCTTTGTCAGGGGGGCGGTTTCGCGCACGATCTCGGCCATCCTTTTCGCCTTGAGGAAATTCGGGGTGATAAATGATATTCCCACGTAATCGTATCCTTTTTTCACTTCCCTTCGGAACTGCTTCAACGTGGGGAAGTCAATGACGCTCGTGGGCATCTCGATGTTTTCGGCGATGAAATAGAGCCCGAAGCTCCGGTGATTGCAGCGTATGGAAAAAATGCCCTGCTCCCGGGTCACCTGATTGTGAAACAGTTCGAGCTTGTTTTCCTTTCGGCCATACTCGTCATCCACGCCGAAGGGTCTAAAAACAGAAGTCAGTAATAACGACACATTTACCTCCTATCAATCCGAGCCCGATCCGCTCTAAGCTTGTCCCGGCGGAAATCATGTCGAGAACATGAATGGAAACAGAGGGGGATTCGGATTTGCCCGAGGAATCGAATTCTGGGGTCAATCTTTGATATGGCTCCGTCATGCCTCTGGAAGAATCGCAGTGAAATCAAAACTATATCATAGATTGCCGCATGTCAAGGAAGCCATAATAATTTTTCATTGCAACAAGCGCTTCCTTTTGGTAATATTGATATTCCAGTCGGGTTCTCTGGCTAGGACTCAAAAAAGAGGGGGGAATAAAATGAAAAATTTAGTGATGGCCCTTTCAGTGGTGGTGTCTCTTTTTCTCTTTCCCGTCGCTGTCCTCACATCCGACATCCCGATCTCTCAGGAGCAAAGTGAAGGAGCCTGGCCTCCGGACGCCGATCAAAGGTGGATCCTCCACTCATTCTCCGAGGAGGGCGTGGAACTCCTCCAGACATTGTCGGATGAGACGGGGTGGATAAATTTAGGGGGTTCGTCGAACCCCGACCTCTGGTTCGATGAGGATCCCTGCTCCTTCCTCGAATTCCCCAACTCCCCTTACCGATCCTATCTGTTGGTTCGCTACCTCGACGAGTGGGGGGAGATCCTGGAGGGAACCATCCCCGCGGGGGAAGCGCCTGAAGGGGAAGAAGCTCGAGAGTATCTGGAGTTCGACCTGGCAAGCCTGGATGGGGCGGAGATCCTCGATGCGGCCCTGGGTCTTCGTCGCTTCTTCCGGGAGCAGGGGAATGCGGATCCCTACGATCCGGGCAGCGGTGCCGGCGATGTCGAGCTCTACCGTAAAGAGGGGGAAGCCCTCCTGGCCTTTTGGGGGAGCGAGGGTGCCGAGTCGGGAGGCGGGGGATACGCGGAGGGGATGGAGGAGAGCGGGTCTATGGGACCACCGGACCGACAAACCAGGGGTCTCAGTGGAACCTACATCATCAATAATGCGGGAGGCGGCGATTACACCTCCTTCACCGGGGCGGTCGATACCCTCGTCGCTTCCGGGGTGGATGGGCCCGTAACCTTCATTGTGTATGACGACGGAGGTATATACTCGGAGCAGGTGGGCGGCGCATCAGGGATTCCGGCCATCACGGGAGCCGACGATGTCAATACGATCACCTTCCGGGCGGCCACGGCTCAGGACGTGGTCCTGGATGGGGGCGCCCATGGTATTTACATCCACGGAGGCGATTATCTCAGATTCGAAGGCTTCTCAATAACGAGCTGCACCCAGGACGGTGTTTTCATCTATGAAGCCTCGGATCACAACACCCTCAAGAATCTTTCCATCAGCGGCGTGGGCACCTCGGGGAGCTATTCAGGGATCCGGATCGAGGTGGACTGCGACTACACCACGGTCGACGGGTGCACCATCTTCGGAGACTATTACGGCATCTCTCTCTACTCGAGTCACACCGACGGGTGCGAATACACGGTGCTGCGAAACAACCGGATCCTGGACGCCCTCCAGGACGGGATCCGCATGGATGCCTCCACCACCGGCTACTATCACCGCTACTCGGAGATCTACAACAACATGATCGCCGGCCCCATGGCCGGCTACGGGATGTACCTATCCCATGTGGGCAATGACGAGCTTTACTTCAACTCGGTCCGCAACGACCTCGGAGGGGGGCTGTATTTCAATATCACGAGCGGCAGCCGCCGCCCCGAGGGGATCAAGAACAACGTGGTGAAGGTGACGGGCGACAGGGAGCTGTACGCGATCTATATGCAAACCTACGACGCCCTGCCCAACGCGGACGCCATAGACTACAACGACTGGTACGCCCCGTTGGCCCGCGTGGGCTACATTCAGGGGCTCGTCTGCCAGAACCTGGTGGAGTGGCAGGACGCCACGAGCCGCGACTACAACAGCATCTCTCACGAGCCCTATTTCGCGAGCGGCACGGACCTGCACATCCAGACCTTTTCACCGTGCCAGAGGCGGGGGATCTACCTCGACCTGTTCCCCACGGACATGGACGGGCAAGGCCGCGAGTATCCCCCGGACATGGGGGCCGATGAGAACCTCACCCCCCTGGCGTACATGGACGGCACCTACGCCATCTATGACGGAGGGGGCTTCTCCTCCTTTGGTGAGGCGGTGGAGGAAGTGTTCGTGCGCGGCGTGGAGGGCCCGGTGGTCTTCGAGGTCTACACCGACACCTACGCCGAGCAGGTGGGCGGCGTGAACGGTATAGCCGCCATTCCCGGGGCCGGCGCCACCAATACGATCACCTTCCGGGAGGCGAGCGGTCATGAGGTCATCATCGAGGGAGACACCCACTGTATCGACCTGCTTCTGAATGAATGTCTCAATTCAGAAATGAATTACACTCCAACG
>CAZFWM010000386.1:0-7001 GCA_964522545.1 uncultured Thermodesulfobacteriota bacterium
AAAAGATACACTTCTGAATGACGCAGCTTAAGAAAACTTCTGACTGTCGAGTATTTATGAGAAATTATCAAAACCGGTCTCCATTGAGGTTGATGCGCAGAACGCCAAGCGTCAGCAGTCGGCCTTGAGCCGACCTGCTGCACGCGTTTGTTTTGCCCTATTTCTCTCTACGCACAAAGGCCAGCTTAAACATATACCCGTCCGCAGTTGTAGGCCACTCAAGCTTCTGCAACCGCAGCAATATGTCCTTGGAAATCGCGCCATCAACACGACATTCGCCCTCGATGCCCCCCTTATCGTTTACCACAATATTGATAGTTACAGAGGAAATCGATTTGTCGTTTTCAAGCTTTTCCCACGAAATAGCCGTTAGTAGCTTCGTATGCATCTCTTTTGATGAGTCTACCCACCCTCCAGGCTTCGATCCTCGAATACCCATAGCACTTACATAAATCTCATGCTTGCCGTTTACAATATCTGGGGTGCCTCCGTTGAGGCACTTGATCAGTGGAGAACCATAGGCGGCCAGCCACTCAAAAGCTGCGGTTTCCAGGGCATCTTGCTTGGAATCACCTATACCCACGCTACCAAACACGCATTGGGGCAATACTTTGCCCCTATGGGCTATATCGTATCGTACTCCACAGATTGTTTTACCATCTCGCTGGAAAGCCCCCTCGTGGTTTGGTTGAATTAGCAACTTTCCACTCCTAAGGTCACACGATACGCCATTCCCATCTATGACTGATGTGAATTCACCCTTGACAGCTCTTGTCAATACTTTGTGAAGTGCCTTTACGGCCGAATCATTATTATCTTTCGCAGATGCTGTTGATACTAGGATTATCCAAAATGCAAGGCAGAGTGATGTCGAACGCACGCTTTCTCCTTTTCGGATAACATCACTCCTCAGGCGCGGCCCTTAGGACGTCGCCTGCAGGAGATTGTTTGACCATTCTGTAGAAGGTGTACCACCCTTTGTTTCGGACTCTTGCTCTCTTCGGCACCATTGTCATAAGCAGTATGGCTCCAAGAATATCAACGCAGGAAAGCAGACTATTGAATACGGATACAAATGCCAGATGAAATGGTGCGGCTCCCACAACAGACGCACCGATGATAGGTGTGAGGGAAAGAAAGATAAACGGGCCAAGGAGTATGGCAATGAACCTGTTGCGAGTCAGAACATTGTCGTAATGTGCGTAAAACATGAGTTTCGACGGCCAGAACCCGAAAACCGTATTTGAAGTTGTGCCCGCACTCGGATGAACAATTCCATGAATTACTTCATGAACAATGACGAGTCCAATGATCCATGCAATCAGCCAGAATCGGTTGATTTCGTCGGGCCATCTTACGTTGAGCATGGACCACAACATGGCGAGTGCCACAGCCGTTGCCGCAGCAATTGGCAAAGCCAGCAGTTGAGCCAACCATGGGGATGGTTCTTTCATTGGCATCCACCCGTCATGCTCGGGTTCAAATGTCACATTCTCCGGGATTTTGCCAAAACGCAGCTTCATATTACTGGTCCTGGTCGAACTATTAAGTAGACTGCCTAAAAAATAATGACAAAACTGCGAGTTTCGTCAGTGTATTCCAAATGAAAATCCATGTCAAGAAATTTAAGAATTTGACTAATTATCAAAGGGTTATGTTGATGGTGGTTTGGAATGTCGCGCAGACGTAGACTGCGAATATTGCAGCCTATTTCCTTACGGAATATACAGCGACCTCGCAGCCTAATTCGGTGGGCTAGAAGCGATCGGCCGGGCTCATGACTCCGGTTTCGACTCTATTTAGAAAATTGGTATATATCATCGCTGTGCTTACATCTTTGTGACCGAGAAGTTCCTGTACTGTGCGAATATCGTAGCCATCTTTAAGTTCGATTCCGAGGATCTCTCGTTACAGAAATAAGATCGCACTAAGATGATCGCCGCCGGAGATTGACGATGGTCTCTTGGCTGGATTATACATCTATGGACGACAATTTCCATTCCCAGATGGCAGGGCACGGCATGCCGTGCCCCTACAATTGCCATATCGACAAATGCGGGTAGGGACACGGCATGCCGTGTCCTCACGAATAAGGACGATCAAGTGGAATCGATCTCACTGAACGGCAAATGGACGATGTATGGACTGCGGCCGGGCGAGGGGAAGAAGCGCGGCGCACACCTCTGGGAGTTTCAGGCGCGAGGTGCGATGGAGGCCCTCGTGCCGGGTGATGTGCACCTCGACCTGATCCGGGCGGGCCGGATCGACGAGCCCCTCACAGGAATGAACGCGAAGGGCTGTCGATGGGTCGAGGACCGTGAGTGGTGGTGGCGCAGGACTTTCAAAGTGCCGGCCGAGCGCGCCGGCCTCCCGGCGGAGCTCGTTTTCAAGGGGCTCGATTACGAGGCCGAGATCTTTCTCAACGGGAAGAAAGTCGGCCAGTATCGCAATGCATTCGTGCCGTGCCGCATCGACGTGAGCGGACGGCTCCGCCCGGGCGAGAACCTCATAAGCGTGCGCCTGGAGAGCGGAGCGCGCCAGGCCGGACGGAAGAAGGCCTCGAAATACCTGGGGGGATGGAGCCTGGCCAGCCCGTCGTGCCTCCTGCGCAAGCCGCAGTTCACCTTCGGCTGGGACTGGGCCCCCAAGCTCCTCACGTGCGGCATCTGGCGGCCCGCGTCCCTGGAGATCCACGAGGGGGCCTCGATCAGGGATATCTGGGTGCGCTCGGCCATCGAACCCGAAGAGCGCGGCGCGTCGTGGGGCCGCACGGCCCGGAGTGCGGAGCTCCAGATCGCGGTCGAGGTGGAGAGCTTTTTCGACCGAACCCGCGGCGTCGAGCTCAAGATCGTTTTGGCAGCGGACGAGGAGCTTGTCGAAAGCTTCGAGGTGGAGATCGATCCGGGCCTGAACCGGGTGGAGTGTGCGGTACGGATCGACCGGCCCCTGCTCTGGTACCCACGGTCCGCGGGCGAGTCTAACCTCTACACCGTTGTGGTCGACCTGATCGAGGGCGAAAACGTCCTCGACTACAGGATGACCAAGACCGGCCTCGCCCGTGTCCGCCTGCTCCAGGAGCCGCTGGAGCCGCCGGAGGAGGGCCGGGCCTTTACCTTCGAGGTCAACGGGGCCAGGGTGTTTGCTCGGGGCGCCAACTGGGTCCCGGCCGATTCGATCCTCGCCCGCGTCGACGAAGAGCGGTACGAGAAGCTCATCGGTGCGGCCGCGGATGCCCACTTCAACATGCTCCGCATCTGGGGGGGCGGCATCTACGAGGACGAGGCCTTCTACAACCTGTGCGACACCTACGGGATCATGGTCTGGCAGGACTTCATGTACTCGTGCGCCCTCTACCCGGACGACGATCCGGCCTTCATGGACGAGGCCCGGCAGGAGGCCGAAGCCGTGGTGCGCCGCCTCCGAAATCACCCCTGCATAGCCCTCTGGTGCGGCAACAACGAGTGCGACATGGGTTACCGTCTGGGCTGGTGGTCCAAGGCGAAGCGCTTCTACGGGGAGTCCATATACCACAAGATGCTGCCCGAAGTGTGCGGCAGCCTCGACCCGGATCGGCCCTACTACCCGTCCAGCCCCTTCGGGGACCCGGCCGACCCGAACGGCCCGGCCCAAGGGGACCAGCACCCCTGGGAGGTGAGCATCTCGGCGCCCACCCTGGAGGAGCGCGCCGACTTTCGCAGATACGAGCGTGTGGGCGGGAGGTTCGCCAGCGAGTATGGGATGCTCGCCCCGCCCCCTGTGGAGAGCCTGCGCACCGGGCTGGAGAGGGACGGCGCCAAACCCGGCAGCCGGGCCTGGAAGTTCCACACAAACAAGTACGCCGGGGAGGTGCAGGAGGCCCGCCTCTCCCTGTTCTGCGGAGAGGATGCGAGGCGCCTTGGGCTCGGCCGCCGCGTGCTGCTGGAGCAGATCGTGCAGGCCGAGGGGCTGCGCACCGCCATCGAGCACTTCCGGCGCCGCAAGTTCACCTGCTCCGGGAGCCTCTTCTGGATGTTTAACGACTGCTGGCCCGCCGTCTCCTGGTCCGTGGTCGACTACTACGGGAGGCGCAAGCCCGCCTTCTATGCGGTGAAGAGGGCCTACCAGCCCGTGCTCGTCTCGATCCGGGACGACCGGACTCACCTGAGTCTCTGGGGCGTGAACGACACCATGGAGCCGGTCGAGGGTACGCTGGATCACGGCCTGATGAACTTCTCGAGCCCCTACGACGCCGAGGTGCGCTCCGAGCCGTTCCGCGTGGGGCCGAACGAGGCCTCATGCATCACCTCGGTGCCGATGCCGACGGCGGCCCTGGAGTGGAAGTTCTACTTCGCCAGGCTCGAGGTGGGCGGGGCCTACATAGCCCAGAACCGGTTCTTCTTCACCACCTTCAAGGGGATCCGGTGGCCCCAGGTCACCCCCTTCTGGACCCTCGAGGCGGTGGAGGGCCTCGACCACTCCATACGGATCGGCGCCGCCTGCTACGCCTGGGCGGTGCGGATCGAGCTCCCCGACGGCGTGGTGCCCGAGGACAACTACTTCGACCTCTTTCCGGGAGACGAGAAAACAGTGCGGCTGAAGGGGCCGGCGCCGCTCGCCCGAAAGCTCAAGGTCCGGGCGCTGAACGATTGAGAGGATTCAACAGTTAACTTGATTGCATAGGAAATCTGATTTTTTCCGTTGAAGAGATTTAACGCAAAGTCGCAAAGACGCAAAGAGAAGAGAAACCAAGGGGAATACGGAAAAAGTAATGGATGTTGCGAGGGGCGAAGCCCCGAAGTCGAAGATTGCGAGGCATGTAGTGCCGAAGCAACCCCCTGTATTCAGTTTGCCAGGGTGCTCAGTGGATTGCTTCGTCGCGGAGCCTGTCCCCGCGAAAGCGGGGGCTCCTCGCAACGTCCCTCAATTAAGCCCGCTCGAAGGGCGACAAGCTCTAGAAAGGAGGGAAAAACAATGAGGAAGAGAAAAAATGTCGGTATCGTTGCATTTCTGATTCTGGTTGCCTGGCTGGCGCTGCAGGGATTCGAGGCGCAGCCCGAGGCCTTCATGAAAGCCGTGAGCGGAGATCGGGTTGAGCCGGGACGATTTGCCAGGCTTTTCGCACTGGACGACGGCTCGACCGATATCTATGCCGGATCGACGTCCGGGGAGTTCATCATCGCGAACCGGTTCTCCGCGGATGCTTCCGTGTCTCTTGACGCAGTTTCATTCTACATGAGCGGATGGGGGGCCGGGGACGAGGTGGACGTGATCATCTACGAGGACCCCACCGGTATGGCCCCCGGACCGGATCCCTCCATGGAGGTGTGGAGTGCGACCGTGGAGCTCGGCATGGGCGGTTTTCAGGAAGTCCTGACAGAGGACTGCCCCGTTCTGAATCCGGAGGGGATCCAAGGAGCGGCCTTTTATGTGGCCGTGGCCAACGTCTCCGGGAGGAGCTTCAAGCTCGGGATCGACACGACGGGTCCGAACAGAGGATCTTCCTACGTGTCCAAAGACGACGGGCTGACTTATGCCCCACTCTCCGCCATACCGATCATCGACGGGAACGCCATGATCCGGGCCGACGGTGAAACGGACCTCGCCTTGGCGGGCCCTTCCCATAATCCGGCGTCCGATCTCGTATGGTCGAGATGGACGGGCCGGTGGAGGCTGAAAGCGTCCCATCTGAGCGGAACGGCCAAGGTCGGCCCCCGAGGCGGCGGGACCTGCCTTTTCTGCATGGACTCTGCTGACGACGGCGTGAGGGTTCCCGAGACGCTGATCAACTCGAACATCTGCGCCTTCAGCGGGTCTTCGAGCTGTCCCGCCTGCGCTCCCGCTCTTCTGGAGGACTTCCCGAGCTTCACGGATCACACCGATCCTGACCCGGACCTGTACGAAGACTACATCACGATCAAGAACAGCTCGGCCGCCGCGATCACGATGCCGATCCGCACGATTCTCGACACACTGGAGCCGGTGAGCGTAGAAGGATATAACCCGGACGGAGGGGGGGGAATCCCTCCCGACGGCTACTGGGAGTACAGCATCACGAGCCAGGACGGGACGAGCTCGGCCGACAACATCCTGGAAACAGGAGAGCAGATCACGCGGATGTGGCAGTTCGCCAACGATGGAGGGGCGATCTTTTCCTTCTGGGTCGATGTGTATGCGGAGGACATGGACTGGTTCGGCGACGGCCGGGACGGGGAGCTGGTGGTGACGGGAACGACCTATGTGGATGAGAACAAATCCACCCTGGCGCAAGATGCCGTCGCCGGCGGCCGGCAGCTTGTCGTGGCCGACGGCTCCTACTTTTCGAGCGGCGACGTGATCTTCATCATCAATCTCCAGGGGCCCGAATCGGGGCTCTATGAGTTTGCCCAGGTGAGCTCGGTCTCCGACAACACGATCACCCTCATGGGAGGACTCTGCCGGGCGTACCCCACGGACCACAAGATCGTGGTCATGAGGGTCCCCCAGTACACGAATGTGACTGTCCAGAGCGGGGGCTCGCTCACCGTGTCGGACTGGGACGGCTCCATCGGGGGGGTTGCCGTCTTCTTCGTCCAGAGCACCCTGGACGTTCAGGTTGGTGGCAGCATATCTCTCAAGGGAAAAGGGTACCGGCGGGGGACGCGGGGTCTGGGAGGATCGGGCACGGAGAATCGGGCGAGACGGGGAGGAACCTGGTACGGGTACTCCGGAGCCATAGGCTACTCCCAATGGTATGGTGCGGGGGGTGGGGGACACTGGTACCGTGACGGAGGGGGGGCGGATGTGGGGGCCGGCGGGTGTGGCGGCGGGAGGCGCGCACGGCCTGGGTCGGGGGGGTGCGGGGCTGGCACGGGTGGCGCGCCGGGCTGCTGGGCCAGCGCGGGTGCTTCGCGGGGACCGGCGGGGCCGTCGGGGCCGACGTGGGGCTCGGCGAGCGCCTGGACCACGCAGCCGCCTGGCTCGAGGCCCCCATCCGGCTCGACGCGCTGGAGGTCGTAGCCGGGCTGCGCAGCGACGCCTGGGTG
>CAZFWM010000387.1:0-6995 GCA_964522545.1 uncultured Thermodesulfobacteriota bacterium
AACCCAAGTAAAAGAAGGGGGCTTGACAAGCTTATGACAGCAATCCCCCGAGTTCAATATGCCAAGGTGCTCAGTGGATTGCTTCGTCCCTTCGGTCCTCGCAACGACCCTCAATTATGTCCGCGTCGAAGACGCGGTTTTGTTCTAATCGAAGCCTCGTGTGCCGAGGTCTTTTATGCCTCTGGAACAGGGATCCCGGGCAGTGCGGCGTCGAAATCTCCCACCACCTCATCACAGGTGTCGGTGCACTCCGTTCCGTCGAAGGAGCCGGTCAGCACCTCCACCATCCCATCGCCGGACAGGTCGATTCCTCTTCCGTTGAAGGTGAGGGATGTGGGTTCCGGTGCGTCGGTGGCGCTATCGAAGACCTCGAATGAAATCAAGTCGCCATCCACGGTTCCCGATCCCGAGAGGGCCTGTCCCGTCAGGTGGGGCATCTCCATTTGCGCATGCACGGTCTGACCCTCCTGGACGAGTGTGAGCGTCCCTCCGTCAACGGTGCCGTCCTCGTAGGCCAGCGTGAACAGGTAGGTTCCTGTGAAATCCAGCGGCACATCCCCGGTCTCGACCCACTCGAGGACATAGGCATGAACGGCCCCTTCCGTGAACAGGCCGGAGAAGATCCCGATCGTCCCCATGGCGGGGAAGGGAAAGGTGATCGGTATGTGCAGGGGAGGTTGAATGATCGGCAGATCGACCGACCACAGCGGAATGACCCGAGGCGTCGGGGAGGTCAGGATCAGGAAATTCATCCACGTGGCCGGTTTCGGGGTGCCCAGCGCAAAGTTCAGGCTGAGGGTGCCCCCTGAGTAAGAAGCGTCCAGCTCCAGTGTGAAATCCGGCGCTTCGAAGGGGGCGTGCACCGGTCCCATCCCAGTTCCGACTCCGGCGTCCCAAAACGGCTGGAATTCGTAATACGAGATGGGTGGGCCCTCGCGCCGGGTCAGCAGGTTCCATCCCACGTCTTCCGGCTTCCAGGGGTGGTCATAGCCGAATGTGAAGAACTCGACGGCGAGTGTTGCGTCATCGGTCCACCAGTGAACGCTGCCTGCGGTCTGGCACCAGCACGGCCCGGGCGAGACATCGCCGTGGGGTGTATGGACACCTTCAGCGTGGCTCATGGGTCTCTCTTCGACGGCAAAGGACCAACCCCGTGGAATCAGGGTGTTCGTGTAATGGTCCGGATTCAGATCATTCGTTCCCACACGGAAATCCATCATCGGGTAGCTTCCCGAATCAATGGGATAGGCGTACGTTCCCGGGCCCGAGCCGCCGCAGCCGCTGCCCTCACAGAAGATCAGCGGCGCGTCCGCAAACGCCGTAGACCCGAAGAGGCATATTGCGAGTACCAGGGAAATCCGCATCAGTGGTTTCATCGTCTTTCTCCTTCCTTTTTCGGGCCCGAGGTGCCGGGCCGCAGTTTTTCATGACAAGCCAAGCCATGATTGTACTGAAATGCTCTTGGAATGTATACGGCGTCAGATCGGAGCTTATAACAAAAATCCTCGACACGGCTGTGATGGCCTGCGGCCGCAAATAGTGGTAGTATCTCGAAATGGGTATGAAATCACGAAGGACACGAAGAGTTCACGAAGATCACGAAGAGATGAAACCATGAGAAAAGAGTTGGGCCAGATGTTCATTGCTGGGTTCGACGGGACAGAGCCGCCGGCCGATCTCCTTCGGGAGGTCTCGGATGGGGGCCTGGGAGGGGTGATACTCTTCCGCCGGAACATCAGGGACCCGAGGCAGGTGGCCTCCCTATGCAGAACGCTTCACGAGGCGGCGTCCGGGCCGTTTCTCATCACGGTCGATCAGGAGGGGGGAGATGTGTTCAGGCTCGGGGAGCCCTTCACCGTCTTTCCCGAGGCCAGGGAGCTGGGACGCGCCGGGTCGGAGGACCTGGTACGCCGGGTCGGAAGGGCCGTGGCGCTGGAGCTACGCGCAGTCGGGATCAATTGTAATCACGCCCCGGTGGTCGATGTCGACACGAACCCACTCAATCCCATTATCGGGGCCCGCTCCTTTTCGCATGACCCGGAAGTAGTCGCACGCCTTGGTGTGGCCATGATAGAGGGCCTCCAGGAGAACGGCGTGGCGGCAACGGCCAAGCATTTTCCCGGGCACGGCGACACCTCCATGGATTCTCACCTCGAGATGCCCGTCGTGGATCACTCCCGGGATCGGTTGTCCCGCGTGGAGCTCATGCCGTTTCGGCGGGCCGCGGAGGCGGGAGCGGCCATGATCATGACGGCCCATGTCCTGTACACCGCCCTGGATCCGGCCCGGCCCGCAACATTATCCCCCTTGATAATCAACGATATACTGAGAGGAGAGATCGGCTACGATGGTGTGGTCATTACCGATTCCCTCGCGATGAAGGCCATATCCGATCAATGGGGGACCGGGAGGGCATGTATCGAGGCCGTGCGCGCCGGAGTCGATCTGCTCCTCTGCACGGATGACCTTGAGACGGCTCTGGTGGGTAGATCGGACCTGGAAAAGGCCCTGATCGCAGGCGAAGTGGGAGAAGAACAGTTAATAAGCCCGATTCGTCGGATAAAGGGGCTGAAATCCCGCTTCCAAATTTCGCCGGAAGAGATCGATGTCGAGAGTGCAAGTAGGATTGTCGGGCGTGAAGAACACAGGGCCCTCTGCGAGGAGATAAGGGAGCACCTGAAAAGGGCGTAGCTTGTTCACGGCCTGACCCAGAAGAGGGAGAAGGCCGAAGCGCCCCAGTCGTTTGTTACCATCAGCATCCACGGCCCGGATGTGGCGTCATCAGGCCAGGTCGGTATTGCGAAAGGGGTGACGATGTCGGCGTCCGAGGCCGGGGCGAAGACCTGGACGATCGCGTTCATCAATGGACTCACAGATATAGGGGCCGCGATAAAGGTCACTTTGTCGGAACTGATGCCCTTCGAGTCGTACTCGAACCAGTAGCTGGCATCACCGAATGAGGCGGTTCTTACCACGGTCAGGGGATCCCCGGGCGTGCCGGTCGGATCCAGGACGCGGCAGGAGATGGGAGCGGGCGCCCCTGCGCTGATACCGAATTCGCCGATGGCGAAGTCATAAGTAGTAATATTGACCACCGTTATGCTCTCGATGGGCGGATCGCCTGGGTCGTCAACGAAGAAACCGAAATACGCGGCGCCAGCCGAACCCATCGCGTTCTGCTCCACCGAGGTCCCGTCATCCACGGTGGCGCTGAAGCTAGCAATGCCGAAAACGGTGGGTTCGACATAGAAATAGAACGCGAGCGTCCCGCCTGGTAGTTCGATCGTCACCTCTGATTGAGAGTAAGTGTAATACACATCCCCTGTATAACCGTGGCTCCAGGTACTCCATCCCTCTCCGATCCGGCGGTGGCTCATCGGGATTGAAAAGCCGAGCTCGCCTCCGAGCGGTGAAGGGACCGAGGTCACAAAGTCGAACACCGGCCGTGGATCGGGTGGAAACGGGGTCATCTGATATGGGCCCAACGTTGGCGCAGGGGCACCTGTACCCCCGATCACGCCGATGACCTCGGCGTTGGCGGCCGGGGCAATTAGTATTACAAAGGCAATTGAGAGGAATTGGCATTTCATGCTGTTAAATATCCGAATCATTACGGCCTAACCCAGAAGAGGGAGAAGGCCGAAGCACCCCAGTCGTTTGTTACCATCAGCATCCACGGCCCGGATGTGGCGTCATCAGGCCAGGTCGGTATTGCGAAAGGGGTGACGATGTCGGCGTCCGAGGCCGGGGCGAAGACCTGGACGATCGCGTTCATCAATGGACTCACAGATATAGGGGCCGCGATAAAGGTCACCTTGTCGGAGGCTACGCCATGCGAATCGTATTCGAACCAGTAGCTGGCATCACCGAAGGAGGCGGCCCTCACCACGGTCAGGGGGTCACCGGGCGTGCCGGTTGAGTCCAGGACGCGGCAGGAGATGGGGGCGGGTGCCCCCGCACTGATACCGAACTCGCCGATTGCGAAGTCAGAGGAACTATAAATTACTACTGTGATACTCTCGATGGGCGGATCGTTTGGGTCGTCGACGAAGAAGCCGAAATACGAGGCGCCATAAGAACCTGCCACGAACTGCTCCACCGAGGTCCCGTCATCCGCTGTGGCGATGAAGCTAGCTCCGCCGACGACGGTGGGTTCGACATAGAAATAGAACGCGCGCGTCCCGCCTGGTAGTTCAATCGTCACCTCTGATTGAAAGTTAGTGTAATACACATCCCCTGTATAACCGTGGCTCCAGGTACCCCATCCCTCTCCGATCCGCAGGTGATATATTGGAATGGAAAAGCCGAGCTCGCCTCCGAGCGGTGAAGGGACCGAGGTTACAAAGTCGCCTAGCGGCCGTTGATCGTGTGGAAACGGGGTCATCTGATACGGACCCAACGTTGGCGCTGGGGTATCTGTACCCCCGATTACGCCGATGACCTCGGCGCTGGCGGCCTGGGTGAAGAGCAGGGTAATGGCAATTGAGATGAATAGCCTTTTCATTGGATTTTCCTCCTGACGGAAAGCCTCGTTTTGACGGGTGTTCCGAAAAGTAAGTCTCAGTATAGAACTGGCGCATGAATTTTTATTTATGCGCCAGTTCTATAGAAGAAATTCATGGAAGCACTGCCTCCAGGCATGCTAGGTAGCGCTCAACTTTGGCCCGGTCCGGTGCGTCAGGTCGCTCTTTCAGGTATGCATGCAGCGTGGTGACAAATGAGGAGACTGTGTCCAAGGGGGCTTTCTCGATGAAAGGGAATACTCCTTCGCAGCCTTCAGGCAGGCCCACGGTCCCCAGGGACGCAGACGAGGGGCCGGACTCAAGTGCTGCGCCCCCTCCGTCTAAGCAGTCCGGACGCAGTTGGCACTCTTCAGCGCAATCGCACCGCTTGCCGGTGAAGGTTTCGTTGTCCCAGAAGGCGATGACATCGTCCAGATCGACATCGCCGTCGTCGTCGAAATCGAAAACCAGGCAACGGCAATTTTCTGGGGGGATCTGGGGACCCGTGAAGCATACATTAATCAAGAACCAGGAGTCGATCAGGTCTATCCCATAGTCGCCGTTCCAATCGCCCGCCGCCCGCAGGGTGATTTCAAACGAATAGATATCCTGGTCCGGTGGAACCTCGTCCCGCGGTGCGCCCATGGTCAGGAGGTAGAACTTCGATTCCCCTGGCCTCGGATCGGCCGCCATAGCGCTGTAGTCGCTCACACCTTCGCTTGTCGTCTGAAACATAGGCAGACCGCCTTCAGGCGGAGTGACTCTCTTCTCCTCCCACACCATTCCCCCATCCACGCTGTATGCAAAGAAAATATCATACTTTGTACCATCGCCTTGTCCGTCATCGAATCGCGTGTCATACCAGGAGACGCCGATGTTCCCCCGGCCGTCCACGCGGATCCTGGGGAAAACCTGAGCGCTGTTCTCGTGTCCGGGCTCGGCGTCCGGGCTGATCGCGCAAGGATCGCTCCAGTCTTCCCCGTTATTGCACGACCGGACGAACTTTACCCGCGAAGGTTCTGGGTTTTGGGGATCTGTGGGATCGCCGCGATCGGCATAGACCACGTAGACCCAGCCGTGATATGGGCCGTTGGATCGGTCGACGGCAACGGATGGAGCGCTCCTGGGGGCGAATCCCGGGTACCCATAAAAGTTCCAACCATTGAAATAGTCCGTTACAGGATGCGGCTCATTGTACTCAAGAGGGTCGAGAGTTGGGAACCATCCCGCGCCGTCGCGACGGCGCATCAGAATCCGCGTTTGAGGCCCGGCCAATGTAGCTTCTGTCCACACCACATATAACTTGCCATCCGCCCCCACCACGCCCTCGGGCGCATAGAGCTGTATGAGCGGATCTTCTTGTCCGCTGGCGTTTCTGCGGTCGTCCAGGAGAACAGGCTCCGAGTTCAATGGGTGCCCTAGAAAGGTCTCGCCCGCGTCCTCGGATCGCACAAGACGGATCTCCAGATGGCTGTTATTCCAGTATACAAAGAGCTGATCGCTACCGAGATTCGGGTTAGCGGCAACCCCACACCTGTCTGGGTTATAGGCGTCGGCCATGCAGATATGTTTAAGGCGCCGGCCTTGTTCGAATGGGCCGAAGGTGTGGCCGTTGTCGTATGTCCGTGTGAATAATAGAGAGTTGATCGGCGCCTCGAAATAATCGAGATTGTCCATGCCGACGAGGTAGAATGCGCCGTTACCACCGGCCGCGACCTCAGGATCGAGGCTAGTCCATGTCTCGGGATTTATCGAGTAGCCATCGCAGTCCTCGGGCAGCAGCTCGCTGAAGAACGAGCCGTTGAAGAACTTTTGTTCGTTCGGGTCCGGGGTGGGGCATTCCGTCGTCGGCGTGCCAGGAGCATACCAGTGCTGGCCCCCGTCGCACGATAATGTTGTCGCCAAGTGTGGTCTGGGAAGCGGACCCGGGAAGGGGTGATCCTCACCCATCCAAATGCCGCACATGGTAACATCACAGCCGTTGGCAACTGCCGCCAGGCCGGTCTCCTTCTGGTACATCGGAACATGCTGTGCTTCCGTGTTCACCTGGCCGCGCTCGCAGACGACGGCCTTGTTCGCGACCGGGCAGCTCGTGGGATATCCGGCTCCCGGGGTCGGGATACAATCATCGGTGATCGTACAATCGGTCTGAATAAGCGCACCGACCTGCATGGATGCAGTTACCAATATGCCAAGGATAAGCGTACCCAGGACAAGTGCACCCAATGAAGAGCTTCCTGCAAGGTCGATCGAGCTTAATAGATTGTGGAACATTGATCAGTATTTTTCTTGCGGACATGGCAGCCTCCTTTTAAAAAAAATTGTCCTAACCACTCCCGTTCGCTGATATCGTAGAATGCAATTACATTCATAATCATAGCGAAAGTGTTGATAAAGATCAAGCCTGCAAGGACCAAGGTTCGGCTGGAAGCAATCCGCTATACTACCACCTCCACCACCACAGCGGAGGATGCGAAGGGCTCCACCCTTAGT
>CAZFWM010000388.1:0-6990 GCA_964522545.1 uncultured Thermodesulfobacteriota bacterium
CCGGGGCGCCCGACGACTGCGACGGGCGGGACCAGAGCTGCGACGGAACGGACGGGTTTCCGGAGATCTGCGCGGGCGGGATCGACGACGACTGCGACCAGTATATAGATGCCCTCGACTCCGACTGCTGCGACGACCGGGACGGAGACATGTTCACAGACGAGGCTTGCGGCGGTCTCGATTGCGAGGACGCCGATCCCTACATTCATCCCCTGGCCGTAGAGAGGCAGTCCGAGGGAACCTGCGATGACGGAATCGACAACAATTGTGATGGACTGGTAGACGGGGACGATCCTTCATGTGCGTCTCCCTGTTCTGTCCTGGCCATCCCCAGCCCGCGCTGTTCAATCCCCTTCCTCCTGACACCCCTGTTTGCATTGGCCTTTTTCGCTCGAAGATTTCTGTCCGCATAGCCTCAGCGGATACACTTTGCCCCGCAGTCACCTCGGACAGAAGTTCCTTTAAGATTTTTTTCATTCCCGCCATGTAAGGTCCGACCTCTCTTGCTGTCCTTTGAACCAGTTCACGAAATAAGATCTCGAACGGATAACCAGGAAAGAGGGAGGAATTATCATGAAGGCACTATTCAGCGAAAACGTCGATCGTATTTTGATTCTCATGTATCTGGCCGTGGCGGCCTCTTCTACAATCCTCGTTCCAATGATCATTCTTCAGCGCAATCCAGTGATAATTTAATAATAGAGAGGAAGGGTGTAAATCGATGAACAGGAAAACAAAGATTTCTCAATGGACCCCGATCATGGGAATCGTGATCACCCTGAGCTTGGCCCTTACCGCCCGGGAGGGAGAGGCCCGGGCGATTGTGCTGCTCGACGAAGGTGTGCCCGAAATTGAATATTATGCTTATGCCTGGATCGAGGATAATGTATCCATAGTCACCCAGCCTACGACCTGGTGCGGCGGCTCGCACTGCGGGTGCTCCGGCCCGCCCGACATAAGCGATTGGGGAAGCGCCGTGAGCCTTGCGCCGGGCAGACTCATACTGGCCTGGGATCTTCCGGACTGCCTCGTCGTCGGTGCGGAGGTGGTGCTGAGCGAATGGTGCGGCGTTGGATGTACGAAGGTTGAATTCCAGGGCGGCTATTGGATGCTGAACGAGCAGAGCGGTCAGGGGGAAACGATGACTTACGGCGCTTGGCCCGGCTCCTCCTTCGAGTATTTGAAGATCGATTCATGTGACGGCTTGGTCGAAGAGGTCACTCTTTTCTGCAGTGAAGGGTGCGATGAAGATGGCGACGGCTGGTATAGTACGGATTGCGAGGGCCTCGACTGCGACGATGACGATCCGGCGGCCTACCTCGGAGCACCTGACGACTGCGACGGGTGGGACCAGAACTGCGACGGAATGGACGGATTCCCGGAGACCTGCGACAACGGAATCGACGACGACTGCGACCAGTATATAGATGCCCTCGACTCCGACTGCTGCGACGACCGGGACGGAGACATGTTCACAGACGAGGCTTGCGGCGGTCTCGATTGCGAGGACGCCGATCCCTACATTCATCCCCTGGCCGTAGAGAGGCAGTCCGAGGGAACCTGCGATGACGGAATCGACAACAATTGTGATGGACTGGTAGACGGGGACGATCCTTCATGTGCGTCTCCCTGTTCTGTCCTGGCCATCCCCAGCCCGCGCTGTTCAATCCCCTTCTTCCTGATCCCCCTGCTTACCGGGCTCTTGTTCGTTCGGATATTCCGCTCCCCATGATCTCAACGGGAGCATTCCTCCCCGCAGTCATCCCTGTACTATCTGCCATTCATAATTTTCCTTCCTGTGATGTAAGATTCGCCCCCCTCTCCTGTCCTTTGTACCAATTCACTTGTCAAGGCATAGATCGAACAGCTCGAAAAGAGGGAGGAAGAGTCATGAAGACACTCTACAGGAAACACGCAGATCATCTCTTGATCGCACTGTACCTGGCCGTGGCGGCCGCTTCTACGGCCCTCGTTCCAACGGTTATTCTTCTGCGCATTCCGGCGCTTATGTAAGGGTTGCATTTTCCTGTACTCTTTTTAACGAAAGGCCGATCCGGGAGGGGGCATAAGCGGTCAGTCCAGCTCTCTCACCATTGTGAACTGCACGATATCAGGGAACTCGGCGAACCGCGGTGGGGGGCTGTATTACAGGAAGGCCCTTCCGAAGATAACCAACTCCATTCTGTGAGGCAAAACCGCATCCACAGGCAATGAACCTGTAATGATTCGGACAATCGAAACACGAACAACCAGAAGACAATGGGAGATAAGAAGATGAACCGGACAACCGGAATTACCGAAGCGACCGCAGTCATGACAATCGCCGCGGTCCTGATCATGGCCTTTCCCCTGGCGGCCCGCGTGGAGGGGCAGACCCGTGTGATCTCCCTTCTCGACACAGGCGCGCCCGCCATCCCGGCCTGCGGCTATGGATGGGTGGAAGATGATGTGACCCTGATCACCATGCCCGGGACCTTTTATGGCGGCCCCCAGTGCGACTGCTCCGGCCCGATCGAGTGCAGTGAGATAACGGGTGGCATTCATCTCGAGATGGGGAAGCTCCTTCTGGCCTGGGACCTCCCGGACTGCACGGTCATCGGTGCGGAGGTTTTTCTGAGCGAATCGTGCGACCCCAGATGCGCCCTGGTCGAATTCCGCGGTCACATGACCGGCCATGATGCATTCAACGAGACCATTGGAGGGCAGACGCTGTCGTATGGTGTTCTCCAGGTCGGCGACCGTCTCGAGTCCATCATGATCCATCTGTGTGACGGCTCGATCGACAGGGTCGACCTTTACTGCAGCGACGGGTGTGAAGAGGACGGCGACGGCTGGTACAGCTCGTACTGCGCGGGTCGCGACTGTGACGACGAAGACCAGGCCGTGAACCCGGGGGCGGCCGAGATCTGCGCGGACGGAGTCGACAACGACTGCGACGGGCTTGTCGACTGGGCCGACACCCCATGCGAGTGCCCGGACGGCGATGGTGACGGGTACGAGTCGGCCTCGTGCGGCGGCGACGACTGTGACGACGGGGATCCGGCCGTAAATCCGGGGGCCGCCGAGCTCTGCGACGGGGGCGTCGATGAGGACTGCGACGGTTCGATCGACGCCGAGGACCTCGACTGTCCCGCCCGGCTCGCTCTCATCCGGCACAAGCTCAACGACAACCAGTATCTCAACATCTACAGCGCCCCGACCCAGGTCGGCGGTGAGATCAATCCGCTCGTTGCCTCGGATGTCTGGATCGGCAACGTGGGGGCCTACAACGAGATCACCCACATGGCGGGAGGCGACGTCGACGGAGACGGGGACGACGAGCTCATCCTCGTCCGGCACAAGCAGAGCGGCGTCCAGCACCTCACCATCTACGACGAGCCCACGGTCCTCCTCGGCGACATCAACCCCCTGCTCGCCTCGGACAAGTGGATCGGCAAGGTCGGCACCGACAACCAGGTCACCCACCTGACCGCGGGCGACATCGACGGCGACGGCACGGACGAGCTGATCTTCATCCGGCAGCGCGAGAGCGGGAACCAGTACCTCAACATCTACTACGCCCCCGCCGCGGTGGCCGGAGAGCTCGGCCCCCTCGTGGCCTCCGACACCTGGATCGGGAACCTGGGGGACCGGAGCGAGATCATGAACCTGGCCGCCGGCGACATCGACGGCGACGGCACGGACGAGCTCATCTTCGTGCGGAACCGCCAGAACGACAACCAGTACCTCAACATCTACGATGCGCCGACCGCGGTGGGCGCCGACATCAACCCCATGGTCGCCTCGGACCTCTGGATCGGGAACATCGGCACGAGCACGGAGATCACCCACATGGCGGCCGGGGACACCGACGGGGACGGGGACGACGAGCTCCTCTTCATCCGGCACCGGGACAACAACAACCAGTACCTGCACGTCTATGATGCGCCGACCGTGCCGGACGGGGAGATCAACCCGCTCTTGGCCTCGGACACCTGGATCGGGAATGTGGGGGCCGACACCGAGGTCACCCATATAGCGGCTATTCGCTAGCGCAGAACGCCCCATGTTCAAGGCGCCCCCGTATGGAGGCGCCGACGAACCCAGGGAATCTGAGATCTCCTACCTCCCGATGTCAACCCAGACCAGCTCGACGATTGGATGCCCCCTCACATGCAACAGGCCACTCAAGATCCCCAACCAGCTCACGCTGGGGAACGAAAAGGAGATCGGCAAATGGAGGGGTGGGTCGATTGCCGAAAGAGGCACCTACTTCCTTACATTTGACACGGGAACCCTTCCTGTCTTAAAATATTCAATTATTTTTTTTAGCATCTCGTTTTGGGGATTGCTCATGAGAGAATGCTTCGAAAAGGGATGAACGGGGGGGCCGAATTCACGCCGAGCGTGGATCGGCCCTTTTTCTTTTTCCGTAGCCTCGGGACGAATCGATAATACCGACAGGACAGGAGTGGAACCATGAAAAACAGGTTCTTTTATGGATTATTCGGTGCCGGCCTGGCGGCGCTCGTCTGGGGGGGCCCGTGCTCGGCTGGATGATGAGCGCCTCCTACGAGGTCCCCGTACACGTCCTCGACGGGGCCGGCGGCTCGAGTTCCTCGGTGAGCTATTCCTACATCGGCTCCACCGGCCAGGCCACGCCCATGGGCCCGGCCGCGAGCGCGAGCTTCCGTTACCGGGCCGGCTACATCCCCCAGCTCGCCTCCTTCCTCGCTCCGTCGGACTGCTGGGACGGCGACGGAGATACTTACGACGACGAGGCCTGCGGAGGCACCGACTGCGACGACGCCGACCCGGCCGTGAACCCCGGGGCGGTCGAGACCTGCGACAACGGAGTGGACGACGACTGCGACGGGTTGGTCGACTTCGTCGATCCGGACTGTATGATCACCGCCCTAGCCTTTATCCGACACAAGCTCAACGACAACCAGTACCTCAATATCTACGAGGTCCCGGTCGTGGTGGGCGGCGACGTCAACCCCCTGCTCGCCTCGGACGTCTGGATCGGCAACGTCGGCTCCGACAACGAGATCACCCACATGGCGGCCGGGGACATCGACGGCGACGAAGTCGATGAGCTCCTCTTCATCCGGCAACGGGGAAACGGCAACCAGTACCTCAACATCTACAATGCGCCCACGGTTGTGGGCGGGGAGATCAACCCGCTCATCGCTTCGGACACCTGGGTCGGGAACATGGGGGACCGGAGCGAGATCATGCTCATGGCGGCCGGGGACACCGGCGGGGACGGGGACGATGAGCTGATCTTCGTACGGAACCGGCAGAACAACAACCAGTACCTCAACATCTACGACATCCCGACCGTGGTGGGCAGCGACATCAATCCGCTGATCGCCTCGGACCTCTGGATCGGCAACATAGGCACGAGGAACGAGATCACCCACTTTGGCGTGGGGCGGTAGGGTTTTCAATCCAATGTCAGACGCTTTGGGACCGAAAAATACAAACTCGTAGAGAGATTGACCAAATGCCCACTGTAATGATCATCGGGCCATACCGATTCTACTTCTACTCTGGCGATGGGAATGAGCCTCGACATATTCACGTGGAGCGGGACGATTGTGTTGCCAAGTTTTGGCTTGATCCTGTAGTGTTGCAGAGTAGTGGAGGCTTCCCGCGGCGCGAGATCAACCGCATCCACGGTTACGTGGTTGCACATCGTGAGGAGTTCATTGATGCATGGGATGAATACTTCGGCAGCTGAGGTGATATCTGGTATAGCTCAAAACGTGTCCGTGTCAGAAGATACGCTGACTGTTGACTTGGTGGACGGGCGAACGATCTCTGTTCCCCTTGCATGGTATCCTCGTCTCCTCAATGCTACTCAGAAAGAGAGAAAGGCTTGGCGGCTGATCGGTCGTGGAGAGGGCATTCAGTGGCCTGACGTTGAAGAGGATATTAGCGTAGCGGGTCTTCTTGCTGGGCACCCCTCGTTTGAAAGGAAGGAATCCTTCGAAAAATGGTTAACGAGCAGAAGGAAGCGTAGAACAAGACGCTCCCCCAGCCGCGGCAAGCCGCGCCGGTGAGCTCCACGTTATACTTCTCTGCTTTCGAACTCGTAAAAATATTAGCTCAATTTTGCATGATATCCAGATGAAAGCGTGATCCGGATCGAATGAATGGGTAGGCTCGACACAGGAAAGATACGTTAAAATCTCGAAAGCTGCAGATATGTACATGTAATTTTAATCCACATCCAAAGAATTGGCAGGATTGATCGAGAAAATTGGAGGTTCAGGAACTAAATAGGTATCCTTATTTGAAAGAGAAAAGCATAAGAGAGAAGAGAGGAGAAAGATAATGAAAAAGAGAAGAATTCAAATCTCATTAATCAATTTGATCGGTGTATTACTAATAATCTTTCTTGGGGTAGCAGTAGCTTCGGGGGCCACCCTTTCCTTTCCGGCGGATGAAGGTCATACGGTCGAGTTTCGCTTGGGTGGAGGGCTCATTTTTATCCCCGCAACTATTGATGGTGAGGGTACTGGATACTTTTATCTCTCTACTGGCTGCCATGCGGGTTGGACTATCCATTCTAAAATTAATAAAGTGCTGGGGCTTGAAAAATATAAGACTAGGAAGGTTATCGATGAAAGAAAGAGATATAAGGAGGTCTCATATAAGCTGGGAAGTATGGATTTTGCCGGGCACCGTCTTGAATCGGTATTCTTTAGGTCATCCTCTGAAACCGATAGTTCAATAGAAGCAGAAACGGAACAGGTCGGATTTCCAGTTTGGGGATGGATCTCTACAAAGATTATCGATCAATTCGTAGTGGAGGTCAATTTTGACAGAATGACCGTCACCTTCAGTGACGATTTTCCTAACAGGGGGACCTATTCGAATCCAGAGAGCGGCCCTGCTTTTATCCGGGAGGCAGACTTTCTGATTCCCTTCTCATATTACCGTGAAAGAATTAATATCAATGTCGGATTAAACGATCTACCCCAAAAAGCAAAAATGAGAGTT
>CAZFWM010000389.1:0-6986 GCA_964522545.1 uncultured Thermodesulfobacteriota bacterium
TCATGAAGAGCCCGATCGTGCGCCGATCGACGTAGGGGGCACGCTCCAAACGGGGTATGGGCCGAATGTTTCCTGAATTTCATCGGCCAGAGATCGGGGACAGGTAAAATCATCCTTGCCCTCGGGCGTGAGAAAATCGCTGATTAATGCCCCGTTGACCGACTTCGGGGGGTAGGTAGTCGGGACATTCAACACAACCACCCTTTTCCCCTTTTCGCTCAATATCTCCCAGAGGTCCTTTCCTCTTCGGGCATAGGCATGTGCAGGCTGGAATTCGTAGCTCCCCTCCACCGGATTAATGTAATCATAGATCCCGTGTCCCCCTGGATTCTTTCCGGTCATAAAGGAGGAAAATGCCGGCGCCGTGATCGGAGGTATGGTGGACTCAAGCTCTCCGCACACACCCTCTTTCATTATGGCCTTAAGATGAGGGAGCTCTCCCTGATCCATCCAGGGGACCAGGCGCTCGAAGCATCCACCATCCATGGCGATCACGAATACCTTGGTTCCCATGACTGCAGACCTTTCAGTTTAGTAACCGGATTGCATAGGAAATCCAATCTTCCCGTGGAGAAACCGAATCGTGCTCAGCGAAGCGGTGCTCGTGCTCGTACTCGATAGATAGCTCAATTGAGATCGAGAGGGCTTACCCGGATACGAGTATGTGGGCGAAACATAGAAAGATAGGACATTTGTTTTTTAGCAAGATAAAGATAAAGACAGCATACCAGAATGCAGAAAATCAAGCAAGAAAAGACCGAAAATCCTCCGAAAGGGACCGATAGCCAGATGAAGGGGATGAGGCTTTCGGGATTTCAGATTTCGTGCTCAGCGGATTTCTGCGCTAGCGACACACCCGCGCGTATTCGATCCACCCAGCCCCATGGATGCCGCCTTTATGTTTGCGGACGGGATACGCAAGCAGCCCAATTGTGTTTTCATTCAGCCTGGAGAGAGACACTGGGAGATTTTTGCACGCTTATGCAAAGAAGCCGGTGTAAAGGGGAACTTGGTTCCGGACGCCTATCTGGCTGCGCTGGCGATTGAAGCCGGCTGTGAATGGATAACGACCGACCGCGACTTCAGCCGCTTTCCAGGCCTGCGCTGGCGCCATCCGCTCGAGTAGAGCACCTCCCGTCATTTCGAGCTCCCGACCCACCAGGGACGGGCTATTTGTATGAGAACCCGCGTCGTCATTGCGAGGAGCGTCAGCGACGAAGCAATCCGCTTTGCACCCCAGCATTCCGACCTCGGTGGATTGCTTCGCTCCGCTCGCAATGACCTAAGTGGTGCGTCACTGCAAATGCGTTTCTTAGGAGGGACGCCCATGTCGTTTCAGCGGCCTGGTCATCGTGGTGAGTCTCTTCATGCTACTCAGGATGCCCCGGTCACGCTGGAGAGCTACCTCTGGTCGAAATTCTGGGCCGCCCTGATCCCGCTGCCTCGATGGGTGTGCTCCGCATCGGCGACGGTCCATGACCGTCCACGGGGAGGTGCCGCTTGACGAACTTGGCCAGGGCACCCAGGCGAAAATGGGCGGAGCTTATAAGACGCGTTAACACTCCGGAACGGACCTGCCTGCGCGTTGCCTCGCAAGCAGGTCGGCCGGGCAAGGAGCTGGCCCTTCCCGGCATCCTGGTTCCTCAGAGAACATCCGATCCGGGGCGATCATGCATGCTTATTCCACGCTTTCGTGCGAATACGACCCCGACGTCCCGTGGCGGGTCGCATCTTTGCCAGAACACGGATCCCCAACCTGCCGGATTTGACTTTGACCTGAATATGGCCTATAATCAGGTCAAATTGGAGGTTTCCATGAAGCTCAAAGAAGCGATAAAACCGATCAGCTACTTGAAAGCCCATGCCTCGGAGTTGATCAGCGATGTTGCGGAAAACCACAAGACCCTGGTCATCACGCAGAACGGCGAAGCGAAGGTGGTTTTACAGGATATCGAGACCTACGAGCATACGCAGGAGTCCCTCAGCCTCCTCAAGATACTCGCCGTCAGCACGGCTCACCAGAAGGCGGGCAAGACGAAGCCTCTTTCCAAAGCGTTCAAGGATGTACGCGCCAGGATCGAAAAGGCGAAATGAGCTATCAGGTCCAGCTCGTGCAGGATGCTGAAGACGACCTGTATGATCTCTATCAGTACGTCGTCCATCACGACTCGCCCACAAAAGCGGAAAGACTTCTGGATAATCTCTACAACACATGTGCCTCTCTAACAGAGCTTCCCGAGCGCGGCTACATCCCTCCGGAGCTCGACCGTATCGGCCTTCGCACCTTCCACGAGATTCACTTCAAGCCCTACCGAGTCATCTACCTCATCGAGGGGAAGAAGGTCTTCGTTCACGCCGTTCTCGACGGGCGAAGAGACCTCCGGGACTTGCTCCAGCAGAGGCTCCTGCGATAATCGTACTTTCATCGTACTAACTATGGTGATTGCTGGGGTCGGCTGGCTTGATCTCGCGGTTGTCGATGATATCATGGGTGGGCATGGTCAGTCCTCGAGATCCTGAGCTCTTTCCACCGCCAGGATATGTCGGGTGGAGAGGAACGTGACTTGAAGGGGCCCGCTTCGACGTGTGTAAGAGTCGTCCTCGAATGGCGACACAACCCAGTTGGTCTCGACCGCAATGCGGTTTCTATCCGCTTCAGCCATAATGGTCGGTCACGCATGAAACCACATTTATCATTTAGACGTCTCTAATTGACAAGCGTGTTTTCGATGGTTTTTTCTTGCCTGGTTTTTTGAATTCTGATATCCTTTCATTATCTTGCTGAAAAACAATTGTCCTATCTTTAGAAAAAGGTAAGGTGATACTTTGGCGACGAGAATCGATGGTCAATGGCTTTCTATACATACAGCCATGAAAAATACGAACCATGCATTTTCGATAACGGAAGCTGGCACGGGACTCCGGAAGATGCCTTTGACACCTCATCAGTTTATTTGATCGACTGAAGAAGCTGATTGATCTATATGGTAAAAATAATGATATTATTTCCAAATCTATCCCGAATTTTATTGTATGGTGAGGATTGATCGAGGCAAGACATCTTTACTTTTCGGCGACTCATGAGGAAATGAAGGTTGAAACTGCGAAAGCTCCAGATATGAAGATGAAATAGTGAATTCATGATATCTGGAGATAAAGGAAAGAAAGGTTGAAGCTGCGAAAACTGCAGATATTTGCATGATACCTGGAATCCTTGAGGAGGTGTATAGCAAGTTATTTTAATCATTTAGGCCCTATGCCGTACCATTGTCTTGGGTAAGATCTTGTGTTCTGAAGGCAAAAGTGTTGCTCTTTTCCCAGCTATCGCGCTGCTCTGTGCGCCCTCCTCCTCGTTCCTGACAAGCTCACCTCTCCTACAGGTGGACATCTCATCGAAATTGTCGAGACATCCTCTTCTGTACGTAGATCCCGTCCGTAGACCTCGTGCTCTCGATCACAAACGACGCGCCAAACATATCGGACTAGAACACATAAAAAACCATTTGACCGTGGAGACCTGTTCGAGGTATGTTTGCTTAAGTTTCGCTATAGGCGGCGGAGGGGGGAGCCAAAATATAAGGATATGAAGGAGAGCCGGTTCACGCTTGAGTCTAAGGATAGGCACTTACTGGGGGACGGAAGCCTCTTGTCATACTACTGATTCAGAAGAATCGACTACAGGGAGGAAAGGATATGAGAATGCACTTCATTTTAGCAGGATTCAGCTCCATTTTTCTTTTCTACGCCAGTACGGCCCACGATTCCAGAATCGTCCTCCCCTCGATTCAAGAGACAATCGAAGTAAACGAGTCACTTCACACCGTGCGTTTCGGAAGCGTTAAGATCATGGATTATGTTTTCGATGGCGAGAGGTCCCACACTGGACTTGTTGCAGATCCGAACAGCCCCGAATCCATGACCCTCCCCGGCGATGATTGCATCAATCCCATAAAGATCACAATACCTGATGACCTTCCTTATCGGGACAGAAACTCCACCTGCGGCCGTGGGGATGACTACGAATGGGCCTGTCTCGGTTCCTTCGAAATAGGAGAAGATATTTTATATGAACTGACCGTGTCGGAAACAACCTTTGCCAAGATAACGCTGAATCCGAAATCAATGACTGATACCTGCGTTGCTCTGGGAGATACATGTCCACCGGCTCAACCCTATATCGCGTGGAGTAGTTACGAACCAATGGGCCCTCACAGCACGGATTGCGTCGAAATCGAGCCGGGAACCTATTTCATTATCGTGGACAATAACCCTTCGCCCCAATGCATTCCTGAGTTCGAGCTCTCCATCGTTGGTTGCGGACCCTGCGAGGACGCCGATCAGGACGGGCATGAAGATGCGGCCTGCGGGGGCGACGACTGCGACGACGCGGATGACCGAGTACACCGTTGCGCTCAGGAGATCTGTGAAAACGGAATCGACGAAGACTGTAGCGGATTCGATCTCGCCTGCCGGCCGCTTCCCGAGATCGAACCAAACGATTCCTGGGAGACGGCGCAGGAACTGGTGTTCGCCCCGGGAGACCTCGTCACGCTAAGGGGATTCGCCCAGTCAGAATGGGAGAATGATTACTTCTCGTTTTCCGTCGAGGAGACCGTCAGGATCACCGCGGCCCTCTCCTACGACTGTGCGGACTGGTATCAGCTCCTCTTGGCTGTGTACGACGGTGCTGTCCTCGGGTACACCGTGGACGGAGTGCCGGCGGTGATCTGGGATGTACTCCTCGACACCGAATCGTGGGGCCACGATTTCGGAATTATTGTCAATAACGTACATACTGAGCCGGGTGAGTACGAGCTCCAATTTCTGGTCACGAGCTGTGACGAAGACGGTGATCTGTTCAGGAGCCATGCATGTTACGGCCACGACTGCGACGACCATGAACCGGCCGCCAATCCCGATGAGATCGAGCATTGCGGAGACGGCGTGGACAACGACTGCGATGGATCAATCGACATCGAAGACGAAATAGACTGCCCCTGCACGGATACAGACTTCGACGGATGCGCCGTAGAAACCTATTGCCTGTGTGTAGACTGCGACGATGAAGACCGAGAGGTCTACCCTGGGCATCCTGAGATCCCCGACAACGGGAAAGACGACGATTGTGATGGCGCAATAGACGAATTTTGCTTCGTCGGAGCGGTCATAGGAAAGAGCTGATTTTTCTCCAAAGCCCCAAGCGAGAGGAATTGGTCGGCGCTACTGACAAGGAGTGCTCTATCAGATATCGTTCTGCAATCTGGAAAAAACGGGTAGGCAGGAAATGCTATATTACTGCTTTGAAGAGCGAGAAATCAGAAGCTTGAAAAGTAACGATCTCCAAATGAAATCTTTGGTGTCATCTAATGTTTTTCAAGGATTGATTGAGGCAAGATATATACACCGAGCATGAGCAAAAGCCGGTCATAAAAAGGAAGACTGACAAACGAAATAGAGTCGGCTGGAAACGATTGGAAAAACGATACGACCACATATTGCAGTTCAAGATAAGCCTCAAAGGTGTTTCGCCACCAATCTGGAGACGTCTCCAGGTGCCTTGCACCTATACCTTCTGGGATCTGCACGTTGCCCTTCAAGACGCTATGGGTTGGCTAGATTATCATCTTCATATGTTCGACCTCCGCGATCCTATCACACGAAAGCGCGTCATGATTGGGATTCCAGATGATGACGGATTTGAAGATGACATTGCTTTTCTTCCTGGTTGGACTCTTTTAGTGGTTAACTTTCTTACACTCGCGAATCGCACAGCGACGTATACGTATGATTTCGGTGACGATTGGCGGCATACCGTCCGCCTGGAGAGAATCGAATCCAGAGACAAGAAACGAAAATATCCAGTTTGCCTCGCGGGTCGACGTGCATGTCCACCGGAAGATTGCGGTGGGATTTTCGGATACTTCGAGTTCCTTGAAGCGATAAAGAATCCGAACCATGAGGAACATCAGAATATGCTAAAATGGGTAGATGGGCATTTCGATCCAGAGTATTTCGATCGCACGAGCGTATTATTTGACGACCCCCACGAGCGCTGGAAGAAAGCGTTTATTGGCGAATAAGGAATTCGGTAACGGTTAGAAGGGGATATTATTATGGTAGAGATTCGAGGTGTGGTATACATTGAAACGTCGGTGATTGGTGCTTACTTCGACGAGCGTAAGGACGTCGAATCAATGGCGCAACGTCATTGGTCGAGGAAGTGGTGGGATGAAGTCCGACCTGAGTATCATGTCGTGGTAAGTGAGGCAGTGGTGGACGAACTTTCACATCCTGATCATCCTAAGAGCGACGAATGCGTTCGACTGATAAATTCCGTACCGCGACTGAAGATTGATGAAGGGATCCGCGAAGTAGTACTGTACTACATTACGCATGGTGTGATGCCCCGGGATCCAGTAGGCGACGCATTGCATCTGGCTCTGGCGTCATTCCACAAGTGTGATTACTTGTTGACATGGAACTGTCGGCATATAGCGAATCCGAACAAGTTTCGCTCGATTCGTCTTGCCAACGGAGCTCTGGGGCTTTTCGTCCCAGCCCTTGTGACCCCCAACCAGCTACTTGGAGGGGAAGATGAGTAAAGATTCTCCCGTGGTGGAAGAGACCAGGAAGGTCCGGCATGCGATATCGCATAGCTTTGGAAATGACCCCGACAGCTACATTGATTATTTAATGAAAAAGTCGGGGAAGGAGGAAGATCCGTCGCGTCCTGTCGACGCTACGGATGACCAAGAGGAGCTGCGATCGGAATCTTGAAGCGGAGCAGCATATCGAACACCTAGCTCCCCCGGACTGTCGATCGCTTTACGATATTTCTACAGCCTGCGGCCAAGAGCTGCCGGCGAGCAAGAACGTTAAAGATATGAGGTGAAGCGATAATATTACGAGGTTTGAGTTTTCACGATATTCTTATTACTACAGCGACATTTCAATTTTAAGATTCTCCAATAATTCGAGGCGTTTTT
>CAZFWM010000390.1:0-6894 GCA_964522545.1 uncultured Thermodesulfobacteriota bacterium
CGACAGCGACGAAGCAATCCACTGAGCACCAAGGCAACTGGGCCCGGTGGATTGCTTCGTCGCTGTCGCTCCTCGCAACATCCATTACTTTTTCCGTATTCCCCCTGGATTATCTTCTCTTTGCGTCTTTGCGTCTTTGCGTTAAAATCCTTCGACGGAACAAATTGGATTCATCATGCATTCAAAATCGGCGGACACATGAAAAACATCATCCTAACTATCCTCTGCGTTTTTCTTGTAAGCGCCTGTCACAGCGGGTCGGGGCCGTCGTACCGACCGGCCGACTGCCCGGAGCCCGCGGCCACTCCCTTTGCTCTCTGGTCGGAGTTCATCGAGCACGGGGAGGTCCTGGAGCAGATCCCGGCCCTCGAGGCCCACTCCATCTCTCTCTACCAGAACATTCGAAGCGAGCAGATCGGCGATCCCGAGACCGGGGCCTTCCTCGAACAGGCCGCGTGTCAAGGCATCGAGGTCCGTGCCTGGCTCACCCTGCCCGAGGAGGAGGGCTACTGGCCGAACGAAAAGAACGCCGACATCTTCATCGAAAAGGCCCTGGAGCTGGCCCGGTGGATACGCTCGTCCGGGTTGCCCATCGAGTGGATCGTGGTCGATATGGAGCCGGATCTCCAGCTGATGGAGGCCCTCATCGCGGCTGCCGAGGAGGGAAGGTGGCTTGAGGCGGCCATGCTCATCCTCGGCAACCGGGACCCCGAATCCTATGCCGCTTCGGTCGATGCGTATACTGGCCTGGTCGAAGCCCTTCACGAAATGGGCTTCAAGGTCATGGTCGTCACCTTCCCCCTGGTCCTGGACGACCTCGGAGACGGCGACGATAACGTCCAGGACCTGCTGAACACGCCTGTGAACAGGATCCCCTGGGACGAGGTCTCCTTCATGGTCTACACCACGATCTTCACGAAGTTCCTCGGCATCCCCATGGAACCCTACCTGATCTACAGCTACGGCCTCGATGCCGTACGCCATTACGGGGAGAGGGCCGCCGTGGATCTCGGCGTGGTCGGAGCAGGGGGCATGGTCGAGGGGGAGGGAATAAAGGATATCCAGGAGCTGCGGGCCCAGGTCGGCGCTGCCAGGGCGGCCGGGCTGGAGAGGATCCACGTCTATTCGCTGGAGGGGATACTCCTCCTGGAAGACGAGGCCGCGTGGTACGGGGCCTTCCAGGCCCCGGCGAGCCCGCCGAAGAAGCAGGCGGCCGTGGACCTGCTGCGCGGCCTCATCCGGCTCGCGGACGGCTTGAACTGAGATTAAACCCGCCTCAGATCCACCCCAGGATGTTCACGAAGACGATCCACATCAACACATCCACGGCCGCCCAGATCCCGATCGCCCAACCCTTCGCCCGGATCGAGAGCCTGTCGTAGGCCCAGGGGATCAGGAGGAAGGAGGCCGTGTAGCCGACGATGACCAGGTAGGGATTGGGCCAACTCCACCACGAATACTCCCAGACCAGGAGGCCGCCCCGGTTCAGCAGGACTTCGACGAAGGCGCAGAACAGGCCCCAGGCCATCGGAACCACCAGGCGGTTGGGGAGGCCCAGGAGCTTTTTTGCCCGATCCCCGGGGAGGGACTTCACGACGATGACCCCGGCCACGGCGAACATCATGCTGATCTCGACGTTGAGACCGACCAGGATCAGGTAGGCCGTGTCCCCCGACGTGGTCCACACGGCCGATCGCTGCGTGAAGTGGAGCACCAGGGCGTTGAGCATCTCCCATCCGAACTCCGCGGCATAGAAGAGGAGCCCCGTGAGGACTGCGTGCCAGTTTCTCTTCTCGATCTCGGCGAAGTAGACGTACAGGACGAACGCGAGGGCAGGGATCAGGTGCCACTGGAGATGGTCCGGGCTCCTCAGGATATTCAGGGCCTGAATGCTTGCTTCCGTCATGTCGGTCTCGACCTCCGGTGCTCAATTGTAAGGAGAAGATAACTCTCCAGGAACGTAGTCGTAAGGGACTCGGTACGCCCGGTAGACATCGTTCTCATACTGGAAGATGGTACCCTGAAATTGTGCATAGGACCGGTCGTAATAGGGAGAGATGTATTCCCAGACGAGCTCCCCTGATGCGGTGACCTCCAAGATCCTGCCCAACGAGCCCTCCGTGATCAGAGTGTTTCCGTTCGGCAGCCTCTGGGCTCCGCTGATGTAGTAGCTGTATAATCGGTTGGTCTCTCCGCAGTGGGGAACAATCCGCCTGTACTCCCACACCACGTCGAGTGTGATCGGATCGAACTCGAGCACGCGGGACCATGCACGAAGCTTGTTCGGATAGGTCGGGATTCCCAGAATTCCTTTTCCATATCCCGCCTGCCCGCCGTTGTCGAAGGTCAGGATGTTTCCCTCCCCCGGCAGGCCCACAGGGATGATGTGAGCCTGGTGGGCGCCGATGATCTGGCCGAGCCTCCACTCCGGCCGGCACCACGAGTAATCCGGCCCCACCTTCCACACGATGTCGCCGGTGACCTTGTCGATGATCCAAATGATGTTGGCGCTTCTCGAATTGGCGATGATGTTCTCCGGGTCGAAGCGCTCATCCCCTGCGTCCCACCACCTGTTGGGACCGAGGTAGCTGATGCAGTTCGTGTGAAGCCAGTCCGTGATGTCGGCGCCTCCGCCCAGGACTTTTAGCATCCCGACCCGCACGAACTGGAGAGCCATCCGGGCATCGCAATCGAAGCCGAACTCGTCCAGATGGTCGGTCGCGTGCCACTCCCAGAGGATCTCCCCTTCATAATTCACCTCGAGGATGACGTCGTCCTCGATCGTCCATGAGGCGATATCCGGTCGTTCCACATTGTTGTGGGCGAGGATGAGTGTTTTCCCGCTCCCGACGAGGGGCTCCATGCCGGGGGCATAATATCCGACCGGATTCCCCTCTCTCTCGAAATCATGGTGGCCCCGGCAGATCGGCCGCCCGATGGCATCCGTCTCCCATTGATCCCACTGCCAGACCTCGTTCCCATACCAGTCCAACACCATGAGAGAGTCCGTCTCCTGGTGCCCGGTCCCATTCCGCATAGCATGGTAGCCCATCACATGCCCGTCCGGGAGCATCTTGGCGGGAAAACCGGTGATCGGCCACTCGTTGACGATGGCGCCCTCCATGTCGATGAGGATGGCCCCGTGGAAGATGCCGGACCCGGGTGGATTCTCGTGGGCGCCGAAGGAGCTCATCAGGGTGTATCCGCCGTAGCACTTTTCTGGTTTGTGCACGGTGACCCCGGTGTCGGGATTGCACCCGAAAAACAGGCCCGCGGTGGCCGCAACAAGAGAGACGATCATAAGAGCTGTTGTTTTCTTCATCGATTCCTCCGGCCCTCCAAGAGAATTCATGATAAAGTGTAATACTTATTAAGTCAAAGAAAACCATACGATCATAATTTCGATCGGCGCATTCCTGTTCGATTTGTGGTATAAACGATACGAAAACAGTTAGCCTGAAGAGCATTAAGTTCATTGCGCAGGAAATCCAAATTCCCTCGCACCGTCATCCCCGCGAAACATGTCCCCGCGAAAGCGGGGAGCGGGGATCCAGAAAATGAGCAAAACCATGGGTTCCCGCTTCCGCGGGAACGACAGGGGATTGACAGAGAAAAAGTCCCCGACGAAGCCGGGATAAGTGCTCATTTCGTGCGAAGCGAAAGATCTTTTCGATGGTACGCTCTGACGTAAAAACCGGTGACCGGACGATTCGACGCATCGTCCTTGTGACGGCCGTCTGCGCCATCTCCGTCCTCCCGCCCGCCGGGTGCTCCGAAAGCCGGGAGGGGGCGGCCCGTCCCAACATCGTCTTCATCCTGGCGGACGACCTGGGATGGTCAGAGCTCGGTATCGACGGCAACCAATTCAACGAAACCCCGAACCTGGACCGCCTCGCGAGCCAAGGGATTCGGTTCACGACCGCCTATGCCTCGGCTCCGGTCTGCTCGCCGACACGGGCGAGCCTGATGACCGGTCAGGCTCCGGCGAGGGTCGGGATCACGGATTATCTCCGTCCAGGTAGCGACGTGCATCTTTCACCCGACACGATCACCATCGCCGAGAGGTTGAAAGAGGCCGGCTATCGCACGGGGATCGTGGGGAAGTGGCATCTCACGGGATACGAGGCACACGGCGTCGAGGAGTCTCCCCCGAGTGAGCACGGCTTCGATGAGGCTATGATCACGGACTCCCGGAACGTCGCCCTGGGCGACTACTTCCATCCCTACCAGTTCACCCGGGAGATCGAGAGACGCCTGCCCTGGCCGGAGCACCTCGTCGACCGGTGCAACCTCGAGGCCATCGACTTCATCGATCGGAACCGGGACGAGCCCTTCTTTCTGCTCCTGAGCCATTACGCGGTCCACACGCTTGTGCGGGGCAGGCAGGACCTCGTCGAGAAGTACGAAGACAAACCGTGTTCAGGGCACACTATGTTCGCACGGCGGAACAACCCGCATCTGGCGGCCCTCCTGGAGGCGATCGACGAAGGGGTCGGGGCCATCGTGGAGAGGCTGGACGAGCTCGGTTTGACCGAGAGCACGATCGTGGTCTTCACCTCCGACAACGGCGGCGAGTCGGAGGGACTGACGGCCGTGACGACCAACGAGCCGCTTCGAGGCGCCAAGTCGATGCTGTACGAGGGCGGGATCCGCGTGCCCCTCATCGTCTCCCGGCCGGGGGTTGTTCGTCAGGGCAGAACCTGCGACTCACCTGTCTCCACGATCGACTTCTATCCGACCTTTCTGGAGATCTCCGGCCTCCGGCCCGACAGCGGGATGCTCGTCGATGGCATCTCCATCACGCCCCTGCTGGCAAACCCGGCCGGATCCCTCGAACGAAACGCTCTCTACTGGCACTACCCACTCCGCATTCCGCACATCATAGGAGGAAGGTCCTCCGGAGCCATCAGGCACGGGGATTACAAACTGATCGAGTTCTTCGATACAGGGGGACTCGAGCTCTATGACATCGGAAGCGACATCGGGGAGAAGGACAACCTGATCGATCTGTTTCCCGAGAAGGCCGCCGCCATGCACGCCGCGCTGATCGATTGGCGCTCGTCCATCGGGGCGGAGATCGAACCCTAACCCGGGTTGATGAAAAAGGAGCACACCATGAACCGTCTATTCATCTGTTGTTCGCTGATCACTCTGCTCCTATCTTTCCTCCTCTGCTCCCCGGGCTGTCACGGCGACGGGAGCGACCCGGAGCCGATACTCGAGCCTTGGATGACGCTGGAAGAGCTCATCCATGCGGGTGCATCGATCCTGTGGGTGGGGGCCCACGGAGACGACGAGATCGTGGCGAGCCCGATCCTGGTCAAGGCCTGCAGGGGACTCGGCAACCCCTGCCACATCCTGGTCCTCACCCAGGGGGAAGGGGGGCACTGTTACGCACCGCCCTGCCTGCCGGACCTCGTCACGGTGCGCACGCAGGAGATGGAAGAGGCGGCCCGCCGGTACGGGGCCGGCCTGGAAATCCACGGCTTCACGAACCACCCGAGCCCGTACCCGCCGGTGGAAGAAGTTCTGGCCGTATGGGAGGGGGAAGGCGATCCTCTGGGGATCATCGTGGAGACGATCCGTAGCGTTCGCGCCGATGTGGTTTTGTGCTTCGACACGTCCCATGGATTCTACGGTCACACCGAACACCAGGCAGTGGGCCTGATGGTCCGGGAGGGCGTCCGCCTTGCCGGAGACCCGGATTACGACGGCACCGCGGCCGACCCCTATCGGCCCACAAAGCTCTACTACGTGCTGAATCGGTACTGGTTCATGTTTCCCGTCGGCTGGGACGAAGGACCGGTGGATGAAACGTTCCCCATCCACCAGCCGTGCCCGGGCACCGACAGGACATGCTTCGAGGAGGGCATGTGGGCCGCTTCGGCCCACCGGAGCCAGTGGATTTACGTCGCGGCCATGATCCTGGGAGGCCAGATGATCCAGGATGGGTTGCTGAAGAGTGAACCCGAGATGTGAAGAGGAGGTTGAATACCTGTTGGTGAGGCCATAGAGGAAAGTCCATAGAATTGACTCGCTGGTTGCATCCAGTTGCAATGAAGAGCGAAAAAGCCAAGGCTCAAATTTTATCGATTTCGGTTTGATATGTTGCAGAGGATTCGAAATTAAAAGGGCGATGATTGAGGAAAGGAAGCTGGCATCAGGGAAAAATGCAAGATATTTGCATGATACCTGGAATTCATGATATCTGAAGGTATTAACAAGCTATCTTGAACATCTTGAGAGGGAGATTCATTCTATCGCTTGTTGAAAAAAAGGCGAAAAAAACCGATCAAGACTGAAGATCACACCTCGGAGACAGGGGTGCGATTTTTTTGTGGTTTGGCATTTTGCATAGAAATGTGATATAGCTTATAGGAGAGAGTCGCTCAGGACACAAACGGCGCAGCAAAAAAGGAGGGGGAACGAGCACAGCCAGTCATCCCCACTTTGCATATCACCCTTTTTCATCTCTTCCTTCTTTGCCTATCCAGCCGTAAAGCTGAGTTTAGAGCTATTTGATGCCCCTGACTCCGGCATGAAAGGCATCACAGGCATCCCTTTCAATTTCGATCAGACAAGTTCGACATTACAGCAATCAACAGGAGAGGAGGAGTATGATGAGAGTCTTATCAGCATGGTGGAGTATCCCCTTTCTCACAGTCGCCGCCGCAACGCTCTGGGCGAGCGCCGGTATGGCTCAGACGGAGTGGGAGAAGTATCCAGGGAACCCGGTGTTGGATGTGGGGCCGAGTGGGGCTTGGGATGATGACCATGTCAGCGAATCAAACGTTCTCTTCGACGGCACTGAATATAAAATGTGGTATAAAGGTGGTGGCCTAAGGTGGCCCCTTTTGTCAAGACAGAAAACTGCATCATATAAGGTGGATCCCC
>CAZFWM010000391.1:0-6887 GCA_964522545.1 uncultured Thermodesulfobacteriota bacterium
GAAAAAGATACACTTCTGAATGACGCAGCTTAAGAAAACTTCTGACTGTCGAGCAAAGAAGAGATTGTTTTTTACTCTATTACCCTTTCTGCTGGCGGCGGTCGCCTTCGCAGGATTCGGGTGTCATTCTGACAACGGCGCGTCAGGCGATGATGTAGAAGGTCGTATCGCACCGCACAAGGAGGCCCGGGGACGGTACCTCGTGGTCTGGCTCGCCGGTACGCCCTACGAGATGGGATACCAGCACGGCACCCTCCTGCACGACGAGTTTGCCGACGGAATCGCCTGGCTCGAGGAGATGCATCTAATCGAGATCCTCCGCTTCGCGGCCGACGTGACGGGAATCCTCGACCTGGCCTGGAGCAACTCCTACCCCGAGCTCATCGAGGAGTGCGAGGGGCTGGTCGATGCCACGGCCGACTTCGGGATGACCATGGATGTCTGCCTCCTGCTGAACTTCGGGGATATCCTCGTGGAGTTTCTCGAGGAGAGTATGCCTCCGCCCTGGGGAAACCGGCCCGGCTGCTCTCAGGTCGCGGCCGCGGGGCCTGCCACCAGGGACGGCCGCCTCTACCACGGCCGGGTCCTCGACTGGGACAAGATCGACTACATCCTCGACTACCCCGTCGTCTTCGTGCGCCAGCCCGACGACGGCATACCCCACGCCTTCATCGGCTTTCCGGGTAACCTGAGCCCCTACTCGGGGATCAACGCCGCAGGCCTCTCCATCTCCTCGAACGAGGCGGATCCCCTGGACCGGAGCTTCCAGTCCCGCACCGGCCGCAGCCACGTCCAGATGCTCGCCCGGCTCTTGAGGCAAGCCCACAGCCTGGAGGAGGCCAGGGAGATGATCCTCTCGGAGGAGCATATGACCACGGAGATCATCGTGGTCGCCGACGGACCGGACCGGGAGGCGGCCGTCTTCGAGATGACGGCCAAGCCCATCGGAGTGCGCGAGATGGAGAAAGGGATCGTCTATACCACCAACCACTTTGTCGCGCCCGAAACGGTCGATGCGGACGAGTGCCCGGCCGGGGCCTCGAGCCTGCTTCGCTTCGATCGCCTCACCCAGCTCATCGAGCCGGACGGCGAAGACACACGGTACGGTGAGATCGATCCGGGCGTGCTGGTCGAGGTCCTGCGGGACCGGGTCAATCCATGGACCGGCGAGGAGAGCGCCCCGGACGAGTTCGACAACAACGAGAGCATCGCCACGAACGGGGCCCTCTACGAGATCATCTTCGACCCAGAAGCGCTGCTTTTCTGGGTCGCGGCCGGGGCGATCCCGGTGCCGCAGCAGCCCTTTGTCTGCTTCTCCCTCGGCGAGCTTCTAGAACGCCCGGACGCGGTTTCGTGCGATCCGGAGGTCTTTGAATAAGAGGGGATTGCAATGTGGTCGGGCCGCAACCGAAAAGATGTGTAAGCAAGGGGAAAAAGGGGAAAGGGGGAAAAGGGAAAATTTATAAATTATAAAATTTCTCCCTGCAGTTCATCCCTTTTCCATTTCCCCACGTTTCCTTTGCTTACACATCTAGGGCTGCTCTTCGTAGGACCGACTTCGCTCATAGCGTTTCTTGGCCGTGTCCGTGACGATACAGTCGATAATGAGGGACTCCACCACCCATTTGTCCCCAATCCGCGCGGCCGTCCAGTCCACCACGAAACCGAGAATCACTCTGTTGCCCACGTAAAGTAGGCGCTGCTTTTCGTGCTTCTCGAATTTTATCTCCAGCCGGACCTTTGAGCAGTGCTCAGGCATGGAAGCGATGTTGTATGCACGAATGTAGGGGAGCACGTCCCCGGCCTTCGCCTCGCAGTAGTCCATAATGTACCGGGTTCCGTCGATCTGTTCCTTCAGGAAATCGACCGACATGGCGCGGTCGTATTCACGGTCGGGCAGAGTGAGCCTTACCAATCGGTTGATATCGGCCCCCTTGTCATGAGCATGGAGCAATGCTCCGTCCGCGGTAAGGGATGAAAACGTCTCCCCGTCGCTGTTTACCTGAGCCAGGAATGCCCTCTCCAGAACAGGCAGAGGATCGGCGGACGGCTCCCACTTCATCGTTTCACTTAAATGGGATTGCTCGCTCGGGCTCATCTTGATCAAGAGCCCGGTCAGAAGATCGCCGGGATGGTAGATGTAATCATAGTACTCCATAGCTTTCACGATGGGGCAGGAGAGGGCCCACTCCGAAGCTCCCTCCAGTTTTCGAAAGGGCCATGTGGTGCGATAAAGCTTTCCCTTGAGATCGTACCATGCCTGAACGGTGATGGCGCGGACATGTACGGACGGATTGGTCCTCACGATTTTTGGCGGAGTGAAGATGGTAACCAGATTGGTGTATCCGATCCGATCGATAAGGTTTTTGAGCATGCTTTTCACATCCGTTCGAAGGTCCCCTTTTGTTCGAATGGACGTGGATATCTCCTCCATGAGGGAGGTCAGCTCCCCGCCGTCTTGTTCCTTGATCTTCGGGCTGCAGGCCGCCAGGGACAACAGGCAAAATAGTATGAGGATCTTTTTCGGCATTTCCATGCTACCCTCCACGTTCGCAGGTATTGCCGTTTTCAGTATAAACGATTTTATGTTATAAGATAGTATGGACTATTTAAGGCCTTCAGTAAAGACTAAATCGGCTATACGGAATTCTATTCCATCAAGGAGGATATGCCATGAAGATCATTCTCGCCGCGGCTCTTACAGGTATTTGTTCTCTCTTCCTCTCTTCAGCGCTGGGCTCATCGTCCCTTCTCTTTGCCGCGGGTGACGAGGAGTCGACGCGAGAGGTCCTTCCCTACGTCGTCTTCCCCTGCGACCAGTTTGTTCCTGACAAGGTCTACCCGGACAAATGGATGGACACCTGCTCCGTTGTCAATCAGGGGGCCGATTACGGCTTCACCGACTTCAGCCAGACATACGACCTGTGGGTGGGCGGGACGGTGGACTCGTATGGACAGATCGCCCAGGAGATCCGGGCGCTTGCGGTGATGGAAATTCCGGGTTGGATGAGTTTGGCAGACATCGCCCGGGTCGAGTTCAGCTTCTTCACCTACGAGCACAATACCTATCCCTATGAGCTCACCAACTTCTGCGGCATCCAGATGATGGAGCAACCTCATGCGGGAAGCACCAACCCCTTCTGGTCCGCCTATTTCGTCGATACGGGGGACGATCTCTACTATGCCGGCTTCCTGGATGTGGGGTGGCACCACTTCGATCTGGGTCAGGTCGCCATTGCGGACTTCGAGGCGCGAATGATCGATCCGGGCTGGTTCGGCGTGGGCATGGGCCCGGCCTGGTGGGACCTCTGGCCCGGCGACTCCGTGTACAACAAGACTTACGGAGGCGGCCGCGAGGCGGAGGAGCGGCCCTACTTCACGATCTGGTACTATCTGGACGACGACCGGGACGGATATCACGTGCCCGACGACTGCGACGACTCGAATCCCGAGGTCCACCCGGGCCACGCCGAGGTCCCGGATAACGGGATCGACGATGATTGCGACGGCCGCGTCGACGAGCAGTGCTTTCTCGGGGCGGTTTGGGGGCGGTGAGAGAGGTTTTAACGCAGAGGCGCAGAGGCGCAGAGAAGGAAAACAACGGCGAATAACTTTTTTGTCATTTCGACCGCAGGGAGAAATCTTTCTGATGATACGTCATAAAAGATAAGATTTCTCCCTGCGGTCGAAATGACATATCTGACTTTTTAACATTAACACTTGTTAAGCATATAGGTCTGAATCGATTTGTTAACAGTCCTCTGCGTCTCTGCGACTCTGCGTTTAAAATATCAAATGAGCAAAAGTCGGCCCCAAGATATATATATCCATGCTCCCTTGTTTTTCCGCGGCTTCCCCGCGTTAGGACGTCCCATATGAAAGAGCGATTCGCGTTTCCACTGTTCACGCTCTTCCTGACCCTATGCCTTCCCGGGCCTCTCCACGGTTTCCCCTCGGACCTCCCGAACGATCCCGCGATCCCCGGCATCCCGGGGCAGAAGGCCATGCCCTCCACCGTGCCGATGACCCTCGTTCAGGAGCCGGACGGCGTCCGGGTCGTCGGGGGCGGTCTCGAGGTCAAGGTGACAATGAGCCCCTTCACCTTCGAGGTGAGCCGGGCCACGGACGGAGAGACCCTGATCGTCTCGAGCTCGGCCCCGTGCGGAGGATTTGCCCCCCTGGCCTTCACCTGGAACGAGGGGGATTACTGGAACACCTTCTACTGGGGCTACCGGGGCTACTGGGGAATCGACCTTCCCTGGGCCCACGCGCGAAGGGTGGATAGCTACCGAGTTGAAGACGACCGGGTACTCTTCGACATAAAGACGAACAAGACCCTGCGGGGGCGCACCCTCTTCGTGGTCGGGCCCTTCTACGACGGGGCCGTCCGGATCGCCGCCGCCGTGAAACCCGGTCTGTTCGGAGTGAACCGGCTCGCCTTCACCTTTCACGCCCCGGGGGACGAGCACTACGTCGGGTTCGGCGAGCGGTTCAACAGCGTGGACCAGCGGGGGAAGATCCTCGAAAACTGGTCCGAGGAGGGGAGTATCGAGCCCGGCGAGCTACGTCCCCTTCTGGAGCCGATTCTGCCGGGCCTCACGCCGGAGTGGGCCCTGCCGGGCGGCGAGGACTCGAGCTACTGCCCGGTCCCCTTCTTCATCTCGAGCCTTGGCTACGGCCTCCTGGCCGACGTGCCGGAGCCGAGCCACTTCGACCTCGCCGCGACCTTCGGCGACCTCTGGCGGATCATGGTCGAGTCGGATTCCCTCTCGGTGGTCGTCTTCGCCGGCCCGACTCCGGCCGACGCTCTCGCCCAATACACGAAGCGCACCGGCAGGAGCCAGGTCCCCAGGCCTTGGGTCTTCGGCCCGTGGAACATGTTCGTCGGCTACCCGGGGCTGGGCCAGGTCGACGTGGCCCGGGCCTTCCGGGAAGCGGACATCCCCTCCGGCCTTACCCAGGAGTGGACCGACATCACGCCCACGGGCGGCTTCCTCGGGCACGAGACGGCCATCCTCGCCCGCAACAGCGACCTCCACGAACTCGGCTACAAGAGCCTCTGCTACCTCCAGCCCCGCATCGACAAGGACCTCTACCCCGAGCTCTGGGACGAGGGGGCCGCACAGGACCATTTCACCCGCTGCCCGGGCGGTCTGCCCTATGTTCAGACCGTCTATCTCAACTTCCTCCACATGACCGAGTTCCACGTGAGCCACGTGGACTTCACCCACGAGGGGGCCGGACAGTGGTGGCACGGGATACTCCGGACCGTGGTGGACCTCGACTACGACGGGACCATGTACGACTTCGGCGAGTACACCCCGCCGGGCGCCTGGTTCTCGGACGGTCGGAGCGGCCACTACTGGCACAATCCCTATCCGCTGATCTATCAACGGGCGGGTTACGATTTCTTCCGGAGCCTGGACGAGGATCCCGACGACGGCCTCGCTCCGCCGTACGTCTATTTCCACCGCTCCGGCTACGCAGGCTCCCAGAACTGGACCTACGCCATGTGGGGAGGCGACCCCGAGGCCGACTGGTCGGTCTCGGACGGGCTCCCCGCCCAGATATGCGCCGGCGTGAACCTTGGGCTCTCAGGGCTCCCCTACTGGGGGAGCGACATCGGTGGATATCACGCCTACCTGGTGCCGGCGCCCACCACGGAGCTCGTGAAGCGGTGGTACGAATTCGGGGCCTTCTCGGGCCTGATGCGGGACATGACAGCCCCCGAGATCGCCCAGGCGCCGCGCATCCTCGTCTTCGACGAGGCCGAGCTAACCTACGTGGTCAGGAAGTTCCAGAAGCTTCGCACCCAGCTCGTGCCCTACTGCATGAACGCGGCCTGGGAGCAGCGCGAGACCGGGCTTCCCCTGATGCGGGCGGCCCTGCTCCACTTCCCGGACGACCCGAACGTGTGGGACCTAAAGCGGGAGTACATGTTCGGACCGGACCTCTACATCACGCCGGTCGTGACCGAGGGCAACCTGGAGCGCACTCTCTACCTCCCTCCGGGCCGGTGGGTGGAGTTTTGGGCAAGGACCGGCTATGACGGCGACTTGGAAGGAAACGGGACCGGCGGGTTCCGTATCGGCGGCGTTCCCACAGAGGGCGGCAGGGAGATTACAGTGGAGGCGCCGGTGGACGAGATCCCGGTCTTTGTCCGGCTCGGCGCTGTCATTCCCCTGGTCGACCCGCGGGTCGACACCTTCGCCCCGGCCGGCGGCCCGGCCGGTCCCGACGTGACAGGAGCCGACGATCTGGCGCACCTCCTTCACGTCTGGGCCTTCCCGGAGGGGACCACGGACGTGACCCTGGCAGACGGGAGTCAAATGACCGTAGAAGCCGGAGCCGACGGGGTCACGCTCCGGCGGACGGCCCAGCCCGACGAGGCGGAGGTTATCGCCCAGGTTGTCTGGCCCGTGGATCTCGCGGCTCCCGCACAGGTCGAGGGGCTCACCTACGCGGCTGGCGCAGATCCGCTCACCCTCGAGCCGGGGACCTGGACCTGGAGTCCGGAGCGCAACGCCGCGGCTCTGCACGGAGAGTCCGGGCGAATGGAGTTCCGGATACGCACTGGGCGGTAGGGGTATTGCGCAGGAAATCTAAAATTTTTCCGTTGAAGAGTTTTAACGCAGAGACGCAAAGGCGCAGAGACGCAGAGAAGGAAACCCACGGCGAAAAATCTTTCAGCATAATCGAAGCACTTTTTTGAATGAATAGAGAATTATAAGATCGACAATAAAGCACCTTGAGGATGTTGCGAGCGAAGCGAAGTCGAAGATTGCGAGGAGCGGAGTGCCGAAGCAACCCCCTGTGCTTATTGGCAAACTGGGCCCGGGGGATTGCTGTCATAAGCTTGTCAAGCCCCCTTCTTTTACTTGGGTTAG
>CAZFWM010000392.1:0-6881 GCA_964522545.1 uncultured Thermodesulfobacteriota bacterium
TCCTCTGCGTCTCTGCGCCTCTGCGTTAAAAAAATCTGGGAGCAAAAGCCCGCCCAAAGGGCGATAATTCCTTCGCCCTAGAACGCCACCCGCGTCCCACCCGCGTCCCTGCCGAGCAGGGCGTCCCGGATCGCCCCGGGACGGCGGCCGCTCACGATCACCGAGGGGATTCCGGCCCGGCCGAGGTCCGCGAGCTCCTCGACCTTGCGGGCCATCCCGCCGGTCACATCGGTCGCCGCCGATCCGGCCAGGCACTTCCTTACGGATTCGATGTTCTCGGCCGAGATGCGCGGGATCGGCACCGCCCCGGGCTCGGCCTTGGGATCGGCCGCAAAGACTCCGTCCACGTCGGTGGCGTGAACGACGAGCGCGGCGTTCAGCTCCCGGGCGACGTAGGGGGTGATCTGGTCCCCCGAGAGGATCGCGCAGCCCTGGTGCTCGTCAAAGGCCGGGACCCCGAAGGCCACGGGGACCAGGCCCCGGGACAGGAGGCCGCGCAGGGCTTCGAGTGAGGTGCTCTCGAGCCGGCCGGCCCGGAGGACCGCGTGGGAGGAGAACTGGAAGGGGAAGGCCGGTACGCCTTGGTCGACGAGTGCGCCCGTGACGATGAGGTTGAGCTCGTTCTGGAGGCGCTGGGTCCGGGCCATGGCGATGCGGTCGGCGTCGGTGCGCAGGCCCTTGTCGATCCCGGTGGCGCTCACGATGAGGTGGCCGTACGAGCCTGCCCCGTGGACGACGACGAGGGCCCGATCCGGAGCCCCGGCGCTCCGGGCCCCGGCGATCTCGGAGGCGATCCGGTCGAGCTCGCCCCGATCGACCCGGGGGATCTCGCTCTCCTTGCAGGCGATGAGGCTCCCGCCGATCTTGAGGATAGAGAGGTTCAGCAAAGGGTCGGAAGGTGCGGTCATAACTCTATCACTCCCTGGGCGGCATCCATGCGGACCGTGCGGCCCGCCTCGATCCGGCCGATATCGATCCGGTCCAGGCAGGGGATCTCGGCGATGATCGCCCCCACGGCCACGACCGGGTCACACTCGCTGTTCACGATGGCCGCGGGCGCAAGGCCCCGCTTCTTCAGCCTGTAGAGGATGTAGGAGCCCACGGTCGATCCCTTTCCGTGGGGGAAGACCAGCACCGTCCCTTTGACGCAGGCTCCCTCCAGGGGGTGCCCGGCCTCGATCACGCGGCCCGTGTCGGGGTCGACCCCGCCGTAGAAGGAGATCGGCTCGCCCGAGACCAGGGCCGGGCCGCTCGCCTCGCCCTGGTATATGGTTCGTCCCTCAAGGATCATCTTAATATCATTTTATCGCGGCGGAGCCACAAATTTATCTCGTTCCGAGGCTCTGCCTCGGAACGGAGTTTTTTGAGGGCTCTGCCCTTTTCGACCAACAAGGTTGCTGTAATCCAATAGAGGAGGCGGAGCCTCCCGCAAGTTCGTTCCCAGGCGGAGCCTGGGAACGAGGAGAAAGGCGGAGCCTGGGAATGATGAGAAATCCATTATTCCCTCTCCCTCCGTGAGAGGGTAGAGCCTGCCCCCGCGAAAGCGGGGGGTGAGGGTCCCCTCACCGCAAAGCCAGCTCCAAACAGGCCTCGGTCGGCAGCAGCCTCGTCCGGAGCCTGTTCATGCCCTGGCCGTAGTACCACATCTTGGACGAGTCCGTGGCCAGGGCGTGGAAAGTCCCTTTGAGCGGGGCTACGGCCACGCACGTGTCGCAGATCAGGAGCGCCCCGGCCTCCTCGACCACGGCCGCGTACCCCATCCGGTCGGCCGCCTCCTTCACGGGCCGGGAGGTCGTGATCCAGAGAGGGCGGCGCACCTGCTTTCCCCGGAGGAGCTCGGCTGCCCGGCGGATCTCATCCAGGCCCGCGTGGGGGCAGCCGATGCTCACCAGGTCCGCCTCGGTGACGTCGTCCATCCGGGCGGCGGCCTCGGCCATGTCGGTCCGGTCCACCGCGACCACCTCTTTCGGATCTCCCCACGGCCCGAGCGTTGTTCCCTCCACGTGAAAGAGGGCCGTGCCCCCGAAGGTGGCCAGCGCGGCGCCCAGGCTCTTCAGGCCGTCTTCGCCGACCTCCCCGAGGCTGGTGAACAGGGGGATGCGGTTGCCGATCCGGCGGCCCACGACCGAGCCGAGCACCGAGAGGGCGTATGTAGACTCAACAGGAGTGCGAAGGTCGACACGGACCTGAGCTTGTCTGTTCTCATCGAGGTGAAGCCCGTAGAGCGGGGTGCGGCCTGCCAGGGCCGCGGCCAGTGCGGCGGGTCCGCCTTCGCGGTTGGTCCTCGCGCCGAGCACGGAGTTTGCGTAGCAGACCGCGCTCGACTCGCTCCAGGCGATGTGTTCCCCGGCGCCCGGGGTGTTGCCGGCCAGGTAGGGAGTACACGTGCAGGTGGGGGTTATCCCCATTCGTCGGAACGCGGCGATCACACGGCTCTGCCGTTCGGCAAAGCTTTCGGGGATGCCCTGTGTGCGCCAGGCCTCCAGGTCCATCCCGGCCGGGTTCAGCGTGGAGAGGACTCGGACCCTGCCGTCGGCGGCCATCTCCTCGAGAAACTCAAGCCCCTCGTCCCCCAGGTTCAGGTAGCTCACGCCCGCGACCTGGGCCGAGCCGACCGGCACGAGGCGGTCGGCGCCGAAGATGCTGCCCAGCGCCACGAGGATCTCCATGGCCTTCTGAGCGGCACGTCCCCGCTCGCCCGCGAGCATTGATTTTTCTTCGGAGGTGAGGTTCATTGCATTGAGCGTACTATGCGGTTTCTTAGCCATGGTGAAAAAAAAAAGGGGCAAAGGGGCAGAGGCACAAAGGCACAAAGTGGTATTTACAATGAGCTCTCTTTATTGTGCCGTTCAGGAACAGTCAAGGCCATTTGTCAGACGGACTCCAATCTCGATTCTCCCAGATTGGACAAGATCGTTATCGGTGTTTCCTAACAATGTGTCTCTATCGATCAATCCCTTTGTGCCTTCCCCTACAAATACTCATCCACCTCCACCAGCGCCCCCGCAACCGGGCGGAAGGGCGACGGGTCCGCCCCGTGCGGCCGCGTGAGGTCGAAGCCGAGCTTGCTGGTCTCGGCCGTGCCCGGGGCGGCGCTCGGATCGAGGGACGAGCCTTTCTGTCGAGGGAGGACGATCAGGTCCCGGTCCCCCTGGAACCGGGTCGCCATGGCCCACTCCACCTGCACCGAATCCGTGGGATCGATGTCTCCGTCCACAATGAAAGCGTGCTTGAGAGAGCCGTGACCCGCGAAGGCCGCCTCGATCGCCTCGCGGCCGTCGTCCGGGTCCCGCTTTTCGATCTGAACGACCGCGTCGAGCCAGCCGCACCCGCCCGACGTGAGGTGCACGTCGAGGCAGCGGCAGATCCGGCTTACCGAGCGGAATATCGTGGCCTCCCGCGGCATCCCCATGAGGAGCCTGTGCTCGGGGCCGGCCGGAAGCAGGGCCTGGTAGATCGGCTCGCGCCTGCGGGTGATTTGCCGGACCTCGAAGACCGGCTCCTCGCGCACCGGGTCGAGGGTGCCGGTGATGTCCACGAAGGGGCCCTCTTGGTGGCGCTCGCCCGTGAACCGGCCCTCCAGGACGATCTCCGTTTCCGCCGGGATGAGGATGTCCGACTCCGTGGCTTTGACCATCTTGAGCGGGGCCAGGGCCGCGGCCAGGTGCGACTCGTCCTCGCCCAGGGGGATCGAAGTGGCCGCGGCCAGGAGCATGTTGGCCCCGATCCCGATGAGCAGGGCCGCGTCCATCTCCCCGCCGGCCCGCTCGAGAAAGGCGTGCAGGTCGCGGGGGACCACCCGGACCGCAAGGCGCGTCCGGTCGATCGGCATGCATCGGTGCACGGAGAAATTCTGTCCGAGCTCGGGGTCCCGGGCCGCGAAGATTCCGGCCGTGATGAAGGGGCCGCCCTCTTCTTCATAGTGGCAGAGCAGGGGGAGCCTGCCGAGGTCCACGTCGGGCTCCACCACTTCCTGACAGGGGGCGGATGAGACGATCTGCGGGACGGTCGGTTGGTCCATGGCCCCAGTCATCCGCCCGAGGAGCTCCCCGGCCGGGACGCCGAGCTGCCCGGCCACCAGGGCCCTCGATGCGTTGAGGTTGCCCGCGACCGGGACCTGGCTCCCCGCGATCCGGGTGAACAGGACCGGTCGGTCTCCAAGGGTCCGCATGACGGCGGCGGCCTCGAGCCGGGCGGATACCGGCCTGTCGATTCGGGTCAGACGTCCTTCGGACTCCAGCTTCTCGATCAGGTCGCGCAGGGCCATGGATTCCTCCCAAGAAATAAAAAAATAATGGTCATCCGAAGTCCTAGTTTGATTTGTCTCATCAATCAAGATATTTTTCAACTCGCACGGATAGCACGAATGTTGAGCGAGACTAGAAGGAAAGGTTTCAAAATGGAATCTTTGAACTGGAGGCACAATGAGTAAGAGAGAGCGGAAAGTCGTCATCATAACCGGGGCATCCAGTGGCATCGGGATGGAAGCAGCAAGATTATTTGCCAAGAGAGGTGACTCCTTGGTCGTAGCAGCGCGAAGGAGCGATCGACTCAAGGAAGTGGCAGATGAATTGGAAAGGACAGGGGCAAAGTGTCTCGTCATGCCTACTGATTTATCGAATCCGGATAACGCTGAAGAATTGATCCGGATCACCATGGAGAATTTTTCGCGGATCGATGTTCTGGTCAACAATGCCGGTTTTGGCTCTCAAATATTTCTTGAAAACCAGCCATGGGACGAAATAGAGAAAATGTTCAATGTGAATGTTCTCTCTTTGATCGCCCTTTCGAAGGCCGTCATTCCTGTTATGCGGGCACAAGGAGGTGGAAGCCTCGTCAATATAGCATCAGTAGGGGGCGTTGTGCCCCATCCATTGAATGCAGTGTACTGTGCTACAAAACATGCTGTTGTTGGATTTACACGATCTCTTCGCTTAGAATTGAAAGGAACCGGTATAAGGGCTACCGTCATCTGTCCTGGAGGAACAAGGACTGAATATTTTGACGTCGCAAAGCGAGATATCCCATTTCCTGATTTTTTTCACACACTGAGTGCTCCGGCGGATAAGGTCGCAGAGAGTATCGTGAGACATTCAGATCACAACCATTCAATTGTATTTCCCACATGGGTAGCAAAGTTACAGGCGTTTATGGAGAAATGGTTTCGATCATTGAGCGAGCTGGGAAACATAAGTTATCGTAATAGAGTTGTAAGTTCCATGAAATCAGAAAACTAGTCCCGATGACACGGCGGCCGCCCCCCCGGTGAATGGATGTTTGGAAAAAAAGACTGCATTTACTGCATTCAAGGAATGAATCTCCTTGCCTTTCTGAGATTTATCCTGAAATATCGATTCTATCGATTGGTCCAACTCCAAGCCCGACCGACCCCAAAGCCCTCTATCAGCCCGGCTGGCTGGTATCGACCCAGACCAGGCTGGAGCCCAGTGGGTTCCCATATTGAAACAGACCGGTCCAGAGTCCCACGGTCCCCATGCTCGGCAGGGGGAAGGAGACCTGGAAATCTATGGGGGGATCGATGGGCGGGAGCGGAACGGACCAGAGCTTGATGACCTGGATCTGGGGGTATGTCAGAATCAGGTAGCTCAGCCAGTCGGCCGGCTGCAGCGTGCCGAGGGTATATTCCATGAAAAGAGTGGCCGCCGCGTGGTAGGGGGCCTGCACGATTGTCCATGAACCGGGAATCTCGTCCGAACCCATATCGTATCCCAGTCCCCAAGGTCTCGAATCACCGTCTATGTCGTCATAGATCCCATTATCGTCACCGGCATCCACGCATGGAGAGAGAAAAGTGATGTGATAGTCCCCTCCCCCGACAAATTTCGGGTCCGCGTCGATGTTATCGATCTCCCAGACCAGTATGCCCCCCGGCTCGACATATACACCCGCTTCTCCTCCCTGCACGTCGGAGGAATAAACCGTCAGCCATGCCAAATCATTCAAGTAAATTTCTGAGCCTTCGGGAGCGGAATTCCCCCAGAAGATAGAGTTCATGATCCTGGCTTTTGCGGCGTCGGCGTATTCGTACAAGTAGATTCCTCCGCCGATTTCGGACGCGGTGTTATCGGAGACCGTGCAGTTCCTGATATACGGAGAGGCGTTGAGACTAGATGATATTGCGCCGCCTTTGCCAGCACTGTTGCCCGTGATCGTGCAGTTTTTGATCGTCGGTACACAACTATGATCAGAACCAGGTTGTCCCCAGCAGGCAATCCCGCCACCAGAATCACCGGCGACATTGCCAGTGATCGTGCAGGCCGTGATTATCGACCAGTCCTTGAAGAATAGAATCCCGCCGCCTTTACCATTATCACCGCCGCTCCAAGAAGCGATGTTGTCCGTGATCGTGCAGTTCGTAATCGTCGAAACAGCTCCTGAGCAGTAAATACCGCCTCCATCGTCAGCGATGTTGCCTGTGATCGTGCAGTTCGTGATGGTCGCTGAGGCTTCCCCATTGATATAGATACCTCCTCCATCATATTCGCTTTTATTATCCGAGATTGTGCAGTTCTTGATCTCCGGGGAGGAGCTGTACTCACAAGAGATCCCGGCGCCAGCTCGGGCGAGATTGTCCTTGATTTCACATTCGTTGATTGTTGGAGAGGAATCATGTAGATATACGCCTCCACCGCCCCAACCGCTAAAATCGGTTTGGTTGTAACTGATCAAACATAGCCAGATTGAGGGAGAGGAATGAAGAATATAGATGCCTCCACCCTCACGATCTGCCATATTATATGCTATCTGGCAATCGTAGATATAGGCATCGGACCCCAGACTAATGTGTATGCCTCCGCCTTCGTCGGCCTCACCATAGACGAGGGTAAACCCGGCGAGAACCGCATCATCCGTCTCATCTC
>CAZFWM010000393.1:0-6872 GCA_964522545.1 uncultured Thermodesulfobacteriota bacterium
ACCCAAGTAAAAGAAGGGGGCTTGACAAGCTTATGACAGCAATCCCCCGAGCCCATTAGCATGCGGAGCCCGGGGGATTGCTTCGCTTCGCTCGCAAAATCCATGACTTTTTCCTTATTCAATCTGGATTCTTTTCTCTCTGCGTCTCTGCGCCTCTGCGTTAAAAAAAATCAGAGAGTATAAATGTTCCCCTCGTATCACACTTCGCACTTCAGAAACACGGCCCCAAGAGGCGGCAGCGTGAGTACGAGCCGGCAGGGCCGGTCATGGAGGGGGCGAGCCTCGGCCTCGACGCCCCCCATATTCCCGACGCCGCTCCCGCCGTACTCCCCGGCGTCGCTGTTGAGGATCTCCTTCCAGAGGCCGGCGTGGGGCACGCCCACGGGGTAGCCGTGACGCGGCAAGGGTGTGAAGTTGCAGACCACGAGCACTTCGTCGTCGGCCGAGTTCCCCTTGCGGAGGAAGCTGATCACACTCTGGGCGCTGTCGTCACAGTCGACCCACTCGAAGCCCGCCTCCTCCACGTCGCGCTCGTGCAGAGCGGGCTCGCGGCGGTAGAGGCCGTTCAGGTCCTGCACGAGTCGCTGCACGCCCGCGTGCTCGGGCCGGTCGAGCAGGTGCCAGTCCATGCCCGCCTCGTGGTACCACTCGCTTCGCTGGCCGAGCTCTCCTCCCATGAAGAGGAGCTTCTTGCCCGGCTGGGCGTACTGGAGCGCCAGGAGGAGCCTCAGGTTTGCGAACTTCTGCCACTCGTCTCCCGGCATCTTCTCCAGGAGCGATCTCTTCCCGTAGACCACCTCGTCGTGGGAGAGGGGGAGGATGAAGTTCTCGGACCAGGCGTAGAGGATCCGGAATGTGAGGCGGTCGTGATGGTGCTTCCTGTGCACCGGGTCCTTGGCCATGTAGTCCAGGGTGTCGTTCATCCACCCCATGTCCCACTTCAGGCCGAAGCCGAGTCCGCCGGCATCGACCGGGCGCGAGACCAGGGGCCAGGCCGAGGACTCCTCGGCATAGGTCTGCACGTCCGGGTAGTTTTCGTAGACCACCTGGTTGAGTCTCTTCAGGAATGCAATGGCCTCGAGGTTCTCCCTGCCGCCGAACTCGTTGGGGACCCACTCCCCCTCCTTGCGGGAGAAGTCGAGGTGGAGCATGGAGGCCACGGCGTCCACGCGCAGGCCGTCGATGTGGTACTTGTCGAGCCAGAAGAGGGCGCTGCTCGCCAGGAAGCTGCGCACCTCGCCCCGGCCGTAGTCGAAGAGGAGGCTGTCCCAGTCCGGATGGACGCGGCGCCTCGGGTCGGCGTGCTCGTAGAGGTGGGTCCCGTCGAAGTAGCCGATACTGTGCTCGTCCGATGGGAAGTGCGAGGGGACCCAGTCGAGGATCACGCCGATGCCGTGCCGGTGGAGTTGGTCGACGAGGGCCATGAAATCCTGGGGCGTCCCGTATCGGCTGGTGGGCGCGAAGAATCCCGTGGTCTGGTAGCCCCACGAGCCGTAGAAGGGGTGCTCCATGACCGGCAGGAGCTCGACGTGGGTGAAGCCCATGCGGCTCACGTACTCCGGCAGCTCCCGGGCGAGCTCCTGGTAGGTGAGGGGCCGCCCGCCTTCTTCCTGCCTGCGCCTCCACGATCCGATGTGCACCTCGTAGACGGAGATGGGATCGCTCAGCCTGTTTCGCCCGCCCCGGGCCCCCATCCACTCCCCGTCGCCCCACTCGTAGGCGAGATCCCGGACGATGGACGCTTTTTCAGGGGGGGCCTCGCCGAAGAACGCGAAGGGATCGGCCTTGTCGACCCTGTAGCCGTCGTGTCTGGATACGATGTGGTACTTGTATAGAGAGCCGCTTCCGACGCCGGGAATGAACCCTTCCCACACACCGGAGCCTCCCCTCGGCCGCAGGGGGGGGCTGGAGTCGCTCCAGCCGTTGAAATCCCCACGAACAAAGACCGCCTCGGCATTGGGCGCCCACACGGCGAAGAAGGTCCCGTCTTTCCCGTCCGCCCTCGCGGGGTGGGCCCCGAGCGCCTCGTAGAGCCGGTGGTGGGTCCCTTCGCCGAAGAGGTAGAGATCGTCCTCGGAGAGCAGCGTCATACCGTCGGCGAGGGACGGCCTTTTTGGCCCTCCCGGCGTGCGGGTTTTCTTGGCTCTGCCTCGAACTGGTTTCCTGGTCTTCGCCTTGGCCACCGGGCTGGATCTCCCAGATGATGTATGAAAGATGTCGATCGTAAGGGCCGAATCCCCAAAGTAGGGCCTTACTAACATGAAGGCATCCGTCGTGCAATAGGGCCCGAAAGTCGAACAGTCGAGATACCGATGGGAATCAGAATAAGAGCTCCGGTATTTGACGAAAGGAAAGAATAGAGTTACATTACAGAAAAGAGCTTTAGAGTTCTTGAGCATACCAGCTAGGGGTCTCTTACGTTTTGGATTCCGGTATCACCCCACTGCCTACGCCCTTCATGATCCAGGTTGAGCCGACAGACCGGTGCAACCTGAACTGCCAATTTTGCTGGAGGCGCCTGAGCGCCTATGATCTCAGCGAGCTCCCCGAAGAACGATGGCTTGCCATAGCGGATGAGATATGCAGTTTGCAGATCCCCAGAGTTGTCTTCTCCGGCGGAGGAGAACCCTTACTCAGGAAGAGACTTATACTCAGCATGATGGAGAGATTCCGCCGGGGGGGCATTGAGGGTGACCTCCTCACCAACGGGACGTGCATTTCAGCAGACGATGCAAGAAGGATTGTGGAGATGCAATGGGAATCCGTCCAAATCAGCATCCACGCTCCGACGGAAGATCTTCATGATGCCATCGCGGGCAAGAAGGGAGCCTTCAATCTCTCGCTGCGGGGGATCAAGAACATCAACCGATACAAACACGATAAAAAGAGTATTCTTCCCAAGCTCACACTCCGAATTGTTATCTTCAAACCCAATTTCTCCACCCTCAGAGAATACATTCAATTGGCCAAATCATTGGAAGTGAAAACCGTGAACGTCCGATTGGGCAGTGTTGGAAAAGGGAAAGAACAAGTTGTATTGTCTGAAGATGAATGGAGGCAGTTCAAAAACGAAGCAAGGGATTCCATAGAATTGGCAAATCAGATCGGCATTTCCGTTGCCTTCGATCTGTTTGAGATGGAATTGCCTGCACCCGAGGGTGGAGGCACTCCCCACAGCCGTGTGCGACCCAATACGGGCCACAGGGCGGACATTCGTGAAAAGCGGAAAACGAAAGAAAAAGGTCCCTCATGCCCTCTCCCGTTCAGCGAACTTTATATTTATTCAAACGGCACGGCCAGCCCCTGCCCGCATTTTCAGCTCCACATGAAGAGCGACAGAGAAGAGCCGGTTCTGGACTATCTGGAGGACGTCACGAACCAGTCCATCGAGAAGATGTGGCGGGAGGGTTTTTCTTCCTTGAGAAACATGTTCTCCGAGAAGGAGCTCTGCCCGACCTGCACGGAATGCTCTACGAACAGGAATTACGATAAAGGATCGTGGCCGGACCCCGTATTCTACCAAATGTTTGAGTATTTCAAGAAACGGAAGCTCTACGAAAAAGGAATACGGTTCGGGCAGGACCAGCTCAAGCCATATCCTGATTGCGCAGTACTCCACCATTACCTCGGCGAGTTTCATATGGAGTCAGGAGAATATGAGGTGGCGATTCACCACCTGCGCGAGGCAGCCGAGCTGGAACCGGTGATGGAGTGGACGCGTTTCAGCCTGGGGAAGTGTTATTTCCTGACCGGTAGATATGAAGAGGCTGAAGAATCTCTCCGTATGAATCTGGAGCTGACCTCAAACCCCTTAAGCCACTTCCATAGCTGGTTCTTCCTTGCCATGGCGGCTGATGCGAGGAGAGATAGAAGAAAATGCTGGAAAGCGCTCCAGTCTCTTGAAGATTTCAAGAAATTCATGGGCATGGAGATTCCGCTTGAAAGGGAGTTCCTTTCGAATCTTGAGCAGCGGGAGCTCCTGCCCGCGTGGCTCGGCAAACAGAAGTCGGCCTGATAAAGCCGGTGAGAAAGGACCCGGGAAGGATAGAACCGTTGGATCGTATTCAAGGTGACAGCTGGTTCGAGAATGTGGATCGCCTCAATGAATTGGCTTTGAAGTTAGTTGATGAAGGGCGGATAGAAGAGTGTTCCGAGGTGTTGGATCAGGCAAGCGAAGAGATTCTTAATGCAGAGGGCGTCATCAATATTATTGAAAGACCACGAGAACTGTGCAAATTAGCAATTCTCTACTCCAAGATCGGAAGACAGGGTAAGGCCGAAAAGATCTTGGAAAGAGCCCTGCAGGTACAGCAATTGGTGAAAGAAGAGGCCCCTTGGAAATTTACGAACAATCTTGGTTATATGGCCTGCGCGTTAGCAGAAATAGGAGGTGACGGCGCTGCTGTCAAGGGAATTCTACACCAGGCCATCAGCTCTTTGGACGTCATAGACACATATTACGGGAAACGCAGAAAGGAGATACTTGCTTACATAAAAAGGTTTCTGGAAGACGAGCGCATCCAACACTGTCTGGATCTCAGCCCAAGAGCTGAAATATTCATTGGGATCCATTCACAGGAACCTCCGGACAGGGATGAACTACACAACTTCCTGAATGATGAGAAAGTAGAGGAACTCAATGCCTTGGTTGAGAATGATGCCGGCAATGAAGAGCTCCTTGAAGTAGTGTCAAGCATAAATGAACCATGGATACAGGCCGTTTCATTGCTAGTGTGTTCGAGGCTGTTTTTAAGCAAATCAAACGGAGAAAGAGCCTTGCAACTCCTCGATAAGGCATCGAAAAAAGTCGATTCTGTTCATTGTTACTGGGACAGGGACCGGGTGCTTGAGAATATATCGGAGACGCTTTTAGCGATCTGCGATAATAGAGGGAATGAGCATCTTTTGGATAGGGCACAGAAGATAACGGTGCATATGAAAGATCCCTGGAAGAGAGCGAGGGCGCTGTGTCGCATCGTGGAAACACATATCGAAAAGAGGCAGTTCGAGCACGTTGCGTATGTGATAAATTCGATCCATTCTCAATTGTTGGACAGGATAGATTACAGGGACAGGACGGCGATGTCGATGCTTCTGATAGCGGATGTATTCGATAAAATCAGCGAGAAGAGAGCAAACAATCTCGGAAGAGACTCTCTCACCATATTCAACCCCTTTGATGAAGATAGGAGAAGAGCGAATAAGCTCAGAGGTGACGCCTTATCAATCCTGGATTCCCTTGAGCACGGCAAAAGAGAAGAGTCGCTTGATGAGTATGAGGAGTTCATTTCTTTGAGTAAGAAAATGCATTGAAACGGCTTCATGGACCGTTTGGGCACGGCATGCCGTGCCCAAAGGCATAGGTGGACACAGGGGCCCGCCACTGTGTCTTATTACAGCTTGTACCCGATCTTCCTCAGCAAGTCCTTACGCCACTTCACGTCCTTCTTTTTCTCCACGCCTTTGGGCGGGAGCCCGTCCACGACGCCGACCACGCCCCGGCCGGCCCCGGTCTCGCAGACGAGTACCTCGACCGGGTTGGCCGTAGCACAGAAGATCGAGCAGACTTCCTGACAGGCCTTGATACTGTTGAGCACATTGATCGGGTAAGCGTCCCAGAGGAGTATGACAAATATGTGGCCCGCTGCGATGGCTTTGGCGTTCTTTACGGCGGTCCTCTTCAGCTCGGTATTGTTGCCTTCGGCCCGGATGAGGCAGTCCCCCGAGGCCTCGGAGAAGGCGATGCCGAAGCGGGCGACGGGCACGTTGCCCACGATGACCTCGTAGAGGTCCTCCACGGTCTTGATGAAGTGTGCCTGGCCGATGATGATGTTGGCATCGTCGGGGATCTCCATGGATACGGCTGATAGCTCCATTGGTATACCTCCTCGATTTGAAGTGAGGGCGACCGCCGGTCGCCCCTACATCACACCGTCGCTAGATCTGTAGGGGCGACCGGCGGTCGCCCCTCTTCGTAAGAAAGCTCCAACAGCAATCGTATGCCGTTTTCTCCTTCTCTTTCTTCGGCCATGTCCCGGGCTTTGAGAACCCCACCGTGCCGCTCCACGATCATCTTGGCCCTGAAGAGCCCCGGGCTGTGCTCGTCGGGGTCCGGGCCCATGTGCGAATAGAAACCCCAGAGCGGCCCGAACGGACTGAAGACCGCTTTTTCATCCAAAGGGCCGATGCCGGCCAGTGAAAAGGAGAGCTGAAAAGTGTTTTTTCCAGGTTCAGGGCCTGGAAGCGAAGATGTCTCTATTTTGAGTGACTTGTCGAGATCCGGTCCCCTTGCCAAATCCTCATCCTCTTCTCGCGGCGTGGCCAGTACATCGTAGGCCAGGCTGAAGATATCGATGACCGCTTGGCGCAAACCCAGGAAGTTCACTTTTATCCGGGTGCTGAATCCACCGAAGGTCTCGCACACACGGGCCGGCCTTCTCGCCGGGTCCTGAGCTCCGAATCGGGATTTCTGGAAGGCCGAGCGTACTAAGGCCTGCATGTCGGTAAGGTCATTCATCTTGTAGCCCGGGTCCTGGATTTCCATCAGGAACACGAACTGATTGAGCAGGTCGTCTATCCGATGCAAGGTTCGCTCGACGCTATTGAACATCTCGGCATGCTTCGACGGCCCTTTGTATAAGTCGCCGGTCAGCTCATCACGGAGTACCTCGACGAGAGGCTGTACTATGCTGAGATCCTTCTTGAGCCGAAGGCCCAGGCCGCTCATGAAGTCGAGCAGGAGCCCTTCTGTTTCGGCCTGTTTTGATCTGAGATCGTCCATACAGTAAATCTAACAGATCCTACAGGAGGGAGCAAATAGACCCTAACGTTGCATAAAACCGCAGGCGGAAACCGCTGACGCTCGCGCCAGA
>CAZFWM010000394.1:0-6870 GCA_964522545.1 uncultured Thermodesulfobacteriota bacterium
AACGTCCTGTTCTCGTCCGCTCGATGGGGACATATTATTTGTTATATATCTTCCCTGTCGGGTGTCATATAGGGTAGAAGCCGAATGAAGTGTGAAGAATATCATAAGTTCCTCGGAAAATCATAAGTCACTATCACAGCCGGATCTGGCGAGAGGAGGTGCACCCCCCTCGTTCCTCCCTCCCATGATCCGGCTTTCTTTTCAAGTGCCGGACGGTTACTCTGGGCCTATCGGGATGGTGACCACAAGGCGTGTCCCCTCTCCCGGCTCGCTCTGGAGATCGAGGTTGCCGCCCAGCGACCTCAGGCGCTCCCGGATCCCGAAGATCCCGAATCCCCTCTCTTCCGGCTCCCCATAGAGCTTGTCCGGGTCGAAGCCCACGCCGTCGTCCTTGACGCTCAGGGACAATCTGTTCTTTGCCCTAGAGAGGACGAGGCTCACGGACTCTGCCTTCGAGTGCCTGGCCACGTTCGTCAGGGCTTCCTGCGATATCCTGAAGACGGCGATCTCCACCGCCTCCGGAAGTCGCTTCAATGCGGCGGCCAGGCGAAGCCTCGCTTTGATGCGCGTTCGCTCGCGGAATGTGTCGACGTACCACCGCAGGGCCGACGGCAGTCCGAGATCGTCAAGGATGGCGGGCCGGAGCTCGTAGGAGACCCTCTGGACCGCGTCGATCGTCCGGTGAATCTGATCCCTGAGCGAGGTAAGGTGGTTAATCTGAGTCTTTCCCTTCATTTCGGGCTCATGGTTCAGCAGCTCGAGCTCGATGGCCATACCGGTCAGGAATCCGCCGATCTCATCGTGCAACTCGCAGGCTATGCGCCTCCTCTCCTGCTCCTGGAGGTTCACGAGCCTCGTGGAGAGCTCCTTGAGGGCCCGCTCGAGCTTCTTCTGCTCCGAGATATCGGTGACGACCGCGTAGCTTCCTGCGAACTCGCCGTCAGGGCCCTTGATCGGCGTAGCCGAGGTGAGAGTATGGACGATCTTTCCGGTCTTGTGCCTGGCCTTGACCTCGTATCGCGAGGACCTGAGTTTCCTTCGCTTCTCGGACTCCTTCGTTATTATGGACATGGCCTCTTCATCGGCCCACGAGACTTCGGTGAAGTGCTTTCCGAGCACCTCCTCTTCATGACAGCCCACCATCCTCAAGAAGGCCGGGTTGACGAAGCTAACCTTCATCTCCGCGTCGAGAGTGATCACCCCTTCGTTCATCTTCTCCACGAGATCCCTGTATTTCGCCTCCGATTTCCTGAATTCGAGGGTATTCTTGTACACCTCGTGTTCGAGCCTCTCGGTGTATTTCTCAAGTTCAGCCTCGAAGTTCTTGCGTTCGGTGATGTCGCGAGTACAGCCCAGTATCCCGGTGGGCCGGCCCTCTTCGTCCCGAAGGAATATCGTCTCCACCTCGGTCCAGACCGTGGAGCCGTCCTTGCAGTACTGCTCGAGCTCCAGTGTGCGCGTCCGACCGGGATCCTTGTCCTCCATTTCCTCGAAGAGCATCTCCTCGGTCCAGGCCTTTCTGACTAATTCAAGGGAAGCCGGAGTCAAGGAGTCGTCGATCGACTGGGTCATGACCTCCTCGACGCTGAAACCCCTCAGACGTGTGACCGAAGGGCTCACATAGGTATGCCGCAGGTCCATATCCCGGATCCAGATGCTGTCCGTGGCATTCTCGGCCAGCAGCCGGTAGCGCTCTTCGCTTTCGCACAGTGCCTTCTCCATTTTCTTGCGCTTGTTGATGTCCTTGGCGAAAATGGCTACTCGATCCACTTCTCCCTCTTTGTTCAGGATCGGGTAGACGCTGGTTTCGAAGATGATGTCCTTCCATTTTTCCTCGAAGAGCATCGGCTCTCTAGCACGAAGAATCTCATTCCGTCGCACCATCTTGGACTCGACGTCATCAGGCGAGAAAATGTCGAAAATATTCGTGCCGACCAGCTCGTTTACTTTCTTGCCTAGTCTCAGTGCCGCTATCTCGTTGACGTAGAGGATCGCTCCATCGCGATCCAACAACAAAATCGAGTCCACTGTGAGGTTCAGGAGCGTCCTCGCGGTCTCCTCGCGTCCCCGCATCGATGCCTCGGCCACCTGCCGCCGCAGATGTCCGAGCTCCTCGATGAGCTGTTTCTTCGTCTTTCTCTCGTCCTTCATCATTTCCCTCTGCGCTACGCCTTGGATTACGCATTTCTGATATCGGATACGACTCCTCCCCATCACGGCCGGGGAGTCAGGGCATCGATGGAATCTCAATAACCTATCACAAAAACGAAACGGAACAAATTGACATCCTGCGGGATTCTGAATAGTGTTGTCACGCCGTCAGAGCCGCTGAAAGAGACCTTGATGGAATACGTACCGAGTAAAGAACTGGAGCAAAGATGGTCCGCCCTTCAGAGGGGGATGGGCGAGGCGGACCTGGCCGGCGCCTTTGTATTCCAGCCGGTGGACATGTTCTACTTCACCGGTACCATACAGAGTGGGGCCCTTTACATCCCTGCCTCAGGGGCCCCCCTGCTCGCCGTCCAGAAAAGTGTCGAGAGGGCTCGTCGCGAGTCGCCCATGGAGCGGATCGAGCCGATGAGGCGGCTCCGGGATCTGCCGGGCCTCGTATCCGGGGCAGAAGGCTTGGCCTCGGGCCGGCTCGGCCTGGAGCTCGACGTCCTCCCCGCGGCCATGTACCTGAAGATGAGAGACCTGTTTCCCGGGACGGAGTGGATGGACATCTCACCCGCCATCCGGAGGCTTCGCTCGGTGAAGTCGTCATACGAAGCAGACCGGATGCGTCGGGCCGCCGCTCTCCATGCCGAGGTGTTCGGCGAGATCCGCTCCCTGATCCGACCCGGCTCCAGCGAGCTCGCCCTTTCGGCCCGCATAGAAGAGGCGATGCGCCGACGGGGCCACCAGGGCGTCATTCGCATGAGAAACTGGATCATGGAGCTCTTCTACGGTCCGGTGGTGAGCGGGCCGAGCGCCGTGTACCCGAGCTACTTCGACGGACCCGTGGGCGCCGAGGGGCTCTACCCGGCGGTCCCCCAGGGGGGCGGGCGCCGTGAGCTGCGTCCCGGGGAGCCGATTCTGATCGACCTCGTCTTCGGCTACGCCGGCTATCTGGTGGACAAGGCCCGAACCTTCATCATCGGCGAGGCGAGCGGGGAAGTGGCCGGGGCACTCGAATTCACGAGGACCGTTCAGGGCGAGATCGCCCGGCGGCTTGTTCCCGGGGCCCGGTGCGGCGAGATCTACAAAGAGGTCTCGGCCCTTGCGAAAGGATCCCGATACTCGGACTACCTTATGGGACACGGAGGAAACCGGGTGCCCTTCTTTGGCCACGGTGTCGGCCTGGAGCTCGACGAGCCCCCGGTAATCGCCCCGCGCATCGATACAATCCTCGTGCCGGGCATGACCGTGGCGGTGGAGCCGAAAGTCTTCATCCCGGACCTGGGCGGTGTCGGGGTGGAGAACACCTATCTCATCACCGATGGCGAGGCGGAAAAACTAACAGACTTCCCGGATGAGTTGATCGTTGTGTGAAACAAAAGAAATTAATTCTTTTTCGTGGCTAAATAATTCCTTTTAGGAGCTGGGAAACGATGAAGTCTGACAGTGAGCAGCGTGAGCCCATTTTAAAGAGGGTGCAGCTCGACGCGAACTTCGGCGACTGGGGGCCGGATCTCTTTGAACGGCTGGATCCGAAAGAAATCGTGGAGAGCTGGGTGAAAGCCGGAGTCCGGGCCGCCACGGTCCCGGCGAAGAACCACTGGGGGTATACATTCTATGAGACGAGCGTAGGGACCCGGCACCCCGCTCTGAAGATCGACCTGCTCGAGGCCTTCGTAGAGGAGGGCCGGCGGCAAGACTTTAGCATTTCCGCCTATTACAGTATCGGCCGCGACACCCTGGCAATGGAGCAGGAGGCGAAGTGGGTCCAGAAGACGCGAATGGGCACGCCGGCCCAGCTGCCGACCTTGTCCGGCTCGGGCGTCCCCTGGACGCTCACGTGCATCAACACAGAGTACGGCGATTACTGCCTGAACCAGATCGATGAGATCACGTCACGCTATCCTATCGATGGCCTCTGTCTCGGGAGCATCGAGTACCCGCCGTTCACCTGCTATTGTGATAGCTGTAATAAGGCATTCCGTGCGAAAACAGGCCACAAGATCCCTGATGCGAACTGGGCCGATCCGCTCTGGATCGAGTTCATGAAATGGAAGGCCCAGATGATCACCGATTTTCTGGAAACGGCCGTGCGGGTCTCGAGGCACCGCCGGCCGGACATTGAGATCACTTGCAGCTTCCCCCAGGCCGATGCCCTCTGGATATCGGGACAGCACTTCGATCTGCGCCACCAGCTCGAGCTGGTCGACTATGCGAGCAGTGAAGTCCGCCTCGACATGTACGGCACCCTGGCCGGCCCCGTCGCCGCCCGGCTCGGCAGGGATGTGGGAGGCTGCCGGTCCGAGCTGAGGTTGAGCAGGTTTTCAGGGGGGTCGAACTGGAGCACCAAACCGCCCGCCCAGATGTGTGCGGAGCTCGCCGGAGCGGTGACCGCAGGGGCCGCGGTGAGCATCGTGGATCACCTCCGGCCGGACGGATCGATGGACCCGGCGGCCTTTGAGACGGTCGAGCTGGCCTTTGACGATGCGGAGCGCCTGGAGCCGTGGGTCGCGTCCGCCGAGGCGATGCGCCATGTGGGGGTGCTCTTCTCCCAGGAGACCCTCACCACGGTCAGGGAGGATCTCTCACCGAGCTATGCCTTGTGCATGTACGGCGCCTGCCGGGCCCTGACCGAGGGCCACTTGATCTATGAGTTCATTCCGGTCGAGGATCTCGCCGAGCGACTCGACGGCCTCGACGTGCTGGTGCTGACCGATGTCCTGGTGCTCCCGGATCGGACGATCGAGGCGATCGAGGCGTTCGTACGCGATGGAGGCGGCCTGGTGGCCACCTATGAGACCGCCATGCTGGACGAAGGTGGAAGGCGGAGGGATGACTTCGGCCTCGCAGAGGTATTCGGGGTCTCTGCCGGCGAAATACTGTATCAGCAGAGCTATATGCGCTTCGAGGAGAAGCACCCGGTGACCCAGGGGCTGACAGGGACCGACCTCATGGTCTTCGCCCCACAGGCGATGATTCAGCCTCACGAAGGCGCCCAGTGGCTCGGCAACGTGGTGAAGCCGATGGTGACGACGGAAAAGGACTGGATGCTCAAGGGATGCTCCCACCCCGACGAGGAGACCGGCCACCCGGCGGTCGTCGTGAACGAGTACGGCGAGGGCCGGTCCGTCTACGTGTCGGCCAGGCTGGGCGAGGCCATGATCACCGGAGACCCGCGGCTCAGCAGGCTCTTCGTCAATGCCGTGCGCCTGGCGGGCGGCGACGGCCCGGTACAGCTGGATGGGCCGAAATGTGTCGAGGTGAACGGGTGGCGGCACGATCGGTTCGACATCGTGCACCTGGTCAACATCCAGTCAGGGGTCGGCAGGACCTTCCCGGTCCTGTCGCCGCAGACGACCTGGGTCTTCACGCGCGAAGGCCACTCCATCTTTCCGTTCTTTCGAACGGGGAAGTCGAGGCTCGCCGAGATGATCTCGACGCGGCGCCTCGTAAAGGGGATCACGCCGATCGTGTGGCGGCGCTTCTGGGGAAACGTGGAGCAGTACGCAGAGCACCTCCCCGTACGCGGCCCGGAGGTCCTGGAGGAGATCCTCCCGATCCACGACCTGAAGCTCCGAATTCGCAAGCGGCCGGGCAAAAAGATCTCGCGGGTCTTCTCGCCTCACAACGGCAAGTTCAAACACCGAAGCTCAGGGGGCTACGTGACCGTCACCGTACCGGTGCTCGATATCTATGACACTGTTGTCGTGGAGTATTGATGTCGTAATCGTCCTCGTAATCGTCCTCGTCGTCGTCCTCGGTTTTTCTTTCGAGGACGAACACGATCGATCCATTCTCGTGAAATACAATTTCCAATACGATCGGACAAAACAGGAGGGACTGCTCATGTCAAAAAATCCAAATCCGAGCCGACGGCCATTCAGCTCCCCCCGTCTGACCATCTCGCTCGTACTCGGAATTCTCACCACCGCACTCTTCTACATCGCCGTGATCCTGCCGCTCAAAGGCCAGTACGTCTATACCCTTTTTCTTGGACGGAGCCCGATACAGCCCATCATCACATTTCTCTTTTTCTGGTCTCTATGCATCCTCGCCCTGAAGATGTGGAATCTCTCCGTCCAGGGCTCGGCCCTTCGCGCCATGAGACCGGTATGTGACAAGTTCCCTGCCGTCAGCCCCGAACATGTGGACGAATTCATGGAGGCCGTATCCTCCGGCGTGAAGAATGCCCACGACAAGGCCATCGTGCAGCGCTTCCTCAAAGGGCTGTCATACTTCAAGTCCTCGGGAAATCCCCGTAATGCAATCGATTCCCTGCGTTACGACATGGATCTCGACATGCATTCCATAAAATGGAGCTTGGAGATCGTGAAATACTTTACATGGATCATTCTGATCCTCGGGATCCTCGCCACCATGCTCGGCGTGAACGTAACCATGGGCGGCTTTGAGAAATACATGAAGACCGTCGAGGACGTCACTCAGGTCAAGGCGGCCCTGGTAGGTGTGACAACGGGACTGACGGCCAACTTTTCTACCACGCTGCTCGGTCTCATGACCGTGGTGCCCTTGTTGTTCCTGAGATCTTTATGCCAGAGGCTCGAAGAGAATCTCCTCATCTCGATCGATACGTTCTGCCAAGACAATCTGATCTCTCGTCTCGTCGTAAAGGAATAGAATAAACAGCCTTTCTTAAGAGCTCGACAGTCAGAAGTTTTCTTAAGCTGCGTCATTCAGAAGTGTATCTTTTTC
>CAZFWM010000395.1:0-6844 GCA_964522545.1 uncultured Thermodesulfobacteriota bacterium
AAACGCCTCGAATTATTGGAGAATCTTAAAATTGAAATGTCGCTGTAGTATTAGATATACGATCAAAAGTCCCCAAACATCCCCGCATAAACATAAAAATCTGAAACAAGATTGGGCGCAATAATATCTGGTTGCAGATAAGCTTACCAGCATCTTGATTTTACATGAATTCCAAATATCGTTCGAGACTGTCGAAAAACTCCCATAGGAAGGCCAAAAAAAATTTTCTCCTTGCTCCACTTTTCATGTAACGGAATGGAGGAGCGTACTGTCTAATTGTTTGTGAGTGGCCACTCACAATAAAAGCGGACGAATGAACTGACAACCATTTGGGTTCCAGACAATTTTGAACAACCAATCGAAAGTTCGAGCGCGGCATTGCTCGAGCGAACAAAGGAGAATGAAATGAACGGTATGCGTATCAATGTATTGAAAATGCTGGTGATCGGTCAATTGTTCTTATGGATTTGCGCACTCCCCGTTTCCGATGTGGCGGATGCACGAATGACAGGCAGACCGTTGCAACATGCCGGCGATCCCGATGATCCAGCGCTGGATGCCGACCCCGGTGATGGCTACGATTTGGATGACCCGGATCTGTGTGCGTGCCTCGAAGATCCGAGCGATTGCGAAGAGTATGACAGTTTGGACGGTATGGTGGATCTCAGTTGCGATCGGTGTTGCGATGGGGCGGTCTGTGGGCTGGACCAGAAAATAATCGATGTGGCATGTACAGAGTGCCCGGACTACGATTCCGCTGCAGATTGTCCCTCGGGTGGTGGATACATGTTGCACGAGTACTGCCCGGATCCCGGCGATTTGAACTTTGTCGGCTGTGACTGTTGGCTCAAGGACAGCGCCCAGGACGCGGCCGATTGGCTGACCAACCACTGGACAGACTACGTTAATTTTGTCCAGGCAGAGGGGCAACTGGCGGTTCAGACCTGCCTCCAGGGGCGCATGGAGAACGATTCGACTATTCGCTGTCAGGAAGTGGGCACCACCGAGTGCGGCCCCACCACGGTCGGATTCGCCTATCCGTTCACCGAAACGATGTACATCTGTCCCGGCTTCACCGACGACGTGGAACCGCTGTCCAGTGATGAGCGCCAGGCCTGCTCGATGGCGATCATGGCCCATGAGTTCAGCCACACCTGCCTGCGTCCCGAATGGGAGGCAGAGCTCCTGGGCCGGCTCACCTTCGAATTCTATGTGACGCATCCCGGGATAGGGCTGAATATGGCCTTTTGGGAATGTGGAATGTAATACACCCCGTAACTCGGAAAGCGGATTGAGCTTTCAGACTGCAACTTTATGTAATGGCCTTCCGATAGCAAGTGAGAAATTTTCGATGACGAGAATTCCTTAAATTCAGTGGGGCCGTGTGTGCTGATCAGCGGGATCGTCTTTCAGCTTCCGGTATCAACCCAGTCGAGATCCGAAACTTCCCGGCCCTCTGCCGAATAGAGCCCGCTGTAGAATCCTACCACTCCTATGCTCGGGAAAGGCAAGGCAATCGGAATGTCTGCCGGCGCATCGAGAGCCGGAAGCGGCTGTGTCAGGAGCGGGATGACCTGTACTGAGGGTTGGGTGAGAATCAGTGCCATAACCCACATTGCCGGCTCAGGCGTCCAGATGACGTAATCAAGGCTTAGGCTGCCTGCCTCGTATGCGGCATCGAGGCCCAGAGCCCAGCGCGGCCCGGTGTACTCGTCGGCCCCGAGATCGAACCCGGCTCCATAGGGACGTGTGTCTCCGTCAAAGTCGGTGTAGATCCCTGCGTCAATGCCTGCGTCAATGCAGGGTGAACCGGGGCGAAGGTGGTAGTCTCCTCCACCGATAAAAAGCGGATCCGCATCGATGTTCCCTTCACCCTCCCATCCTCCTTGCACATCGGAGTATGTAACGAAAAGCAAGCCCGGATAAAGAAATATGTCAGGGCCGTAATTATTCCACAAAATACAGTTTGTCATTACCGCGGAGGAGTCCTCGCAATAGAATCCTGCGGTGTTGTGGCCATCTCCATTTCTGGTTATCGTGCAGTTTGTGATCGTCGGGGATGCCTCAATGCCTCTGCAATAGATACCGCCACCGTAATTACGAGCGTTATTTCCTATTATCGTGCAGCCTGTGATCATCGGGGAGGAATAGCCGCAGTAGATCCCTCCGCCTAATTCACCTGCGCTATTCCCAGAGATCGTACTATTGGCGATCGTCATGCCACCGCCGCAATAGATTCCGCCGCCGTCGCCGCAAGGGGGCTGAATCAAACCGCCGCCAATACAGGTATTTTCCGAGATCGTGCAGTTTGTGATCTTCGGCCAGGAGAAGGAGCCAGAAGAGTAGATCCCGCCGCCCTCATCGTAGGCGATGTTCGATGTGATCGTGCAGTTTGTGATCGTCGGAGAGGAATTTGAGCAATAGATCCCGCCGCCGTCAGAGCGTTTGCCATTTTGAATCGTGAAGCCGTCTATTACCGTATCTTCCGTCTCTCCGCTGGTTAATGCCACCACGGATCCAGCCTGATCTCCATCGATGATCGTCAAATCGGCTCCGGCTTCGCTCTGAAGAGTTATGGATTTGCCAAAGAAGTCAATGTTTTCAACATATGTACCGGGAGCCACCAATATAAGATTTCCATCCTCAGCCGCATCGATCCCTGCCTGGATCGACGGTTGATCCTCTGGAACGTTTATGATCGTACATCCCGGATCATCTAAATCGATTAAGCCGTCACAATCATCGTCGGTCCCATTGTCGCAAATCTCAAAAACGCCGGGATTTACGTCCGGAGCCGAGTCGTCGCAGTCGTCTGCGCAGAGCATCCAGCCATCCCCATCTCCATCCACTTCATCGCTGGGGATTATACCATCGCAGTCGTTATCCTCTCCGTCGCAGAGCTCAGGGGCGCCGGGGTAGGTTTCTGGATCCGAGTCATCACAGTCTGCGCAGTAGGCCGATCCGTCACCGTCCGCATCCTCGAAGCCCTCGTCGATCTGTCCGTCGCAGTCGTTGTCCTCTCCGTCGCAGAGCTCAGGGGCGCCGGGGTAGGTTTCTGGATCCGAGTCATCACAGTCCTCACCATCAAGGTAGCCATCTCCGTCAAGGTCAAACGCACACGCTCTAGGGCCACCGTAAGCCCCCATATCGTTTCTCTCCGTGCCCAACGAAGGAGGAAAACAATCATCGTTGTAGATAGGGTCCGGGTCCCCTGCATCGATGCAGGGAGAGCCAGCGCTGAGGTGGTAATCTCCTGTTCCGACAAAGAGCGGGTCTTCATCGATGTTCCCCTCCAGCCAGTCCAGCGTGCAGCCCCAGTCAACAAAGACGGCCGCCTGCCCATCCTGGACGTCACTGTAGCTTATGGTGAGAGTAGAAGTGAGACTGGAAGGGCCCTCTCCGATCCATATTTCATGGCCTATTGAGGCAATGTTCCCCCAGAGAATAGAATTAGTAACCGTTGATGATGATTGACACGTCAGCCAAATCCCACCTCCCCAATCAGCCATGTTGCCCGAGATCGTGCAGTTCGTAATCGTCAGAAGGGAGGCGTAGTAGGCGCAATGGATGCCGCCTCCGCGGGTAGCGCTGTTATCTATGATCGTACAGTTCACCAACGTCGGTGATGAAGCATGCGCGGAGTAAACACCCCCTCCGTTAAAACCGATGTTGCCCGAGATCGTGCAGTTCATGATCATCGGGGAGGAGGCTCTGCCGCAGTAAATGCCACCACCAATTGAATCACGTAAGCCATCGCTGTAAGTGCTGTTGTCGTTGATCATACAGTCCGCAACCGTCGGAGAAGAGTAGTCGTCGCAGGAGATCCCTCCACCGACTGGTCCGTTATTTCCCGAGATCGTGCAGTTCGTGATCGTTGGGGAGGCATCCTCACAGTCGATCCCGCCCCCGCCGCATTGAGCGCTGTTATCCGAGATCGTGCAGTTGGTGATCGTGGGGGAGGACTCAGAGCAAGAAATCCCACCACCGTGGCCGCCGTAATCCCATTCATGCTGGGCTTGGTTCCCCGAGATCGTGCAGTTCGTGATCGTCGGCCAAGAGGAGGTGCAGTAGATCCCACCCCCTTCCCGGGCCTTGTTATCAACGACCGTGCAGTTCGTGATGATCGGAGACGATGCGGCGCAATAGATCGGGCGCCCCCCCCGCCCCGCGCCCGCGGGGGACGGTCGCTGCTTCTGTCTCACCCTTATCAAAAGTCACCACAGAACAAGTTTCTTCTCCAGACGTACAGTCACCCCCATCAATGATAGTGACGTCGGCCCCACCCGCGCTCTGGAGCGTGATCTCCTTTCCAAGAAAGTCGATGTTCTCTACATAAGTACGAGGAGCCACCAGGACGAGGTCCCCATCTACGGCGGCGTCAATCGCTCCCTGGATCGTAGTGTAATCTGCCGGCACATGGATCGTGGTGGCCAGAGTTGGATGTGCAGACAAGGTGAGGAACAGGAAAAAAGCTACGCAACCGATAGCAATTAAGTTCTTCATGACCTACCCCTCTTTCTCATTTGAATAGACTTACTTAATCAAATCCGTTTTGAGAACCATCATATTATATATACGATAGAAAGTTCTCAAACATCCCCGCATAAGCAAAAAAAATCTGAAATAAGATTGGGCGCAATAATATCTGGGTGCAGATAAGCTTGGACTAACCCTGGTTTGTTCGCTCAGCTTCCGGTATCCACCCAGTCGAGTTCATAGACCTGAGGCTCCCCTTTATAAGTCAAGCCGGAGTAGATTCCAATCCAACCTACGTTTGGGAAAGAGCCCATGAAGCTTTTCTCGATGGGCGGATAAACCGCCGGCAACAATATTGACCAGAGCGGAATAACCTGGACCAGTGGAGTGGATACAATGAGGGCGGTCGTCCATGTGGCTTGCCTGGAATTTCCCAGGATAAAGCTCAGGCTGAGCATGTCTTCTTCGTAGGAGGCCCCCATGTCGAGAACGAATTCCGGGGCGCAGTCTGTGTCCATGGGGTCGATGAGGCCATCACAGTCATCATCTATGCCATTGTCACAGTTCTCCTCGGCACGTGGATTGACGTCCGGATCCGTATCGTCACAGTCCACGCAGACGGCTGAACCATCTCCATCCGCATCCTCGTAGCCTTCGTCTGTTTGCCCGTTGCAGTCGTTATCCTTTCCGTCACAAACCTCATCTGCTCCCGGATAGATCTCCGGGTCGAAGTCATCGCAGTCAGTGCCATCGCATATCTGGGTTTCGTAGCCGTCGCCGTCATCGTCGAGTTCAAGGCAGGGGTGAACACATTCATAGCCCGTCATATCTCCATAGCCCAGGGGGTAGCTGCCGACATCGACGGCCGGACCGACCTGCTCTCCGGCCGGATCGAATTTCTTGATCTGATTATCCTCGGGAAAGGTGACCCAGATGTAGCCGTTTTTATCGAGGCCCATGGCCCCCCACTGCGCGTTGACTGAAAAGTGGTCGATCTCCCCGGTATCCGGGTGTAGCCTGAACAGCCCGCCGAGTGTGCTCAGCCATACCTTCTGCTGGAGGTCGACGAGGACATCCACAGTTTCACCGTGCCAGGTGACAAATTCAGCAGGGATAGTGTAGTGGGAAATCCCTCCATTTGGGACGAGTTTGGTGAAATTCGCTGTATGGCTGCCTCCCCGAGCGCCGGCGGTCCACCCGTTCCCTGCTTCATCGATACAGACACCCGGGCCCCTGTAGTAGTGATAATCAATCGGGTAGCCGGTTTTGTGGAGGGACTCCGTGTCGAAGAGGAAGATACCCGAATTGCAAGTGTATCCACGTCTCCAGGGCACGAATCCCTGTCCCATGCTGTTCAGGCCGATGCCGATGATCCTCGTCACCTCGTAGCCCCAGTCGGGAACGTAGGCGATCGGATGGGATTCGATGAGCTCCAGCTCATTGAATCCGACGAAACGGCCCGCGGAATCAACCTTGAGTAGGAATGCCATGTTGGGACGACTCGTCTGGATGTCCTTCCTTCCGACGACAAAGCTATTGCCCCTCCAGTCCACGGCCACGCCCAAGGGGAGCTCCATCGCCCGGTTCAGGTCGACGACGTCGACGACCTCGTCACTCTCTTTGTGAATCCGGTAGAGGGAAGCCGGAAGGGAGCAGGGCACGTAGACGAACTGAAAACCGACGGCGATCGCCCCTGGATAGGAACCGACCGGGATCGTGGCCACGACTTCATGAGTGTCCACATCAATCTTGGAAACGGTGTGATCCTCATAGTTGGGAACCCACAGGTAGTTATCCCAGGCACGTCCTACGCCATGGGCTCCGGCAGGAGTCATCAACAAAAATGTATTCGTTCATATCGTACCGGGGCGAGCCGATTATATCATCTGACCGGACCGAAGACGGTGCTCGCGGATGGCGCAGTAGAGGACCGGCACGACGAAGACGCTCACGAGGGCGATCAGCATGCCGCCGAAGGAGGGGATGGCCATGGGGACCATGATGTCGGCCCCGCGGCCGGTGGAGGTGAGGACCGGTATGAGGGCGAGGATTGTTGTGGCCGAGGTCATCAGGGCCGGGCGGATCCGCATCAGGGCCCCGTCCACCGTGGCCCGGCGGACCTCCTCGATCGAGTCGATCCGGCGGGACGCAAACACCTGGTCGAGGTAGGTGGCCATGATCACGCCGTCGTCGGTGGCGATGCCGAAGAGCGCGAGGAATCCGACCCAGATGGCCACGCTCAGGTTGATCGCATGGATCTGGAAAAGATCCCTCATGTGGACTCCGAAGAGGGAGAAGTCGAGGAACCAGGGCTGCCCGTAGAGCCAGATCATGAGGAAGCCCCCCGACCAGGCCACGGCGATGCCGG
>CAZFWM010000396.1:0-6839 GCA_964522545.1 uncultured Thermodesulfobacteriota bacterium
AGTTATCCGGACTTCGAAGATCGCCTAGCCGATTCACAAGAAAAATTCAAAACGTTGCCCCATCCCGGAGGCGATGGAGGAAAACGTCTCGAAAAAATGAGCTGTTTCAGCACGAAAGCGAGTGAATTTCTTCGAGACTTGACAGCGTTCCATCATAAGTTGCAGCACAACCGGGCAGTTCTTACTCGAGGTCCAGGGACTTCACTCGAAACTACTCGGCCCGACTGGCGCGATGATGAGGCTACAGCAGAAGGTTTATTCAAACAGTGGGGCCGTGATTATTATGTGTATTCGCTCTGGAATTTAACAAAAGGCCTGGAAGGCGAGGAGGAGAGCCGGTAGCATGAATACGAAAACGATCATGGAGTCTGTTTCCGTGATGCTCGGTCGCTTTGCGGATCTCAAAGGTATTCTTTTCACGACATTTGCGTTCTCGCCGGACTTTTTCGAGACTTATGTTCTGTCCATCGTAATTCCGGAGTGCGGACGGGACACCCCCGCCCAGGTGGCCGCCACCGATGAGGCGCTTGACCGTTTGCCCGTTGTCGTACTCTATGATCCAGGAGGGCTGGTTGAGACTGAAAAACGTCTTTCCTATGAGGCCATCCCTGTACGATTGGATGATGAGGCGATATTCCATCCGAAGATAATATATTGTTTCGGAACCGACTTTGACGGTCGTGCGCGTCATGAGCTCCTGGTTGCCTCGGCGAACCTGACCCGTCAGGGCTGGGGTAGAAATGTAGAAGTGGCCTTTCAGCGTTCCTTCATGCCCGGCTCATATCTTGGGTGGGATCTGAGCCGTCTCCTTGAGCACATTGCAAGAAATGCTAAATGCCACACGCCACTGAAACCGTTCCTTCAATCTCTTCCTCAATCAGAGCGTCAACGTTGGTCCGAGCCGGGAACGAGGCTTATCTGGCGGGAAACACATGAAGAAGCACCGCTAAGTTCCTACGTTGAAGAAGAACTGGCGGATGGAGCGCAGCTCACAATTTGTAGCCCCTATTTCGGAGGGAAAGATAGCACACATGAATTGCTTCAACCTCTCGCGGAAGAATGGGATAACTTGCGAATACGACTGGTCCCGGGGCCATCGCAGGATGGCGAGTATCAGATCACTCGTGCCGACGCCGAGCAGATTCTCACGAAGATGCCGTATGTAACATGGTATCGCTGGAATAACTGTGGCGAGGGGAACGAATACGCAGGCAGACTGGTGCATGCCAAAATGTACCTCATTGAGAGCGCTCACGGTACAACGATGGCCATCGGATCGCACAACTTTACAAAAAGCGGGTATGGCGGCAGAAATATCGAAGCTTCCTTGTGGTTCCCCATAGAGAAAGCGCTTACTCTCGACCTCATTAAGCTATCGCGGGAGGAACTTCTCAATCGATGCGTTGAGACTGCTGATGAACTCTCTGAAGCGCCCGAAGCCGCAACTGCGTTCTGCACGGTGACTGTTCACTGGAAGGAAGCCATATTTGAGATTACAGACATCATACCAGAAAACAGCTCGAGCTTGACGGTCGAGGTCCCGTGGTCGACCAGGCGGTTTCCCCTGAAAGAGAACACATATCGCATACAGAACCTGGATGAGGTCGCATCGTCCCTAGCGCGCAGCCGGACATTTTTCATTCGTAGCGATGGCGAGATTCCATACAGAGGAATCGTTAGTGAAGTAGGCTGGTACGAGGCGCGGCCGGAACCTCCTTTGTCATCGGTCGATGACATACTGGACGCGTGGGCCAGTCCGAACCAAGCCGCCGAGAATGATAAAGCAAACGCCCACCTGGCAAAAGAAGAAGAAAGAAAAAAAACCGGAAACGGCTATGGGCATCGTTCAAAGCGTCCTTCCATCGAAAGCCATGAGTATGATGGAGATCTGTTCGACAACTACTTCTACCGTTTCCGGGCTATTCGGCTCAAGCGTGATCGGTTGATTTCCATGGACGGTCGAAAGACTGCACAGGTCAATAGAGTATTATTCAAATCTCGCACCTCCGTGAAAGCTCTCGCAACTCGATTAGAAGAACAGCTATCCGAACTATCGAAGGACAAAGACGGGATACCCGCTTTGACTCTGGGTTTGGTAACGCTCTGGGAGCTCGAAGATTTTTGTGCGGAAGCGGCGGATAGATTTTTCAAGCTGAAACATGGAATTAACAAACTCAAAAAGAAAGTGAAGAAGCTATCTGATCGTTACACGACTATGCTTGTTCAAGCCCAAGAAACACTGGACGACCCGATCCGGAAGCGGCCGCCTTTTACGGGAATTCCACCCAATGAAGTCATAAAATGGTTCCGTTCAAGACTGAAGGAATCCGAAAAATGGGAGACTCCGTAAAGATGCTGTTCACGCAACAATTGAGCCCTCATGATGTAGCGTGTGTGCTTAATTTCAATGGCCAACTCGGGCAGGGCCGCAATCCTTCCCGATACCGCGAGCCGGACGCTTGCGGCATGGAGCTTTTTGACAAACAGATTGAAGGGACTACGGATCTTTACAACACGTTAGTGGATGGCCCTGTCGCATACCTCGCCGATGAAGTGGGCATGGGAAAGACCTACCAGGCGCTGGGGGTTGCATGTCTGGTCTATGCCCTGAAACCCAATGCTCGAATTGCGATCATCGCGCCACGCGAGAATATTCAGCGTAAGTGGGTTGACGACTATCTTGGCTTCGTACGAGATCACTATGTATCTTTCGACGATTGCGTAAAGGATACGGTAATGGGACAGCCACTTCATCCCCCTTGCTTCGCCGACAACCTGATCGGATTCGCATCGAACGTTCTTCGATCGCCGAGAGCGCTTCAAATCTTACGCCTGACCTCTTTTCAACGGCCGGTCGCGCCACGCAAGGAGGAGAAAACGGTTCTTGACGTGATTGAGAGGCTGAAAGATGGGTTTCGTCGATTTGGGTACTCCCCTTCAATTAACTTCAAAGGACCCTATAAGGAAGAGAGCCCGCACGAAGAAAAAGGGAAAGACCTTGTACGGCAGTGGTTCACTGCCGCATTTCATCAGCTCCTGCCTGTCTTCGATCTTGTAATCGTCGACGAAGCCCAGAACCTTCGAATTAGAAATAACATCCGCAACACCACTCTGACGCGGTTGTTCGGCCTTCAGCCCCACTGGGGAGAGGAAAGTGGCTCTATCCGGCAGGTCGACTGGCTGGCCCCGGAACCAAAAATGGAAAAAATGCTATATCTCAGTGCCACCCCGGCGCACCGGGCAACAAAGGACATCGATGCTCAACTCTCTTATGTTTTACCACATTCGGACGAACCGGAAGCGCCCCCCTTTGAGGATGATCAGCATCGGGAGGATTTCCTGATACCAATTATGGTGAGAAGATTGCGACGCTTTGGAGACAAAACAAAATACGGCTATCGACAGGAAAGTTTATTGTCCTGCACTCCCCGGGATGTATATGATCATTTGACCATTTCCCTAATTCAAAAATACCTGGAACGTATGATATCTCGTAGTCAGAACCGCTTTAAAATTGGTTTTCTTTCATCCTTCGAAAGCTGTGCACCCGGTTCACGTGGTTCTTCTGACAAGACCCACGACGACGAACAGGAGAGCTCCTCTGCTCCCGACGAAGCGTTCCTTGCATCCATTAACGGATCCCTTCAAAGATTTATTAGAAAACACCGTCCTACGATTCGAGAGAATGAGCAAGTTCCACCGTTGCCCCACCCCAAGCAGGACACCGTAGTCGAAACTATCTGCGAAACCATATTGAATGACGCTCCGGAAAAGGTTCTGGTTTTCGTGCGCAGGTTGGCTTCCGTTCATGAGTTGGTGGAAAAGCTTGTCCAAGCCTATGACGAGAGGCTTGGTGTTTGGATAGCCGAACTTTTGCCCGACTCTTCGTCGCAAAAAGAAGCAATCGATCGCCTCACGCATGATATCGAAAGAAGAAGAATGGATGAGAGGACCGATGAAGTAAACCCAGAAGAGAATTCCAGCGATACAGCGGATACCAAGCAAAAGGGCGACGAAGACGAGGAGCATCCGCCGACAGACGACCGATACCAGCGTGATTCGCAAATTCTGGGCCGATTCGCCGGCACGAAAAGCGGCACCCGGGTTGGTCAGTTCCGGAGCCAGTTCAACGCCGGCCGTCCTCTTGAGCCGGTGTTCATCGAAAACACTTGCCGTCTGCTTCTGGGAGAATCTCCGGGAGGTTTCGCATACCAAGATTTTGTTAAATCGACACTTCAAGGCGTGCAAGGACATCAGCGCTTGAGATTTATCAAGCACGCATGCGCCGTCAATGGCCTTGTAGACTCCTCGACGGGATCAAGGAGGCAAGACGTTCGGCGATTATACAAAGTTCTCTATTGGGCCTTCATCTCGAAACTTGAGGATTCCCATCACTACAAAGAACATCTAAAGCTATTGCAACGGTCTTTCAATATCATTGATCCTATTAAGGAGAATGAGGTGCTTGCAGCTGAAATTGGTGAGCAGCGCATTTTTCGGATTCTGTTTCATCGATCTCTCTGGGATATATTGCGGGATGAAGCCCATGAATTTGGCGGCAAGCTCAGCTTTCTCAAAGAGCACCCTGCCAGCGGGACAGATAACTTTGAAGAATCCTGGCTCCGACGTGAAGTGCTGCTCGAATGGATCTCGAAATGCATCCGTATGTCAGAGGGCATCATACTTCTCGCCGTCGCACGTCTGCGAGCCGAAAAGCTGGAAGGGGAATCTCTCGCTGAGCGTGTTTCAGTCGCTATGGCTCAATTGCTGTTCGAAAGAGGGGTGCTCGCGCGACGACTCGTCCACAGAATTGTACGCATGACCGATCTTGAGGCATACCGACCTCTCTTGAAAGTCCTTAGCCGGGGCAAGGAGGTGTCCGCTGGGGAGCTCATGGAGAACAAGTGGACGGACCTCAATCATCAAAAACCGATCATCGGCGTCGTCGGTGGAAGCGGAGGCCGAGATCGCCTGGCCATTCAATTCAAGACTCCATTTTTCCCGGATGTACTTGTCGCGACTTCCGTGCTGGCTGAGGGAGTGGACCTGCACCTTTTCTGTGACCAAATCGCTCATTTCGGTTTGCCTTATACCACCGGGGAAATGGAACAAAGGATCGGCCGTATCGATCGTTATTTCAGCCAGATTCATCGGGCAATCATGCGAAATGGGCATGATGTACTTACGATTCACTATCCATACCTCCCTGAATCCATAGACGAAACTCAACTGGAGCGAGTGCTGGCTGCGAAAAAGCAGATCGAACCAATGATGGATGAAGGACTCAGTGTGGCACAATCTCAGACAGAGACCGAAGTGATGAGTGAGCGATCTGGAAAAAGACTTCTCCAGGCCCTTTTTACGTACGGACAGGAGGACGGTGAGGCCAAAGACTCTATTTACGCCACATTCAAGTCCGGATCCGACAAACCGACTGGCCTCTTATCACATCAATCCCAAGGAGGAAAGGAACATCTATCACGCCTTACAAAGCTGATCGGTCGACTTCAAAAAGATCTGACCATAAACGGTCTGGAATGTTGGTTCGATTCATACAGTGAAATTCTTTCCCGACAAATCGCGAATTTTTCCGTCTCTATTCTTGTCGATGCTTCAGGCAGGCCATATCGGCTTGCCGGTGCTGGAGACTATGCGGAAATAAGCCGGGCTCGCCGACAAACAGTCTCCCTGACGTTGCAGCTTGACCCGGCCAACGGCCGTTTAATGCTGGAAGCGACATCAGCGATCGGCGGCATAATGATCTGGCGAGACCTCTTGGCCCCTCTCTCCGAAGCACATGACATCTATCCCGGTATCCGAATTTGTTACGATAAAAACCGCCGAACACCTCTATGGGTCGAGGGAGCCATACGGTTCGGAATCGCCTCTGAGGCCGGGGGTACAGCGTCGCACATGAGCTATGAGGAGTTTAGAGGTCTTGTCGAGCGCGTGGCATTGGCAGCTGACCTGATTGAATATCGTTTATTTGAAGAGGATATGGACGAAAGGTTCCCAAACGATGAATAATCATATGCGGAGGACGGAATGACTCATCATGAAGCAGCTCAGGTCGTTTCGGAGATGGAAGCGCTGGAAGAGTACGTTCCTATTTCAGGGCCGGAGGATAGGGGACAGGCTTGCTACATTACTTTAATGCACAAGCGTACCGAAAACCAAATTGATTTGAGATTTGATACTGACAGTAACTATATACGTATTCGCGTGGCCCTGGATGATCTAGGCCATCCTCCAGAACAGATTGCACCTATTCTATTCGAGACGAATCTCTCGCCATTCCTGGCCGGGCTTCGTCTCGATAAGGACGGAGTTGTATGGTCGGAAGCTGCTTTGCTTGCCAATCAGGCTGAAGCGAACGAAATACGAGACGCAACCGAATCGGTCCTGGCCGTCTGGATGGACGGACATCCTTTATTTCATGGCCCATAGTAACGCGTCGTCGACATTGAACGCACCGGTACGTCTCTAGAAGAAGCTGACGCACCAGGCGGAAATTTCTCCATCACATTACTCAGTCCGGGCGCATTCTTTCTTCGTTTCCTCGATGAATTCATCTACGATGGCGTGAATCTCACTTGCCTGCAGATCGATGTCGTGGTTTCCCACGATAACCTGCCCGGAGTCATTTTCGTCGAGGAATGCCCACAGCTCGATCTCAGGGCCATCATCGATCCATATGCCGCATCCATCAATCTTGTCGAAAAAGGCTTTTGCAGCTGCTTCAGGATTCCTAGAGCTTTTAAAACTTACTTCCCATGTGCATTCCATTGTACCGGGTCAGAATACGGTTGCGACTGAGCAGGATTGACTCTCAGAATACC
>CAZFWM010000397.1:0-6818 GCA_964522545.1 uncultured Thermodesulfobacteriota bacterium
TATGAATACGACGAGATCTTCAATCGGGCCGTCAAGTCCGCCGGGAGCTTCCAGTCGCGGGGGATGGAGAAGGGGGACCGGGTGGCGGTCATACTGCCCACGGCCTTGAGCTTCTTCGACACCTTCCTGGGCACCCAGCTCGGCGGCGGCATCCCGGCCGCCCTGTATCCGCCGGTGCGGCTCGGCAAGCTCGATGAGTACTTCGACCGGACCCGGAGGATGCTCAACAAGATCGGCGCCAGCTACCTCGTCACGGACAGCCGCATCAAGAAGATCATCGGCCCGGCCGTGAGCGACGTGCCCTCTCTGCGGGAGGTGATAGACGCAAAGGACCTGATCGAGGACAAGCCCTGGACCCCGGTGGAGGTGGACCCCGATTCCCCGGCCTTTCTCCAGTTCTCGTCCGGCACGACCCGGGAGCCCAAGGCGGTCATCATGACCCACCGGAATCTGATGCACAATCTGGAGATGATCGACACCTTCTTCCACGGGTACCCCGACGAAGCCGCCGCCCGCGGCGGTGTGTGCTGGCTCCCGCTCTACCACGACATGGGCCTGGTGGGCTGCCTCTATATCGCCCTCTACCACCCGGGGACCTGCTCCTTCATACCGCCGGAGCAGTTCATCGCGGCGCCGTGGATATGGATGGAGACGGTCTCCAAATACAAGCCCCTGATCTCCCCGGCCCCGAACTTCGCCTACGGCCTGTGTGTGTCCAAGATCAAGGAAAAGCACATGGAAGGCCTCGACCTCTCTTCGTGGGTCTTCGCCTTCAACGGCGCCGAGCCGATCGATATCGGCGTGATGAACCAGTTCATGGAGAAATTCGGCAAATGGGGCTTCCCGCCCGAGACCATGACCCCCGTGTTCGGGCTCGCCGAGGCGGGCCTGGCCGTCACTTTCTCGGATCCCCGAACCGTCCCGGTGGTGAAGGAGTTCGACCGGGATATGCTCGCAGAGCAGGGCAAGGCGGTTCCAGGCAAGGGGAGGGAGCTCCCCTCGGTGGGCAAGCCGATGAAGGGCCTGGAAGTGGTGATCATGGATGATAATTACGAGAAGCTGCCGGACGGCCAGGTGGGCCGGATCCTGGTCCACGGCCCCTCCATCACGCCCGGGTACTACAACGACCCCGAGATCACGGAGAACACAGTCCGGGACGGGTGGCTCGACACGGGAGACCTCGGCTTCATCTTCGAGGGGGATCTCTACATATGCGGCCGCGCCAAGGACCTCATCATCATCCGGGGCCGGAACATCGCGCCCCAGGAGATCGAAGATCTCCTCGGTGGAATCGAGGGAATTCGCGCCGGCTGCACCATGGCCGTGGGCCATGAGATGGAGGGCGGGGAGCAGCTGATCGTCTTCGCCGAAAAAGACATCCGGTCCAAACGGCCGTCCGAGGAGATGGCCGACGAGATCAAGCAGCGGGTCGCCGCCGGCATGGCCCTCACGCCCCAACACGTGGAGATCCTCGCGCCGGGCACGCTCCCGCGGACCTCATCGGGCAAGATGCGCCGGGCCGACGCGCTGCGCATGTACCTGAAGGGCGATCTTCTGCCGCCCGAGCAGATGGGCGTGGGCAAGATGTTCGCGGCCATGGGCAAATCCCAGGTCGCCTGGGGCAAGTTCTGGCTTAAAAAGAAGCTGGGCGGAGAAAAATCGGACACATAGGAATCCAATTTTTTCCGTTGAAGAGTTTTAACGCAGAGACGCAGAGACGCAGAGAAAGAAATCTATGGAGAATGATTTTTTGTCATTTCGAGTGAAGCGAGAAATCTTTCCGAGGGAGCAATTTGAAAAGATAAGATTTCTCCCTGCGGTCGAAATGACAGAAATGGTAATCGAAATGACAGAAAAGGTGGTCGAAATGACAGGTCCTATTTTTTATGAAATCAACAATCGATAAGCTTAACGGTTTGAATTGATATATTAAAAAATCCTCTGCGTCTCTGCGACTCTGCGTTAAAAAAATCTGGGAGCATAAGCCCGCTCTGAGCGCGATAAGTAATCCCCTTGAATCAGGACGAATTCAAGCTCCGATATCCACTCGACTCCCGGCCGCCCCTGGCTGAGACGGCGGCGGCCGGCCTCCAGCACGTGATGGCCATGTTCGTCGGGATCATCACCCCGCCGCTCATCGTGGCCCCCGCCCTCGGGTTCGACACGCTCGAGCTCTCCTTCTTCCTCAGCATGGCCTTCATCGCCTCCGGCATCACCACCTTCATCCAGGTGAGGCGGTTCGGCCCGGTCGGTTCGGGCCTTCTGAGCGTGCAGGGCACATCCTTCACCTTTGTCTCCCCGGTTCTCCTGGCCGCCAGGATGGGGGGGCCGGCCCTGGTGCTGGGGATGTGCATGTCCACCGCCGTCGTGGAGACGGCCATGAGCTTCAGCTTGCGCTTTGCACGGAAGATCCTCCCCCCCATCGTCTCGGGCACGGTGGTCATGCTCATCGGCCTGAGCCTCATCCGGGTCGGCATCACCGACCTGGCCGGAGGGTACGGCACCGCCGACTTCGGCTCGCCCCGGAACCTGGCGATCGGCCTCTTCGTCCTGTCGGCCATCATCCTCTTCAACCGCTCCCGGAGCCCCCTACTCTCGAGCTGCTGCGTGGTCCTCGGCATGGCCGCGGGATACCTGCTCTGCGTCGCGCTCGGGCTGGTGAACTTCGAGCCGGTGCTGAAGGCGGGATGGATCACGGTCCCCAGGCCCCTGAAGTACGGCCTCGCCTTCGACTGGCGGCTCGTGCTCCCCTTTGCCGTGGCCTACCTGGTCACCACGGTCGAGTCCATGGGGGACCTCACGGCCACATCGATCGTCTCGAACCAGCCGGTGGAGGGGCCGGTCTACTTCCGCCGCATCTCGGGGGGCGTCCTCTCCGACTCCATCGGAAGCGTCCTCGCCGGCTTCCTCAACTCCCTCCCGAACACCACCTTCAGCCAGAACAACGGCCTCATTCAGCTCACAGGCGTGGCGAGCCGGAAGGTGGGATTCGCGGTCTCGGCGATCCTCGTCATCCTGGGGATGCTCCCCAAGCTGGCCGGCGTGATCAGCGCCATGCCCCGGAGTGTCCTCGGGGGTGCGACTGTGACCATGTTCGGCATGATCGTGATCGGCGGAATGCGGATCGTCGAAAGCGCCGGCCTCAGGGGCCGGAACGTGCTCATCCTGGCCGTCTCCCTCGGCCTGGGCCTCGGCGTGGAGTTCGTCCCGGACGCGGTGAACTCCCTGCCGGACCTGCTCAAGAATCTGCTGTCGTCGGGCCTGGCAACGGGGGCCCTCACGGGGATACTCCTCAACCTGCTCCTGCCGGGAGAGGATCGAGAAGTGGATAGAGAAAACAGGTGAGAGTCATGAGAAAAAAAGGACTTCCTATTCTCCTCATCTTCGCTCTGACCTGCCCCGTACCGGTCGCCCGTGCGGCGGCGGCACACTCAGGTGAGGAAAAAGAGGCCCACAAGTTCGCCCTGGCCCTGTTCCACTTCAACATCCAGTACGTGGCCGGGGGCCTCGTGGGCATCCTTCCCGACCCCCTTGCATTCCTGATCCCGATCTGGGAGCTGGACGCCGAGGGGGTGGAGGACCGGATCGTCACGGAGAGCTTCGAGCCGATCCTCGACCTGATGCTCGATCACCCGGACTGGGGGATCGACATCGAGCTCCAGGCTTACATGATCGAGGTCCTCGCGGACAGGCACCCCGGCGTGCTCGAGAAGCTCCGCACCCTGGCCCTTGCGGGCGGGGTCGAGCTGGTGAGCTTCCACTACTCGGACCAGCTCTTTCTCGCCTACCCCCGGGTCGACTGGGAGCGCTCTGTGGCTCTCGCCCGCGAGGTTTTCGAACGCCATGACCTCCCGCTCTCCAAGGTCGTCTTCTGCCAGGAGGGGCAGGCGGGCCCCGGAATGGCCGGGGCCATGGCGGACCACGGCTACGACGTGATGGTCTGGCCCAAGAACCTCTACACCTACCAGCACGGCGACTTCGAGGCCGAGCCCATCTACTCGTTCGGGGATATCGACCTCCTGTTCGGTTCGAAGGATGTGAACTACGGGGGAGGGGAGATCCAGGTGCGGTGGACCTTTCTGGACGACGGCGAGCTCCTGGCCACGGGGGATATGGACCCCTATTTCACCCCAGTCTTCTACCACAAGCCCCAGCATGTCTGCGACTACGAGGAGCGGCTCCAGGCCCTTGCGGACGACGGCTTCGAGATCGCCACGGTCTCCCGTTACGTCGAGGCTGTGCGCGACCTCGGCGTGCCTCATGCGGACCCCGGTCCGCTGCTCGACGGCACGTGGCAGCCCCAGTCCACGGACGGGACGTCCCGCTGGATGGGCGGCGTGGGCCTCTGGCAGGCGCAAGAGCTGGACAACGATGTCCGCACCATCTGCTCTCTCGCGCACAGGGAGGTCCTGGCCGCGGAGACGATCGTCGAGGCCTGCCGCGACCGGGGCGCCTGCGGGCCGGAGCTCGGGGTGGCGGTCGCCGAGGCCTGGCGCATCCTCGCCCTGGCCGAGGTGACCGACGAGGAGAGGATCAACCCGTTCCGGGGCGAGATAGAGTACGGGATCAGCCACGCGGCCGAGGCGCTCAGGATAGGGCGCGAGGTGATCGCGCGGGCCAAAGAGGCCCTCGGGTACGATAACGCGGCCATCGACACGCGCACGGGGCAGGTCGGGCCTGGTGAGCCGCCGGCGCCCCCGCCTTCGTCCGAGCCCGCCTACCCCATGTGGATCCGGTGCGGGACCCGGGCCCACTCGTCTGCATGGCAGCGCGTCTCGGACCAGCCCCGGATCGACCGCGTGGAGATCACCTTCACCGCCGGCTCGGGGGCGGGCGACCGGAACATGGACGTCACCTTTCCCGGCTGGGGGGACGAGTTCATCTACACGCCGGCCCTGGCCGACGGGAATCCGGCCCGGTACAGGCGGTCCTCCTTCGTCTGGGACCACTACTACCTGCCTCTGCCGGACGGGATGATCAACCTGGGGCCGAGGCAGTTCGTGATCAAGGACACGGCCCGGGTCCACGTGGCGGCCACGATTTTCGCAGGAAACGGCAGCGTCACCTTCTCGGACGAAACCGCCTGCCCGGAGGATACGATCACGTGGGTTTTCTACCTGGTCCGGGGAGACCTGGCCGACGCGGCGGACCTGGCCGACAGAGTGAACCTCAGGCCCACGCTCTACAGATAGACCTGGCAAACAGAAAGGGCGGACACATGGATTCGCCCTCACAACAAGAGGGGAAACAACCGGAGCCGATATGAATAAAGCAACCAGACGACGCATCCAACCCGTCAACACATTCCTGATCCTCCTCCTTTTCACGGCCGGCACCGGCTGTCACCAGAGCTCCGGCAATGTTGCAGACGAGGCCGGTCATGTGGTCTTCGATCTGGAAATCCGCGACTCGGGAACACTCGACTTTCAGCAGACCGGAGATCTGCTGGAGGGGATATTATCCGTTAAGCAGGGGTATGTACTCCTGCCGGGAGGCACTCCATTCTCGGGAGCCGGCAGCGTTGAGCGATTTCCCATGACAGGGGTGGTTATCTACACTCTTCACTTTCCGGGTCCGACCCTGACCGAGGGACCCTGTTTTCCCGAGCCGGTCTCCTATGATCTCACCCTGATCCAGCGCGACGGCAACTCGCGCCTGACAGGAAGCCTGGCCGTATACTGCAGTGAAGAGAACCTCGGAAAGCCGCCCATGCGCATCATGAAGATCAGCGGACGGTTCGAAAATAAGACCAGCTGATTTCACCCCGAGTAAATCCATCGGCTCTACCGGTGGTCGCTGATTAACCCTGGTGAGAAGTTCGGGTTAACACATTACTTTTCTTTGGGTGAGAATCGGCGCAGCATGTGCGCCGGCACCGGCACCTCTTTTGTCAGCTTGATGATGTGATAGGGAGAGGTGTTCTCGGTGGGCTTGGCTTCCTTCTCGGGGTCGCTCGGGGCCGGCGGGCTTTGTTGAATCTGAATCCTCAGGAACTTCGGCTTCTCCTCGATCTTTTCAATACGAACAAAGGCCCCAGACGACTGTTGTTCCCCTAGAAAAGCCGCTATCACCCTTTCCTTGGTAAAGTCGACGGCCGGTGGTTCTTTGGAGGGTTTGTGCTTCGTCCAGAGCTCTTTCCAGCCCGCAATCGTTGTGATGACCATGTGACCGGGAACTTTGAAACCACTGTCGGAGCCCTGATCTATGGTCGAAAAGGAGACGGGGGTGCCCGGTTTGAGCCGGTCCAGGGCGCCAGGCACCATTTGAGTAACCCGGGGGCTCTTGTCCTCGAGGGCACTTTTGATCAGACCCTCCGCTTCCTTGCCGCCGATGTAGGACAGGGCTTGCAGTGCCGTGATCCGGACTCCCATCTCCGGGTCTTGTATGGCGCCCGAGAGGGCCTCGACCACGGTCGGGTCTTTAAAGCCGCCCAACATGAAAAGCGTCGCGGTGCGAACGAGATTGTTGGGATGCGTCCTGAAAATCTCGATCAAGGCTGGAACATCCCCCTGTTCTCCCATATGCGTTACCTTCTGGATCAAATCCATGGCCTCGACATCGTCGACGACGGGCTGGACCTTACTCTGAGCCAAGACGGACGATACACAGCACACAACGATTCCCCAGACCGCTATGAACATGACCGGGAACAGAAACACACTTTTAGACGAGAATTTTTCAAGCATCAAGATAACAACCTCCAAAAAAAATGGTCCCTTCAGGTTGGATCAAAGGACCTGAAGGGACCGAAACGGGCGAAAGGTCACTACTGCCTATCCGGTTGACTCAGCATGGTACAACATGTAGTATTGGCGGAC
>CAZFWM010000398.1:0-6760 GCA_964522545.1 uncultured Thermodesulfobacteriota bacterium
TCCGCCAATACTACATGTTGTACCATGCTGAGTCAACCGGATAGGCAGTAGCTGCCTTACGCCGAGCCGGGCGGCCGTGCTGGCATCGGTGGAATATCTGCGATCCAGGCGCCCGAAGACACGCATCGTGCTCGGCGGCCCCTTTGCGACCGCCATGGCCGAAGCTCTTGTCCGGCGCTGCCCGGTGGACGCGGTCGCCGTGGGCGAGGCCGAGGAGACCCTGCCCGAATTGGTGAAGGCCTTCGAGTCCGGCGCATCCCTGGAAGGGGTGAAGGGGCTGGTCTTCCGTCGAGGCCGGGATGTGGTACGAACCGACACCCGGCCGCCCGTCCATGACCTGGACAGTGTGTCGCGACCCTCCTACCGACTCTACGACCGCAACAGCTACGCGCGCTTCGTGCCGGGCAACCAGCACCCCCTGCAGCGCGCGCGCGACCTTTTGATCGGCCGGCGTTTCGCAAGCCTTGCGGTCACCCGCGGATGCGACTTTTCCTGCGAGTTCTGTGCCGTACACGTGGTGCACGGCCGCGGCATCCGGAGGCGCTCGGCCGCGTCGGTGGCGGACGAGATGCAGCACCTGCACGAGCGTTTCGGCTACCGGTATTTCTTCTTCCAGGACGCGGCCTTCCCCCTGGCCAGCGACCTATCGCGGGACCTGTGTCGCGAGCTCACGGACCGAGGGCTCGACCTGCGCTGGGCCGTCAACGTCAGGGCCGACGGCGTCACCGAGGCCGACCTTCGCCTTGTGCGCGAGGCCGGGTGTTTCTACCTGCTCTTCGGACTGGAATCCGCATCCGAGCAGGTGCTGGACAACATCAATAAGCAGGAGTCCCTTTCCCAGATCCTCGACGCAATTCGCATGTGCCGGCGGCTGGGGATCATGGTGGGGGTGCACGTAATCGTGGGCCTGGACGGAGAGGATGACTCGACTGTGACGAAGACGGCGAGGCTCCTCAAGAGCATGAAGGCGGAGACCGTGTTCGTGCGAAACGCCGCCCTCTATCCCGGAACACCCTGACCGAGGCCTTTGCCGGCCGCCGTGAAATGAGAGACGGCGTGTGGTTTGACGGCGGCGGCCCTTTCATTTATTACACGGACAACGTGGATACGGATACGCTGGTAGGCTGGAACAGGCGGCTCCGTGCCTCTGCCAGCGTGATAAGCGGGCTACGTGGTCGAATAGAGAGACTGCCCGATATGTGGAGATCATAGGAGTGGACAGGGAGATTTCACCGTGCGAAAGGTTCTGAGATGGTTCATCGTCACAGTGGCACTTGCGTCCGTTACAGCCGCCTGCGTCGACAAGCCGCCCCCCCAGGAGATCCCCATCCGGATCGGCTGGCAGGTCTCATGGGCCACGCAGGGCCAGCTCGCGACGATCCTCAAGCGAACCAACCTCCTCGAAATCAACGGGCTTCAGGGCGAGTTCGTAGGATTCAGCTACGGAGGCCCCCTCAATGAGGGCGCCCTTTCCGGCCGGGTCGATGTGATCTTCACGGCGGACCAGCCCGCGGCCCATCTGCTGGCCAAGGGGGCCGAGTGGACCATTGTGGGACGGCTCATATACAACCGCACCGGCATCGTGGTCCCCATGGATTCGGAGGTGAAGACGGTCCGGGACCTCGAGGGAAAGACCATTTCCATCCCCTTTGGCGCCGCGGCCCACCGAAACGCCCTCATCTCCCTGCGCGCGGCCGGCCTCGACCCGGCCGTGGACGCAAGGATCCTCAACCTCGACATCCTCGAGCAGGTCGGAGTAGTCCAGGGACGGGGCGACTGGGGAGAGGTGGATGCCTTCGTGACATGGGACCCGCCCCTCGCGAACTACGAGCACAAGAACTTCGCCCGCGTCCTCGACATAAGCCGAGTGGTCTCCGTGATCGTCATGGCCGACCGCTTCATCCAAGACCATCCGGGGGCGGCCACTCGCTTTCTCAAGGCGTACCTCGAGGCCTACGCCTACTATGCCCGGGATCAGAAGCGGGCGGACCAATGGTTCAAAGAGGAGTCTCAGCTCGCCTTCGACCTGGAAGTACTCGAAAAGGCAGCCGAAGTGGAGCCGAACCTCGAGAAGCGGGCCCTTTCCGAGATGGACATTTTCCTCTCGGACGAGGATATTCGCATCATTCAGTCCGGTGCGGATTTCATCCGGTCCGAGGGACTGACCAAAACAAAGGTCGACATGGCATCGAAGATCGATCAGAGCCACCTCCGCACCGCCGCGGCCGAGCTAGACGGGGTGACCCTCGACTCACTCGGAATAAAGGCCGCACATTAAAAGGGCTTTCACCGTAACATTTACTCAGCTTGCGTAGATGTCACCGACTTGTCCGTTAGGGAAAATTCTCACACAAAGACACAAAGCCACGAAGAAATGATAAAAAAACTTTGTGATCTTTGCGGCTTTGTGTGAGAAAAAATAGATTGCGGCTCAGCCGCGTTAAGAGAAGAGATCGTTGAGATTTCAGGCGAATGATCTAAAAAAAACCGCAGCCTTCATCCTTTTCGTGGGCCTGTGGCAGGCATGCGCCTCCCTGGACCTGCTGAATCAGCAGATTCTCCCTTCCCCGGTGGACACTCTGCGGGCGGCCGTGGAGGGCATCCGGGACGGCTCCCTTCTCGTCCACGTGATCGGAAGCATCCGCCGGGTGTTCGTCGGATTTGGGGCTGCCGTGCTCCTCGGGGTCCCTCTGGGCGTGCTGCTGGGAGTCACGCCGAGGCTCTCTCCTTTCTTCACCTCGATCTTCGAGGCCCTGAGGCCGATTCCTCCCATTGCGTGGATCCCCATAGCCATACTCTGGTTCGGTCTTGGCGACCCGTCGGCCTACTTCATCGTCTTCGTGGGCGCCTTTTTCCCAACCTTCATAAGCTCTTACTGGGGCGTGCAGGCGGTCAAAAAGGTGGAGCTGGACGCGGCGCGAAACCTCGGGGCCGGGCCCGTCATGCTGCTCACGGACGTGCTGATCCCCGCCGCCCTGCCCCGGATCCTCACCGGCATGCGCATCAGCCTGGGCCTAGCCTGGACCAGCGTGATCGCAGCCGAGCTCGTGGGCGCCCAATCCGGCCTGGGATACATGATCCAGTTGAACCGGATCCTGCTGAACACAGACGCGATCGTGGTGGGGATGATCTGCATAGGCCTCATCGGCCTCGCCATGAACCGGTTGATGGCCTTGGTGACAAAACAGCTTACCCCCTGGGATCGCGACACGATCGCAGCGCACCCGGGTATTTAAATGGCCCAACTGGTGAGTAGAGCTTCGCTTTCCCCGGCAGCCATCCAATTCCAAGGCGTTACCAAGGTCTTCAAAGGAAGGCCGGAAATCTGCGCCCTGAAGGATCTCTCCTTTCAGGTCGGAGGAGGAGAACTTTTCTCGATCATTGGGCCCAGCGGCTGCGGCAAGACGACTCTCATCAATCTTGCAGCCGGCTTTTTGAGGCCCACGCGAGGCTCGGTGCTCGTGAACGGGGTGGAGTGCGAGGGCCCGGGCCCGGACCGGGGAGTGATCTTTCAGGACTACGGCCTATTCGACTGGCGAACGGTGCGCGGGAATGTGGAGTTCGGCCTCAAAGCCCGGGGTATCCCAAAGCGGGAGCGGCGAGAAGTGGCCCGGCGCTACATCGACCTCGTCAATCTTTCGGGCTGCGAGCAACGGTACCCATGCGAGCTCTCCGGGGGCATGAAGCAAAGGGTCGCCCTTGCCCGCACCCTGGCGGTGGATCCGGCGTGCATCCTGATGGACGAGCCCTTTGGATCTCTCGATTCCCTCCTCAGGGCCACCCTCCAGGAGGAGCTCCTCCGGATCTGGCGGGAAACGGGAAAGACCATTGTCCATGTGACGCACGACATCGACGAGGCGATCTATCTCTCGGACCGCGTCATGGTGATGTCGGGGAATGCCGGCAGCGTGCGCGTGATCATGGATGTCGGCTTCGAGCGCCCCCGCAAGCCGGAGTTGAAGATGACCCCCGAGTTCGGCGAGCTCCGGCGCAGGCTATGGAGCGAACTTCACCCTTGAAGAGCGCGTCCCCACCGCGGCTAACGCACGGAGGAACTCCCGGAGCGGCCGCTCTGCGATGGCTCCGGCCGGGCCTCCGCAATCGTTGGGTGCGGCATCTCGTCGACCTTGCCGTACCGAAGCGCTATCCCGTGCGGCTGGTCTACGCACTCCGGAGCTGCCTCCGTGTCGTCCTCACCTATCGCTGCAACATCGCCTGCAAATACTGCTACACCCGGGGACTCGAGGCCGACTATCCCCGCGACATGGACCTCGAGGACCTGAAGGGCGTGCTCGCCTGGGCCCGACGAGACGGAAAGACGTCGATCCGCCTGCTGGGCGGCGAGCCCACTCTCCATCCCGGATTTTCCGAGGTCGTCCGACTCTGCCGGGAATACGGCTTCCATGTCTCCTTTGCCACCAACAACACCTTTGGAGACACCGTGCTCCGCGCCCTCGAGCCGGACGTGCTGGACGAGGTGTGTGTGAACATAAACGCCTGGGATGTGCTCGACGCCCCCGGGCGCGCCCGCTTCGAGACGAACCTTTCGGACTTAGGCCGCCGCGGGCTCAATTTTCGTTTCTCCTGTGTGGTCGAGGATGATGCCTCTCGGGATCTCCTGGCTCTGGCACGCAAATGGAGCCCGGACCATGTGCGTCTCTCTCTCCCCCTCCCCGGACCGGATATCCCGGGAGAGGAGAAGGAGGCGCTCGAGGAAATGGGGGGAAGAGTTTCCAGCGCCCTGCTCATCCTGGAGCGCCTCGCCGAGCTCGGAATCCCGGGCTACGTGTACCGGCCCGTCCCGGCATGTCTGATAGGGGAGGGAGAGGAGCGACGGCTCTCCCACATGGGGCGGCACCTGGTATACAAACGGTGCTGCATGGGATACGGCGGAGACTTCTCCCTGATGATAGTGGTCAATCCGGATCTCTCCGTACTGCCCTGTGCCTCTCTGCTCGTACGGGGGCCCGAGCTGGTGACCTTTCGAAACAGCCGTGAGGTGAGCGACCATTTCCGCGAGGAGCTGATCCGGCGCTTTTCGGCCCCCCCCCTGGCAAAGTGCGCGGCCTGTGACAGCTACCGTTCCTTCACATCCGGCCTGGGGCGGAAAAGACGACGTGGATTCTTCGATCCCGCCCTCTGTCAGGGCGGATGTCTCTGTTTCAGGGAGTAACGGGCCTACTGCGGCACAGCCGTAGCCAAATTGGCAAAACTTAGCATGACAAATAGGAAATGGAGTCGTCAGTCAACAGTTCAGAGTCGAGAGTTACATGCTTCTCACTCTCGACTGTCGACTGTAAACTGTAAACTCCCTCGGCCCATTGACATTGAGCCCACATCTACGCAAGTCGTGTAGATGTCTGGATAAATGACCATGCGAATCCTCTTCCCACTCTATCACCACCAGGTCGAGCACTTGGGCGTGATGTACCTCTCGTCCATACTCAAAAAAAAGGGGCATCATGTCGAGGTAGTCCATGCTGTGCCTGAAACCATAGCGGAGGCCTTGAGACGCGGGGGGGCCACTGTGCTCGCTTACAGCTCTGAGACTATGTTGGCCCGCTACTACCTGCATGTGAACCGTCGGACCCTGGCCATGCTGGATTCCGGGGAGCGACCTCGCCTGGTGATTATGGGCGGGGCACACGCCATATTCTTCCCTCAGGTTATTCATGAGGAGGGAATAGAGGCCGTTTGTATAGGGGAAGGTGAGGAGACGATATCCGAATTAACGGATGCGCTGGAGCAGAGCAGCGATATTGGAGGGATCCCAGGCCTGTGGGTCAAACGTGGGCGTGAAGTCCATCGCGGTCCCCTCCGGCCCCTCGTGCAGGACCTGGACAGACTCCCGCACCCTGACAGAAACCTGTTCTCCCTCGATGGATCCACGGCCTTCTACAGGGCCTCTGTTATAACCACTCGCGGCTGTCCCTTCAACTGCCCGTACTGTTTCAATCACGCGTATACAGAGATGTTCGGCGAGGCGGGGCGTAGGGTGAGGCAAAGAAGCTTCCTTGATGTACTGAGCGAAGTTCGGGCCCTCAAGAAAATGGGACACATCCGATTGATCATGTTCGAGGACGATATCTTCGTGCTCGATACTCGGTGGCTCGAGGAGTTCCTTGCACGATACCGGGAGGAGATGGCGCTGCCCTATCATTGTCAGGTTCGGTCGGAAATGGTCACGCGAGAGCTGGTCGAGCTGCTCGAATCATCCGGCTGCCGTACCGTCACCATGGGGATCGAGACCGGCAACGACGACCTGAGGATCAACCTTCTCAGGAGAAATCAGACGAAGGAGCAGATCTTGGAGGCATGCCGCCTGCTGCGCCGGGCCGGGATCAGGGTAAACACGACGAACATGATCGGTCTGCCCGGTTCGGACATCGATGCAGACCTGGAGACACTGGAGCTCAACGTCAGATGCCGACCGACCTATGCCAGGGTTCACATGCTTCAGCCTTATCCCGGCACCGAAATTTACGACTATGCGCGCGAGCGCGGTCTCCTGGACGAGAGCTACGAGGGCTATCTGGACGGAGAGTTCCCGGCCGTCACGCGGACTCCCCCTCTGTTGTACCGGACCCCCCTGCAGCGGCGCATGGTGGAGAATCTCCACAAATTATTTCCCCTGGCCGTTCGATTCGCGCTCCTCAGGGTTCTGATACGGCCGCTCATCAAGCTGCCCCTGTACGGGCCCTATACACCAGGGTTCCGGCAAAGTCGCATAACTTGCTGTCCTGATTGATTTTTGAAAAAA
>CAZFWM010000399.1:0-6741 GCA_964522545.1 uncultured Thermodesulfobacteriota bacterium
GAAAAAGATACACTTCTGAATGACGCAGCTTAAGAAAACTTCTGACTGTCGAGACAGTAAGATAACTGAAAATTTTGCGAAATATGAAGGTGGTGGAATATTCAGTGCTATATACTCATCTGCAACGATTATGAATTGTACTATTTCTAAAAATATAGCTTATTCTGATTGTGGGGGTGGGATTTCCCACATTCAATACTCTTCACCAACGATTCTTAACTCAATATTGTGGGACGATTATGCACCCAAAGGATCTGAGATTTATTCTTTTTGGGGTAGTGCGGAGGTAGCATATTCCGATGTTCAAGGTGGGTACCCAGGTCATGGCAACATTGACGCAAATCCACACTTTGTAGGGTGGGGAAACTACCACCTCAAAGCTGATTCTCCTTGTATAGATGCTGGCTTCGATGCGGGCGTGTACGAGGATATAGATGGAAATCCAAGACCTTTTGGAGAAGGCTTCGACATGGGTGCAGACGAGTTTTTGCCAGGCCCATGCCAGGCCCAGATAGTACCGATTTCACATTGCCCTATAGCATTTTTCTTGATCCCGGCTCTTGTTATCGTATTTCTAATGGGATCGTCTCGACAACCTACCTCTCTTGATCCTTCCCAGAGCAAGTAAGGCGAGCATATATGCCATGAGGACCGCCGCCGAGCCGGCCCCGGCATTGCCCGCCCCCAGGACGCTGCAGCTCCCCTCATCCACGAGGCCGTCACAGTCGTCGTCGATGTGGTTGTCAATCTGCTCCTTGGCCCAGGGATTCACCGACGCCTCGGTGTCGTCACAGTCGATCCCGCCGCAGATCTCGTCTTCGAAGCCGTCTTCGTCGCTGTCCCAGCAGCCCGTGTAGTGCGCCGTCAGTGCGAAGGCATCGTGCCAGGGTTCACTTCCTGCATCGATCTCCAGATCGAAATGGATCTTGTGCCCCTCCGGGCAGGTCGGATCGATCGTGAAGGCAAATGAATCGGCCGGGGTTACAGAGCCGCCCGGAGGCAGGTGATTGATAAAGGCTTCGCCGTCCTGGATTGCCACGTAGGGATCGCCGCTGGTGAGGAAGACATTTGCTGTAAAGACATCGTTTAGGGTGGCGTTCATCAGCGTTGGATAGAGCTCGACGGCCTCGCCGGGCTCGACAAGGCCGTCCCCGTCGCCTCCCGGCGCATCATCGGCGATCACGTGCCCCTGGTAGACCACGCCTTTCTCGACCATACGCCCGAAGGTGACGTCATCGATGTACCACCCAGCGCGTTCCACCGAGTCGTCCGCCCAGAGATTGAAGCGAAGCCTCACATCTCCGATGTGCTCGTGCAGGTCGAAGGTCTCCTGTACCCACCCACCGCTCAGGCCCGAGTAAGTGCTCAGCTCGATCCAATGGGCCCCTCCATCCGTGCTGATCTCCAGGATACCCACATCGCTGATGAGCTCCATATCGTACCAGTGCCAGAAAAGAAGCCGGGTGGCGGCCCCCATGGGAAATATCCCGCTCATCAGATAGGCAATGGCATCGTTGTTGTAAGGACCACCCGGGTCAGTGCCCCAGCATTTCTCCCCCGAGTGCGCCCCTGCAGGCCCCTCACCGTAGAAAGGCGGATTCAGGCGCCATTCATCATGGATTCCCCAGTGGATCCAGGCCCCCTCCCCGGCCTCCATGTCGTCGGTAAAGGTCACGACGAAGCCCTTGGTGGTGAATATGTAGTATTCCCCGGCGCTATCGTCGACCGCGGCATTGCCGGCCGCGTCGACCGACTCCACGGCGAAATAATAGGCCGTCAGCTCCTCGAGCCCCGTAAGGAGAATGGAGTGGTCGGTCACCAGAGCGGGGTCAACCTGGGAGGATCCGACGGGCAGACTCTCTCCGAAACGCACCATGCTGGTCGATTCCTCGTCCGTGGACCAGAGGATCTCGGCCTGGTTGTCGAGAAGAAGGCCCACGGCCACATCGCTGATCATGGGAGGCTCGGTGTCGATCCGGGCCGTATCTGTCGCAATGGCCGGCCCTCCTGTTCCGCTGTCGGCGTCGCTGTAGAGTACGGTCACCAGGTCCCCGTGGGCCGCCTGGAGGGTCCCGTCCGCAGCGGGAGGCCCGCCCGCCAGGCCGATCGCTCCGAAGAAGGTCTGCGTGGTCGGTCCCGTCTCCACCAGGATCACCGTCTCTGAAGAGGGCTCGGAATCACTCGTACACTCTACCACTGCCACGTCGGGCTCGCTGTGATCGAGGTCCAGGTCCTGATCGTACAGGGTGATTGCCGCCGTGTCCGGAACCGTATACCGATCCCGGTCGAACACCACTCGCCCCGCAGAGCTCACCGTCCGGATGATGAGGTCCGGGTCGCCGAAGAGGTTCAGGCCGTAGACGCACCACCGGATGAGAGGGTCGGAGACAAGGCCTATGGCCTCCTCCTTTGAATCCTGCAGGGCCGGCCCAATCTGCGAGATCGTCTCACCGATCACGGCATCCCAGAACTCACGATTCAGGCGCTGGGAAGGGCCATCCGTGCTACCGAAGGCCCCCCAACCCTGCCTGGAATTGCCGATGAAGGCGACCGCGCCGCGGTCCCCGGCGGTAAGATGCTCGGCAATACTGTCTTCGGCGCCGTAGCCCCCCCACTCATCCCTGTTGTCGAAAGACCCACTGTAGCCGGCCTGGCTGTAGCCGATGAAATACTTTTCGTTCGTGAGACCGGACAGGTCCTCGTTGTGGAGCTTCAGGACCTGGGTGACTCCGCCCGGGCCCAGGTGGTTGACGATGTGGACATTGGCATTGATGACGCTCAGGATCTCGGAGGAGGGCCAGTCGTGGCCCGTCCAGTCGCGGTCGTAGAGGGTGTGGGCGCTGAAGAAGGGCTCGCCGGCGAACCCGGCGGTCCCGTACCCGTGCGCTTCGGAGCCGTAGAGGATCTCGTCGAGATAGTTGCCTCCGTACTCGGCGATCCCGCCCAGCCCGATGTATTCGCCCGCAAGCCAGACCTCCTGAAGGTGCGCCCCTGAATCGGACTGATAGGCGAGGGTCTTGGCGACAAAGGCGCTCATCTCCTCGGGTCCGTCCACGGCGGCCCGCCCCACATAAACCTCGGCGTAGAGGTCGACATCGCCGCCGCCCGGCCCGTCCGTCGGCTCTCCGTAGATCCCGTCGGCGTCGTAATCAAAGGTCCCGTCGAGGCATCCGTAATAGAGGTCGGCAGCGATATCGGGTTCCGAACCGGCCGCCAGCCCCCGGGCGGGAACTATGTCGTCTCCGCTCTCTCCACCCACATCAGCCCCATCCCCGTCCCCGCCGAGCAGCACATAGTCGGTCCCCCATGAGGTGTATGCGTCCATGATGAAGTTGCGGATCCGGGTCTGGTCGTCGGTCCTGCCGTCCGGCCGGGTTCCGTCGTAATTTGCATAGATCCATTCTGTCGTAACGATAGTGGCGGACAGACCCATGGACGTCTTCTGGGCGGCGAGGTCGTGAAACGTATAAGACGCCTGAGCATCCCGGAGGGCCTCACTCGTTATGATCACATACCTATATTCCTCGGTGCGAGCCGACAAGCCGGCAGCCGGCCCAGGCGCCCAATCGAGGCGAGGGTAACCGCCGAGCGCGCCGGACGAGCCGACCTCCCTGCGGATCGGCGCGACATCGCGGGCCAGGCCGCGGTAGAGCGGATCCGCCCCGGGGCCGGTCTCATGGATGAGCTCGATCTGCACATCCATGTCCGTATAGTAGTAGACCGCACCTTCCCGAGGTACGACGGCGACCGGGTACAGGTTCACAAGGGCGATCGAGACACCCCGGCACTTTTGGACCGACAGCTCTTTGTACGGGGCCTCCGGATGAATATGGGGCGACAGACCGAGCCCGACCTCCGGCAGTGGATGCCGCTTCGGCGCGCGCCCGGCCAGGGGAACCGGCACACGGACTCGATCCAGGCGGTAGGTCCCTTCGAGCCGTTTGCGAGGTCCCGGCACAACCCGGACCCCGGCAACCTGCCTGCCGTATGGGACGACGATCCCGGCCGTAAGGAACGGGAGGGCCGGACAACCAGGAAGGCTCTGGGAGGGGAGGTCCTCGACCTCGATACGGTAAAAGACATCTTCTTCGATCACCCGGGGAACATCGAAGGTGTAGTGCGCCCCCACGACATCGCCGTCGGCCCCGGCCACACCTGCGGTCATGATCAAGGCAAGATGGATGATGCAAGCAATCCCAATGAGTAAGTTGATCTTTTCGCTCATTTCGATCTACTATCCATTGTCATATAGATATTCTTTGTTATTTCGATATTCCTTGTCATTTCGAGCGAAGCGAGAAATCTTTCCGACGGACCATTCTGAAAATAAGATTTCTCCCTACGGTCGAAATGACAGGGAGGGCGATCGAATTAAAACATTCGATGAATCCGACTTTTACGAAGCTTTGGATATTATAGCATAGACGTCTTCTAAAAAGACCAGTATATAAAGAACGATATTACAAGGAGCGGCCGAGAAGAACATGAGCGATCAAAGGGTAGGGAATTCGAGCAAGCGTAGCGGAATGATCTCCGCCGCGATCGGCCTTGCACTGCTGGCGGGCTGCGCGGGCGCGCCCCCGGTCGAGGTGGCCTCCGCCTTCCGGCCGGGCCAGGCCCTGCTGGGGAAGCCGATCCCCGACATGGAGCTTCCCCTCACGGACGGAACGACGCGCCGCCTCTCCGACTATCGGGGCAGGGTCCTCTTTCTCGAGGTCGGGGCCTCCTGGTGAGGGAGCTGCCAGGAGGAGGCGAGTTTCGTCTCCACACTCCACAAGCGGATGAGAGGTCGCGGGATCGAGTTCCTGTCGATCTTCAGCGGAGAGGATGAACGCGCGGCCCTCGACTTCCTGAAGCATTACCGCTGCGACTACCCGGGTGCCGCGCTGTATGATTTCGCCGGTGAGGAGGCCCTGGCGGCCGGCTCCTGGCCCACCTACATCATCGTGGGCCCGGAGGGCCGGATCCGGCTTCACGTGGCGGGCTCGGCCCGCAGGTACGAGGCGCGCATCACAGAGACCTTCGAAGAGCTTACCGGGCCGGAGCGGATGAAGCGGCTCGACAACGGCACCCTCGCTTACTGCGACAAGGACCGCTGTGTCATTCCCCCTCCCAAGCCCCTGGAGCGGCGCCTTCACGACCGGGCGCCCCGTACCGCGGTCGGGCCGGAGGTTGACCTCTGGATCGTCTTCGAGTCCAACAGGGACGGGGACGAGAACATCTACCTGCGCCGGATTCGTAGAGGAGAGACGGTCGAGGAGGTCCGGATCACCGCCGACATAGGCGACGACTACTCGCCCGACATCGCCGTGGACCGGGAAGGACGGATCTGGGTCGCCTGGGTCTCGAACCGCGGTGGCCGCTATGACATCTACATTCGCTCCCGGGACGGCGCCCACTGGTCCGAGCCCACGGCCCTCACATGCTCGGCCGACGACGCCATGCGTCCCGTCCTCGCCGTCGACGGCTCGGGACACCTCTGGGCGGCCTGGTACGAGTGGACACGCCTCGGCGACTCTGTGGCGAGCCGCGACCGAAACGTCTTTGCCAGACGGCTCGATGATCACGGGTGGTCGGAGCCGGTCGAAGTGAGCCCGGTCGAGCCGGACGTGGACGACCACGCCGACCCGGCCATTGCAGCGCTGCACGGATCAAAGGCCGCGGTCGCTGTGGTGTGGAGCCTCGATTACCATCCCATGCTGCACGACGCCCCGCTCCAGGCAAAGTACCCATCCATCTTCCTCCGCCTCCTCGGAGCCGGAGCCGGGGACGGCACCGTGGCCGATGTCCGGCTCTTCGGCTCCACGGGCAAGCGCGTCGACCTCAACCCCACGGTCGCCGCCCTCCCGGACGGCGGGGCGATCGCGGCCTGGGACTCCCTCTCGAGCGAGGCGCCCGGCCGCAGCATCCTGGCAGCCACCTGGAGGCCGGGAGCAAGGCCCTCTGTGGTCCGCCTCTCATCACCCGAGGCTCACGCCATCTCCCCGACCGTTGCCATAGCTCCGGACGGCACGGCCCACGCCGCCTGGGCCAAAAAGGACGGTGAATCATGGAACCTGTATGGCACTTCCAACACCGGGGGCCTCTGGCAGAACCGGACCGTCCTGGTCGCCGGCCCCGCAGAAGAACGCTCCCCCCAACTGATCTGCGACAAGGCCGGAAGGCTATGGCTGATATACGAAGAGCGGACCCGGGAGAGGACGGTCATCAAGGTGAGATAAATTATTTGGCGAGTCGAGAATAGACTTGCTCGATCTTCGCTTCTAAGATTTGGCCAAATGAGAACTACTTCAATGAGCCACAAATAAAAATTATGCCGGATTTTGGCTTATCTTTCGTTCGACCAATTCATTCAATAACTTGATATTTATTTGGCTTATAAGGTAGATTTGTTGCACTCATTGTCCTTCGGACGGACTCTTTTTCTTAGAATTTAAACGCAAAGTCGCAAAGGCGCTAAGACGCAAAGGAATATAATCAATCGATTCAAACGGACTCAATTGAGGGGCGTTGCGAGGAGCGACAGCGACGAAGCAATCAACTGAGCACAGAGGCATACTGTGCTCGGGGGATTGCTTCGGGGCTCCGCCCCTCGCAACATCCATAACTTTTTCCGTATTCCCCTTGGTTTCTCTTCTCTTTGCGTCTTTGCGACTTTGCGTTAAAAACTCTTCAACGGAAATAATTGGAAAGGGCTATCCACTTCACTGTACCATATCCTCACGACTGCCGTCGGCCAGC
>CAZFWM010000400.1:0-6687 GCA_964522545.1 uncultured Thermodesulfobacteriota bacterium
GGGCGCTGGCCGACGGCAGTCGTGAGGATATGGTACAGTGAAGTGGATAGCCCTTCTTTTTGAATATCTCTTTTGCATCGTGGGGGATCAATCCACTCTTGTCCAGATAGATGCCGAAGTAGTGCACCTTTTCAGCAACATATCGATAGATGGCCGCCACCTTCTCGTCTGTGCTCGTCAGGCCCTTCGTCAAATCCTCCACGACCGACTGAATTTCAGGAGTCGGGGATATGTGGAATCGGTACTGCCCGGTCAACCAACGACCGAATCGGTCCCAGGAAGACTCGGTGGTCACCATGAAGTACGGATAGATGCTCTTGTAATCGGGGTGGTGACGAGGCAAATCATATGCAGCCAGTTTTTTCAGGATCAGCTGGTAGGAGCTCAGGCCATTGCCTGAACGCCTCTTGGGCTTTTTATCGAATCCGACCTGCTTGAAATGAAGGGTCATGTCGGCCGGGTAGCGGATCGTCCACGTCGCCTTTTTTTTCGGATCGGAATCGAGTATCCAGTACACGTTCGAAAAGGAGTCCGGAAACTCCGTCCTGGGCTGGCGCTCCCAGGAATATTTCAGCTCCAGCTCGTCTCCTTTCTCGATCGACAGGATCTTGAGGAAGACCTCTCGATCCGAGTCGTAATAATCGTAGTAGAATTGGGTTGATGACTCGACGAGCTCAAAGTCCTTGAGATCATCATCCGGGCCTTCATCTCTATGAATCCTGGCGATCTCTATGACCGGCAGGGGCTCATCCTTCTTCTTCCATCCCAGCGGGTAGGTCTTCCCACCAGCGTATCCCCCATAGAAGCGAATACGCATATGGATAGTTTCCCTATAAGACCCATCCGCCTTCAGATCGATGCTGTAGTCCTTTTCCAGGATGGGAGTGCCCTTTTCGAACTCCTTCGAATCATCCTCGAAGATCTTCACGCCCGGGCCTGCGGGCGCAGAGACCTCCGCAGCCGTTCCCCCTCCACTGAGGGTCGTCCCAACAAAGATGATGATGAGCGAAATCAATAACCTGATTCTCATAGCATACACCTCGATCCATTTCATGATCGCCCGGCCTTCTCCTCCTCGATCAGGGCCATCCGATCGATCTTACCGGAGGGAAGCATGGGGAGCATGGGGCGGATCTCGAAGGACTTGGGCACCTTGTAGTTGGCCAGGTGCTCCCGGCAGAGCGCCTCGAGCACCTCGGCCGTCACCTCGGCCCCCGGCTTTGGCATTACGATTGCCTTTCCCACCTCCTGGAAGATCTCGTGGGGTACGGGGATCACCGTCACCATGGCCACGTTGGGGTGCTTCTCGATGACCGCCTCGATCTCCCTGGGATAGACGTTGTACCCGCCGGACTTGAACATCTCCTTGGTCCGGCCCACGATGGTGATGGCGCCCCGCTCATCCATGGTCGCCAGGTCGCCCGTGTAGAGCCACCCCTCCTCGTCCAGGACCTCGGCCGTGGCTTCGGGTCGCTCCCAGTACCCCTTCATCACGCACTCCCCGCGAAGGGCGATCTCGCCCACCTCGCCGCAGGGGACCTCCCTTCTCTCCTTGTCCACCAGCTTCAGATCGAAGGCCGGGTCCACCGCGCCCGCGGTCCCGACCAGATCGTCAATGGAGTCTCCGGGGCCGGTGTATGTGACGAACCCCGTGGTCTCGGTCAGACCGTATCCGGTGATGAGCGCGGCCCCGGTGGTGGCCAGGCGCCCCACCATCGACTCGGGGGCCGCCGCCCCGGCCCAGACGTAATAGCGCACACTGCCGAGGTCGTAGCCGTCATAGTCCGGCAGGCCGAGCTCCAGGAGAAACATGGCCGGGATCTGGCCCAGCATGGTCACCTTTTCTCTCTGCACCGTCTCCAGGGTCTCCCGGGGGTCGAACTTGTCCAGAAAGACCAGGCGGCTTCCGCCGATCAGGGCCCCCACGGAGATCTCCGTGGAGCAGGCCACGTGATTGATCGGGAAGTGGACCAGGGCGGTGCTCTCCTCGTCGAGGAATAACCGATTCACCTCCACCTCGATGTTCCTGACGATGTTCCGATGCGAGAGGAGCGCCCCCTTGGGCCGGCCCGTGGTCCCGGAGGTGTACACGATGAGGGCGCCGTCGTCTGGATCCACCTCGGCGAGCCGCTTCGCCAGAGCATCATCCATCTCAGGCCGATCCTTGGCGGCCTCCTGCCGGAAGTCCAGGGTGCGGCCCCCCCAGGGCTCCCCGATCACCAGGACTTTCTCGAGGAAGGGGAACTCGTCGAGGAGGGTCTTGAAATCGTCTGCATAATCCCGGCCCAGATATTCTCGGAGCACGACGGCGACCCGGGGCCGGGCGTCTCCAATCGCATAACGGAATTCGCTAAGGGTGTAGCGGGGATTGAGGCCGAACCAGATCCCTCCGACCATCCCCGTTGCCAGGTAGACGTACATGTACTCATCCCGGGCCGGAGAGAGCATGGCCACCCGGTCCCCCCGCTCCAGGCCGAGCTCGAGAAGAAGCCTGGCCACCCGCCGGGTTCGATCGTGATAATCCCCGAAGGAGACTCGAAGGTCACCGTAGACCAGGGCCTCCCTGTCCGGTGTCTCCCGGGCCCACTTCCTCAGATAGTGCCACACCAGCGTCGGCTGTTCTTTCTCCATGAGCTCTTTCCTTTCATTGGTGGACTGTGTCATTTCGACCGCAGGGAACCGGAAAAAGTGTAGAGAAAGAGACGCTTGTGTGTCAAGCGATATGGGCGGACACACAGGTCCGCCTATACGACCGGATTCGATAGAAAATCCAAATTTTCGCTCTTTCCAATGGACTTATTGTAATAAGTCGTAGCGCCGGCATCTTGCCGGCATACCGGTTTGTCGGGATTCTATTTCAGAATCGGTATCGCTATCGGGATCGCTATCGCTATCGAACGATGAGAAAAGACGATAGCGATACCGATGAAAGTCCGCCCGAAGGGCGATAATTCAAAACTGTCTGAACTGTAGAGGCCGACCTATGTGCCGGCCTCTGAATCGAGGCAGTTCGGCAGAAAGTCTTGACGCAGGGAGGTTCCTGAAATATGCTCCAAAGACCGTTGACCCGCCGCGTTAGGCCGTTCAAGGAGGAGCGTAAGACGAAATGAAGGCCATGGTGCTGAACAAGCTCTGCCGCATCGATGAAAACAGGGCCCCGCTGGAATTGGTCGATCTGCCGGATCCGGACCCGGGAAAAGGAGAGATCCTGATAAAGGTCTCGGCCTGCGGAGTCTGTCACACCGAGTTGGACGAGATCGAGGGACGCACACCTCCGCCGCGGCTCCCGGTCGTCCCGGGGCACCAGGTGGTCGGAAGGATCGAGGAGTGCGGCCCCGGGGCGGGCCGGTTTGGCGCCGGGGACCGGGTCGGCATCGCATGGATCTACTCGGCCTGCGGGAAGTGCAATCTCTGCCTGGAGGGCAACGAAAATCTGTGCGGCCGCTTCAGGGCCACGGGCAGGGATGTGAACGGGGGGTATGCACAGCTCATGACCGTGCCGGAGGATTTCGCCTATCCCATCCCCGCCATCTTCTCCGACGCGGAGGCGGCGCCCCACCTGTGCGCCGGCGCCATCGGCTACCGGTCCCTGAGGCTGACCGACCTCGCGGACGGGCAGAATCTGGGGCTCACGGGATTCGGCGCCTCGGCACACATCGTTCTGATGATGGCGAGGCACCGGTACCCGGGCTGCAAGGTTTACGTCTTCGCCCGGAGCGAAAAAGAGCGGGCCTTCGCGAGAGAGCTCGGCGCCGCCTGGGCGGGAGAGACCGAAGAGACCCCGCCCGAAAAGCTCGACTGCGTCATCGACACCACGCCGGTCTGGAAGCCGGTGGTGGAGGCCCTGAGGAACCTGGCGCCGGGCGGGAGGCTGGTGGTCAACGCCATACGCAAAGAGGAAGCGGACAAGGACTATCTTCTGAAGCTGGACTACCCGGAGCACCTCTGGATGGAGAAAGAGATCAAGAGCGTGGCCAATGTGAGCCGCGCCGATGTGAGCGAGTTCCTGGAGCTTGCGGCCGAGATCCCGATCCGACCCGAGGTCCAGGAATTTCCACTGGAGGAGGCAAACCGGGCTCTGGTCGAGCTGAAGACGAGCAAGATCCGCGGGGCCAAGGTGCTCCGGATCGATTAATCCTCCAGCGTTTTGTGCAACGTTGGAGCAAAGAGGAGGAATCCCCATGCCAAGAGTCGTACACTTCGAGATCAACGCGGATGATGTAGAGCGGGCCGTCAAATTCTACTCGGAGGTCTTCGGGTGGAATATCCAGAAATGGGAAGGCCCAATCAATTACTGGCTGGTCATAACCGGAGAGGATGCTGAGCCGGGTATCAACGGAGGCCTCATGAAGCGAGAGGATCCCGCGGCCACGACCGTGAATACCATCGACGTCCCTTCGGTGGACGAGTTCGCGGCCAAGATCACGGCCGGCGGGGGCAAGGTCGTCCGGCCCAAGACGGCGATACCAGGGGTCGGCTACTTCGCCTACTGCCAGGACACCGAGGGAAACGCCTTCGGCATCATGGAGGAGGACGAGTCGGCCACCTAACCCGAAAAATGCAGTAGGCGCTGTAGCGAGGCGCAGAAAACCTTAGCGAAACGCGAAGTTGGAGCGATTTTGGCCCGGAGGCGTAGCTGAAAACTACGTCGAGGACCAAAATCGCGAAACAAGCGTTGCAGCAAGGTTATTCAAGCCGCAGTAGGCGCCTACTGCATTTTTTGGGTTTAAATCGAAAAGGAGGATTAAATGCCCACGAACGCGGCCGCCGAGGCCCTGAGGATCCTGCGGGACGGGAGCCAGTTCCAGTGGTACGTCATCCCACTCTTCGCCCTGGTGGTCTACGTGTACGCCGTCGAAGTCGAGAAAAGAAACTGGAGCCTGGTGCTGGCCGGGCTCGCCTTCTGGGGCATGGATTGGTTCAACGAGATCTGGAACGGCCTCGTCTTCCACTTCACCCAGCTCGCGCCGGTCTGGGGCGCCCCTGGGAAGACGGCCTACCTCATCCTGATCGGGCTGAACATCGAGATCTCCTTCATGTTCGCCGTGGCCGGCATCACCTTCGCCAAGATGCTCCCCAGGGACAAGGGCCTGAAGGTGCTGGGACTGCCGAACCGGCTCTTCTTCGCCGTGACAGGCTCGGCCTTCTGCGTCTTCGTGGAGGTCCTGCTGAATGCCATCGGCGCCCTCACGTGGGACTACGCCTGGTGGAGCATCCGGGCCCCGTGGCTCATCTTCCTCTTCGGCTACATGCCCTTCTTCCTGGTCTCCTTCTGGGTCTTCGACATGGAGCGCCTCCGGAGGAAGGTCGTTACGGTCGGCGCCATCTACGCCTTCGACGTAGCCTGCCTCGTCCTGTTCGGCGTAATCCTGCGGTGGATTTGATCATGAAAGGGGGGACCAAATGACACGGGAAGGAAACGCGGCCGTAATGAGTCTCATCATCCCCGGAGTGGGGCAGTTCTACAACGGGCACTTCTGGCGCGGCATCTTCTGGCTCATCGTCACGCCGGGCCTCTGGATCGGGTCCGGCGGCTTTCTGGGCTGGATCTGCCACGTCATCGCCGCCATCACAGCTTACAATAAGGCCAAGGAGCCGGGATGAGGGAGCCGGTGATCCAGGAGGTCCTGGAAGCGGCGGATCGAATCCGACCCTTTGTCCACCGCACACCCGTGCTCACGTGCGGCACGCTGAATCGTATGTGCGGGGCCGAGCTCTTCTTCAAGTGCGAGAACTTCCAGAAGGTGGGCGCCTTCAAGATACGGGGCGCCACCAACGCGGTCCTCAGCCTCGGGGACGATGAGGCCTCCCGGGGGGTGGCCACGCACTCGTCCGGAAACCACGCGGCCGCCCTGGCCCTGGCCGCCCGCGTCCGGGGAATCCGGGCGTACGTGGTCATGCCGGAAAACACGTCGGCTGTGAAGATGAAGGCCGTGGAGGGGTATGGCGCCGAGATTGCTCTGTGCCGGCCCACGCTCCAGGCCCGCGAGGATGGTCTGGCAGAAGTCGTGGACGCCACCGGCGCCGCCTTCATCCACGCCTACAACGACCCCCGGGTCATTGCGGGACAGGGCACGGCCGCCCTCGAGCTCTGCGAGGAGATTCCGGACCTCGACGTGGTCATGGCCCCCGTCGGAGGCGGAGGGCTGCTGAGCGGAACCGCCATAGCCGTGACCGCCGTTTCGCCGGGCACGGCCGTCATCGCCGCCGAACCCGAGCGGGCGGACGACGCCTATCGTTCCCTTCAGGCCGGCAGGATCATCCCCTCCGACAACCCCGACACCATCGCGGACGGGCTCCGGACCTCCCTGGGGAGCCTGACCTTTCCCATCATCCGGAAACAGGTCGACGCGATTGTCACCGTGAGCGAGGAGGCGATCGTGGAGGCCATGCGTCTGGTCTGGGAGAGAATGAAGATCATCGTGGAGCCCTCGGCCGCCGTGACGGTCGGGGCGCTGCTGGCCGGGCGCACCGAGACACGGGGAAAGCGAATCGGGGTTATCCTGTCCGGGGGAAACGTCGACCTGGCGAACCTGCAGTGGGGCCCGCAACATCTTCAACCGTAAGGGCGACCGGCGGTCGCCCCTATTTTTGCCCTGTTCGCGATTCGTACGATACCGCGCATTTCCCTTGTTCCCAGGCTCTGATAATCATATAAAAGGCACCTCCAAAAGCATTGCCAAGAAA
>CAZFWM010000401.1:0-6682 GCA_964522545.1 uncultured Thermodesulfobacteriota bacterium
GCCGAACCGCTCCTGCTCGGCTCGCTCGACTTCTACAAACCTCTATTAGTTTGTCGGGGTCGAGGTAGACCTCGCGGGCAAAATGTGCCTTCATAAGCAGAGCCAGGTCATCACAATCAAAACGTTCCTCGATCACCATACCCATCAAGCCCTTTGTTTTGCCTCCCTCGATGATTTTCTTGGCGTCCTTGAGAGGCGGGCAGTAGTACATGGAATCAGACATGTATAGATCATAATCTTTTTCCAATTTACCCTTTAGTTCTTTTGCGACCAATTTTTTTAATTCACTGCGGGAAATGTACGTCTTCGGAGTGATTTCCGGGGCTTTTTCACCCAGAGGCAGAAAGAATTTCTCTTTCATCATAACCTCCTTTCATAATTGCCGGTAAAGGTTGGCAATCTGCCCCCCCCAAGTCATGAATGACTTCACTGGAGGTTTGACTTCTTGGCCGCGGAAAGCGCGGCCAGTCCGCAGAATCCCTGTGTCTTATTTTAAATAAAACTAATCTAAATTGGGTGAGTCTGTCAAGGCGGCGCAGATGGAGATTACGCGTCCTTCTCCATCCGGATGAAGAAGGCGAGCAGGGCCGGGATGACGAAGATGGTGAACACCGTCGACAGGGCCAGCCCCCCCAGGATGACGCTGCCGAGGCCCCGGTAGAGCTCGGATCCCGGGCCCGGGAAGACCACCATGGGCATCATGGCGAAGATGGTCGTGGAGGCGCTCATGTAGATGGGCCGGATCCGCGTGCGCGTGGCATCCCGGATCGCCTCCATCCGCTCCATGCCGTACTCGCGCACGTTCACCAGGGACTGGTGGACGATCAGGATCGCGTTGTTCACGACCACCCCGATGAGGATGACGAACCCGAGCATGGTGAGGATGTCGAAGGACTGCGGCGCGATGAGCAGGTTGACGAGCTGCAGGCCGATGAACCCGCCGGCCCCGGCCAGGGGGACGGTGAACATGATGACCAGGGGGTAGAGGAAGTTGCCGAACAGGGCGGACATGAGCAGGTAGACGATGAGGGCGGCCAGCACGAAGTTCCACTGGAGGACCTGCCTCGTCTGGGTGAGCTTGTCCGCGGCCCCGCTCATGTTCACGTCGAGCTCCGCGAGCATGCCCTGGGCCTCGAGGGGCGCCACCACCTTGGTCTCGATGGTCTCCATGGCCACCTGGAGTGGGATCTCGGCCGGAGGGGTGAGCTGGAGGGTGACGGTGCGCTGCCGCTCGAGGTGGCGCAGCTCGCTCACGCCCGTTGTCCTCTCCATCTCCACCAGGGAGCTCACGGGGAGCACATCCCCCCGGGGCGTGACCAAGAGGGCTTCGTAGAGCGCCTCCGGGCTCGAAAGGACCTCGTCGGAGCCCATCAGCATCAGGTCGATCTTCTTCTTCCCCTCCTGCTTGAACTCCCCGATTTTCCTCCCCTCCATGAGGACATCCAGGGCGATCCCGAGGTCGGCCGCGCTCATGCCGACCGCCCGAAGCCGGTCCCGCCGCGGGAGGAACCGGACCTCCGGGTAGATGGTCTCCAGGGACGGGATCGGCCGGATCTGCGAGCCCGGGAGCTCTCCCATGAGCATCCCGAACATGGCCCCGGCCGCCCCGATGACGCCGTTGAGGTCCTCGCCGCTGATGTCGACGTCGATGGTCCTGCCCTGGCCCAGCCTCGTCTGGAAGATCCCGGCCTGCTTGCTCACCCCGAACATGCCGGGAATGGAGTTGATGATCCGCGTGAAGACCGGTATGAGCTCGCCGGCCCGCTGCTCGTGCCGGCTCATGGCCCCGAAGATCATGATCATGTCGGCACCGACGTAGAACATGTTGTGAATGCCGGCGACCCCCTCGTGGTCCTTTCGGAAATAGGGGGCCGAGGCCCGGAAGACCTCCTCCCCGACCGCCAGCTTCTCCTCGTAGGAAAGCCCGGGCGGGGGGATGAGGATGTTCATGACGAAGTTCCGGTTCCCCTCGGGGAGGTACTCCATCTTGGGCATGAGCAGGATCACGGAGACAATCGAGAAGGCGGTGAGGCCGGCGATCGTGGCGAGCCGGGTCCTCCAATTGCGCATGGCCAGCCCCATAGCCCTCATGATGAGGCCCTGGATGCGTCCTCCCACGGCGGCGAGGCGCTCGCCCAGGCGCCGTCGGCCCGGGGCGTCTCCTTCCTCATCTTCTTCCACGTTGCCTTCCCCGTTTCCCTCCCTGTCCGCCTCGCCGCCACGGCGGGAGAACCACCTCCCGGCCGAGAGGCGGAAGAGCTGGTTGGAGAGCATGGGAATGACGGAGATCGAAACGCACAGGCTCAGCAGGATGGCGCAGGTCACAGCGATGGCAATGTCCTTGAAGAGCTGGCCCGCCTCTTCCTCGATGAAGATCACAGGCAGGAAGACGGCGACCGTGGTGAGGGTGGAGGCGAGGATGGCCCCCCAGACCTCCCTGGTTCCGTCGTAGGCCGAATCGAAGGGGGACTTGCCCATTCTCCTGTGGCGGTCGATGTTTTCGAGCACCACGATCGCGTTATCCAGGAGCATGCCCACGGCAAAGGAGATCCCGGCCAGGCTCACCACGTTCAGGTTCCGGCCGAGGGCGCTCATGAAGATGAAGGTCCCGATCACGCTGATCGGGATGGCCGTGGCCACCACCACCGTGGAGGAGATGCGCCGCAGGAACAGGAGGAGCACGGTGACGGCCAGAAATCCCCCGATGAGGATGTTCTGCCGGACCAGGCCGATGGCGCCCCGGATGTAGGGCCTCTGGTCGTAAGCCCAGTTCAGGTAGACCTTTTCTCTGGCGAGCTTGCCCTGGTTCAGCCAGTCGACCGTGGCCTGCACCCGGTCGGTGAGCTCGAGGATGTTCGTGCCCGGCTCGGGCTGTACCCCGAAGGCGATCCCCTGCTCCCCGTTCTGAAGCATGGCAATGGTGAGCTCTTCGTGGCCGAAGCCGACCCGTGCGAAATCGCCCAGGGTGATCCGCCTCTGACCGGTCGACCGGATCACCACCTGCTCGATCTCCTCGATGGAGTTGAACTGGCCCACGGTCCGGATCCTGTAGTCGCGGCGGCCGATGCCCATGACCCCGGCCGAGACGTTCACGTTCTCGGCCCGGAGCGCGTCGATCACTTCGCGGATCGTCAGGCCATAGGAGGCGAGCTCCCCGGGGTCGACCACGATCTGCATCTCCCGCTTGGTGCCGCCCCCGGTGAAGAGGTCGGCCACGCCCTCGACCCGCTCCAGGAACTGGCGTATCTCGTCCTCGAAGAAGGTCTGGTAGTGGTAGATCGGGACAGTGTTGCCCTCGAGCGGCCTCAGGACCATCCATATGACCGGGGACGAGGCCGCGCCCGTGGCGGTGATCACCGGCTTTTCCACGTTCTCCGGGTAGGAGGGGACCTCGTTGAGCTTGTTGGAGACCCGCAGGAGGGCGTCGTCCACGTCGGTGCCGATCTTGAACCGGAGCGTGACGCTCCCCCGGTCGTTGAAGGAGGAGCTCTCCATCTCCGCGAGGGAGGGGATCCCCTTGAGGACCTTCTCCTGGGCCTCGATGATCTCCCGCTCGATCTCGTAGGGGGTGGCCCCGAGCCACAGGGTCTCCACGGCGATCTCCGGCTCGGTCACCGTGGGACTGAGCTGGTAGGGCATGCCGAGCAGTCCGATCAGGCCGAACATCACAACCAGGATGATCCCCACCGTGACCGGCACGGGCTTGTTTATGGAAGACTTGACGATGTCCATTTACTCCACCACCTCCACGGCCTGGCCGTCCCGGATACGCTCGTTGCCCTTGACGACCACTGCCATCCCCTCCTGCAGCCCCTCACCCTCGATTCCGACCCGTCCGCCCTCGAATCCGATGATCCTCACAGGGATCGACTTGGCCTTGGACTCGACCACGGTGAATATGGTGTCGGCGCCGAAGGCGGTGATGAGCGCGTCCCGGGAGACCAGGAAGGCGGGCCTCTCCTCTCCCGCAGGCAGCGTCACCCTTGCCTCCATCCCCTCCATGAGGGCACCGCTGTTTATTACCCTCACCTTGACCGGAAAAGTCCTCGTGGAGACGTCTCCCCTCTGGATGACCGCCGCCACCGTGCCCTCCCAGGTTATTCCCCCGGCCTCCACGCTGACCGCGGTCCCGGGCCTGACGTACCGGATCGTCCTCTCGGGCACGTCCGCGATCACGTCGGCCTCGTCGACCCGGGCCAGCGTGGCCACAGGCTCGCCCGGGGCGACCCACTCCCCCCTGTCCACCCACCTCTTCAGGATCACTCCGCCGAAGGGGGCCCGGATCGCCTTCTTTGCGACCTCCACCCCCAGGCCCTCCATCTCGGCCTGCAGGGCCACGGCCCTCATCTCCAGGGTCTCTGTCCTGAGCCGGCTCTCGTCGTAGACCTGGGTGGAGACGGACTCCTCCCGGTAGAGGCGCTCGACCCTCTCGAGATCCACGGAGGCCTGCTCGAGCTCGGCCAGGACCTGTTCGTAAGCGGCCCTGGCGGCCTTGTGCCTTTTCCTGATGATGTCGGCATTGAGCGTAACGAAGAGGTCGCCCGCCTCGACCCTCTGCCCCTCCTCCACGCCGACGCTCTCAACGATGCCGGAGACCTCGGAGGCCACGTCCGAGACCTCCCTGTAATAGACTGTGCCCACGAAGGCCTCGTAAGGAGGCACGCTGCCCTTCTCCAGCTCCGAGACCGCCACCTTGGCCGCGGGCATCCCCCCCATCTGGCCTGCCGACAATGACGGACTCAGAGCAAAAAGGACGATAGCCATGGACGAAATAATGATCTTTGTCTTTACCATCCGAGCCTCCCACAAAGCCGGAATTTTATTCTATAAGTTCATTCAATAGGAAATCCAATTTACCCCGAAGGGGTCAGGTCATGTAGCCTGGGGTGCAAACCCCAGGGCAGTCCGCCCGAAGGGCGATAATTCAAAGAGCTTGTGAGCATACCCCGAGGTCTGGTAAAGCACAAGTTAAGCTGAGGCGATTCGATATTCCGGAGGATGATATGTCCGATGACGTGAATGCGGCACACTATGAAGAGAGGGAGATCACGGCCCCGGTGCTCCTGTGCGACAAGCGCGGCCGCCTGAACCCGGACGCCAGGGGCTGGTCCCGGATGCCGCTCCACCGGTGCAACCTCTCCGGCCGCCGGCTGCGCAAGAAGAAGTGGAACTACTGGGGCCTTATCAGCCCATCCTTCACATTCTCGATTACCCTGGCCGATGTCGACTACTTCGGGCTCGCCACGGCCTGGCTCCACGACTTCGAGACCGGGGAGCGTTTCGACGCCCTCTCGATCACGCCCTTCGGCATGGGATGCAGCATGCCCGAGGAGGTCGAGCGGGACATCGCCTTTGCAGGCCGGAAGCTCGCCTTCTCGCTCCTCCACGAGGCCGGGAGAATCAAAGTGGTCCTCCGCTGCCCGTCCATGGGCGGCCGGGAGGTCAGGGCGGACTTCGTCATCCACAAGCCCCGGGGCCACGAGACCCTCAACGTGGTCGTGCCGTGGACGCAGGATCGTTTCCAGTTCACCTCCAAGCAGAACACCCTGCCCGCCGAAGGGAGCGTCACCGTCGGGACCAAGCGATACGACATGGACCCGGAGACATGCCACGCCGTGCTCGACTACGGCCGGGGGATCTGGCCCTACCGAACCGCGTGGAACTGGGGCGTCGTCACCGGCCGCCAGGGGAACGACCGGATCGGCATCAACATGGGAGGAAAGTGGACCGACGGCACCGGCGCCAACGAAAACGGCATCTGCCTCAACGGACGACTATACAAGGTCATGGAGGACCTCGTCTGGGAATACGACCGCACGGACTGGATGAAACCCTGGCGCGCGCACACTGCGCACTCAAACATGGTCGACGTCACCCTGACCCCGATAGTCAATCACATCGACCACATAAATTTCGGCCTCATCTCCACTCGGGGGAACGTGAGCTACGGGCGCTGGTCCGGAATGTTGCGGATCGAGGGCAGGGTAGTCGAGCTAGACAGCCTGATGGGCTGGGCCGAGGAGTTCACCCACCGGTGGTAGGCGTAGGGCGACCGGCCTGTTCTCGAACCCGTCGGCTACGGATGCGGTTCCGCCTCGGAGTGGCAGCCGAAGCAGTTCACGGCCCCATCGCCTACGACTTCCTCCCCTCCACGCATCTCGATCACCGTACCCGTCTCACTTACGTCCAGATTGAAGAACTCCCAATCGCTGGTCGTGGGATTCCATCCGGGCGCGCGTTTGACCATCGCCTCAGCATCCCGATAGACCCCATACTCGGCAGGGGGAAGGAGATCGGAATACTGATGGGGGGGCAATGACCGGAAGGGGAGCAGTCCAGAGCGGGATGACCTGTATCGATCAATTTTAAGCTTTGATTATCTCGCCCTCCATTGCGGAAAGCTATCATTTTAACTATGGAATGCCTAGCGACGTCGTGAAATCAAGCGCTCACCTCTGGTGGAGATTGCTGGCCACTTGATTATACATGAATTCAAATGTCGTACAAATATGGATTGTCAAAGAACAAAACCGCATCTTCGATGCGGACCTAATTGAGGGTCGTTGCGAGGACCGAAGGGACGAAGCAATCCACTGAGCACCCTGGCATGTTGAGCCCGGGGGATTGCTTCGCTTCGCTCGCAACATCCTCAAATTGCTCAATTGTCGAACTTATAATTCCT
>CAZFWM010000402.1:0-2451 GCA_964522545.1 uncultured Thermodesulfobacteriota bacterium
ACAGACCCCGGAGGCATCCCTATAAAGTGTGCGGATCTTGTAGGTGCACCTTATGCTGAACCCGATATTGATGGCGATATTATTGTGTGGGCGAGAGATAATGAAATTTATGGTTATGATATTGTGGCCGGAGGAGAACCATACGTCATCTGCCAGGAAGGATCTGCGGACAAAAGAAATCCATCCATTTCAGGAAATATCGTCGTCTGGGAGGATCATCGGTCAGGTGGTCCAAATTATGAAATTTATTACGCTGAAGCCGATATGCCGAATCAGGTGGGAACCAAAACATCCCCGGACGGCCTCTTCTGGAATCGACTGCCCGCCCTATATGGTGAAGTCGTTGTCTGGTATGCGCAAAAATCGGATGGCGATCCCTATAGTCTCTTCGTAAAAAATATTTATGCAGCCATAGACGATTATTTCCTCGTCTCGGACACAAATACAACACACGCATCTAATCTTTTTAGGCCGGCGATTTCAAATGTGGATGGCTTGGGAAAAATAATAACTGTTTGGCATGATGATAAAATGGGCGACGGCTATTTGAATGATATATATGGTCGCCGGGTCGACCTCGACGTAGATTTCGAGGCTAACTATCCTATAGGTCCACCCACCTTGGCAGCCATATTTTCCGATACGACATTTTCCACGATGTACGCGATCGATACCTGGGAGTGGGATCTCGATGGCGACGGCGACGTGGATTACACAGGGCAAGCCCCTCCTGAACAGCATTATGAAGTGGGAGATGACAGATCCTACACGGTATCGCTGACCGTCACCGGAGGGTTTGGAACCGCTGTCGAGACAAAAGAAGATTACATAAATTTACTGCCACTCTATTATGTTGAACTGTTCAACGAGGTCCTGAAAGCCGAGCTCACCTACTGGAACGACGAGCTCGGAAAATGGGAAGGGAAAAACTGGTACGATATCATTCCGTCCGCCCCCCACCTTCTTTATCAGCTCTCCAATGATCCGGCCGCGATACCGCCGGGATTGCAGGCCGAGGATCTGGAGGATATCGCCAAGAGGACCATAGATTATCATCTCGGTCTTTTTAATGATGTCTTAGACGGAGATATTGCAAACTGGAATCCTGCCTATATTCAACAAAGAAAGGAGGAAGAATCTTTTAATGAGGAAGCATACATCGAGTTTTTGGCAGGAATCCCCTGTTGGGTCGATGGCCTTGAATATTATACGGAGAACCCTCCTGAAAATTTTGATGATCTTCTCTTTGGCATCATGCTGGTTGTAAAGTGGGCCGTGGAAAACCCGGATACTGTTATGCCTTATCTATTTGGAGATATATTTACTGAATACGGCAGTGTACCCTATATCATGGGTTCTCTGCTGGCGCTGACATATCAATATGCGGAAGTCTCGGATAAGCTGGCACGCAAAATATTTGCCAAGATTGTCGGTCTCAAGATCTATCAGTACCTGGAACAGGACTTCTGGGGAGGGAATTTCAGCGGACCATGTAAGTGGGTGCCTTATTATCATTACGACGGGGGGCCGACCTATTGCGAGTTCTATCTGGATCCCGCAACCGAACAACACCCGACAACCTGGGATCGCAGAATCGCATTCATAAACAGCACAATCATGGTGGGCCTGGCCAAGATGTACGAAATCACGAAAAATCAAGACATCAAAGATAGGTTCGATGCGGTCTGGAATACAATTAACGCCCATCATTGGAACCCCGAGGTCTTTAATCCATACGGAGATCCTCAAAATTACCCCCTATATCTGGGATACTGTACTTTGGATGATCCTTCAATACCGACAGAGCCGCAAGCGGCTCTCTCCACCCACGCAGGTTTTTCATGGGCCCTTACCAGGCAATATATAGAAACAGATGACCTCAACTACTTGTACTTTGAACAGGGTCAGAATTATCCCGGCGGCGGAGCAGGAGACATATACGATACTACATTGGGTGGTTTTCGCTATGAAGGAAGCGAGTATTATCAATTCATCGGGTTGTCGTGGATAGATATCCAGGATGACTTTCCCTACCAGGATATAGGCGGGCAATTCATTTGTCGTCATCACAATAATTACTCCGAAGGAGAATATGAGCTGGCGACAAGAAAATGCATCGGATGCAATATGATACTGCTGAACGGCCTGTACGATTTTCTGAAAGAAATGGGACAATGGCAGTAAGAGGTTGAATTTGACCCCGGCGTCACCGGAGTGGTAGAATAAAGTACGGTCAGCGTCTTTAAGAGGGAGCAGATGGAATGATAAGAGGATGCTTTCACCGGAAGGAAGTCCTATTGCTTGTTCTCGGAGCTCTCTTGATAGGAGCAGGAAGGCCGAGCTGCGAGCCGCAAGGCTACTGCGGAGACGGGAAAGTGAACCCTCTCCTGGGTGAACAGTGCGATCTTGGTTACGAAAGCTATTGCGAAAGGTGTGTGGACTGCAAACGGA
>CAZFWM010000402.1:2551-6655 GCA_964522545.1 uncultured Thermodesulfobacteriota bacterium
TACTGCGACTGGCTTAGCATGATGGAAGACAACTCCCCCCTCTACGATCGCTCCGACTGGTCATGCGCGGTCTACAGGTCCGAGGGATACCGGCTCCCCACCGAGGCGGAGTGGGAGTTTGCTGCCCAGTACGATGATGAGCGAATCTATCCCTGGGGCGACGAGGAGCCGACATGCGATCATGCGAATTTCAATGACGAAGAATCGGGCCATCTCTGCATAGGGTTTACAACGAGAGTTTGCAATTACCCCCTCGGCTACAGCGCGCTCGGGTTCTGCGACCTGGCCGGAAACGTCAGAGAGTGGGTCAACGACTGGTGGGGCGACCTCCCTTGGGAGCCACAAATAGACCCCCTAGGTCCTGATTCCGGGGCACAGCGTGTGAAACGAAATGGAAGCTGGAATAAATGGCCTGTTGCTATTCGATGTTCGTACCGATTTAGCGGAAAGCCGGATAACTGTTATAACAATGTAGGATTCCGCGCAGCAAAGATCGGGGGCGGCCCGAGGGTAATGAAAAGGACAGAATAGGGACAAAATCAACAGTGCTCGCGAAAATTGAATAATCTGCTTCGACTCAACGGGCTTTCCGGACGCAATTCGGAAGGCCCGTTTTTTTCCGACTGTTAAAATCGTATCGTCGCCATCCCGGCGACCATTAAGCCGGCAACAGGCTAAGTCTTGCCTTATCACCGAAAATAGGTTAGCCGGTAATACGAGTTTTACAGATCGGCCACACTGTGGTTTTGACTATTCAATCGAATATCTTCTAAATCGGCGTCATTCAAGTGCTCCTGTTCACAGCCGAGACGTCCTGCGGGAATCTCCACAAGCAGGCGACGACGATAATTCGGATTCCCAAACAACAGACTCAATGGCAGTCCCAGAATCACCGCCCAGACCAGGGCGTTCCGCAGGGATGGCCATGACGGGCGCCACACGCGGTCGGTGATCATGCTCGCACTGCGAACGATCGCATAGGCGACCACCATCGAGAATCCCACCGTGTTGAAATAATAGTGCCAGTATGCGGTCAGGTTCCCGGACGACATGTGCTGGAAATAGGGAAGCCCGTCCCAGACGATGAAGAACAGAAGGAAGACCCCGGCGATTCCGACCGCCCTGTCTCTTTTCCGAATCTCTTTTATGCCTTGATAAGAAACCGCGCATAACACGACCAGGGCAAGCTCGTCCGGCAGTCCCGGCACATGCGCGTCAAAGGGGAAGTCCATGACGTAATCTCTGCCATGAACGGCATTTCTTATATAGCCCCAGTGCCCCTTGACGCTCATCAAGAGGTACCACGGAAACATGAGGAAAACAGATGGGGTCGTCTCCTGCTTCAGGCCATCGACTCCTGCGACGACCAGTGAGTCCCAGTATCTCCACGAGAAGAGGACGAGCAAACCGGTCAGCGTAAGGTAGCGCAAGGCCGTCCCTTTCGAACCAAACCGAAGCGTCGACCTTCGCCGCCAGGCGATCTCGACGAGCCCAATCAGGACGGGCAGTGCGATCGAATAGATCAGGGTGAGCAAAGAGAGGCCGTAAAACAGCACCACCGGAAGCCAGAGCAGGGCCCGGCCGTACCTGAAATAAAGCACTGCGAAGATGAGAGCCAGAAGCGAGAAGGTCACTACGAGCATGAAGAGCAGAGCCGCGGGCAGGCTGGGCGAATTGATGTCCGACAACAGGAAAATGAATCCCGCCACTACCCCTCCGATATGAAGAGCCGAGCGTTGAAGGGAGCCTTCCCGCACGGGGAGCGCGAGGATAAAGAGTTGGTAGACGAGAAAGGCGTTGATCGCATGGATAAAAAAGCAGAGGAGGTGATATCCAAGGGGATTAAATCCGAACAGGGGCCGGCAGATGTGGTGGAACAGGTAGTGAAACACCAATCTCCAGGGCCCGCCGCCGACGATCACTCCCCGGATCCACTGCAGGTCGTCTGCGCCCAGAACATGGCAGCGGTAGGGCCAGAACAGGACATTGGAAACGAGGAGATACCCGGCAAAGAGCAGGAGGGGCTCGAGCCACCGGAAAAAGAGGCCATTCCGTTTTCGTCGGTCTTCGCTCATCTTCATCTGAGCCGATGATATTCGCCGGTGTCGAAAAATGCAATCTTGCCGGCCCGCCGCGGCCGAGGGGCTTGCATTCCCTCACCAGGGATTGTAAAAGCGCAGGTATCCCATTTTGATCGATTTCGCTCAATCAAACCGACTCCTCCCGGGAGAGCAGAGCATGGAAAACAAGTGGCGTCTCATCTACAACCCCGAGGGTGACGCGGCCGACCTGGTGGCCTACCCGTCCGGCATATTCGAGGGGAAGTACGCTGGCCGATTCTTGGGCACTGCCAAGCGCCCCCCGAACACGTTGCTCATCCAGGGGCTGCGTAAAAAGGGCCTCGTCACCGGGGCCGATGTGTTCGTCCGCGAGGGGGAGGCCGAGAAGCGCGACATGGACTTGGTCCGCATGCCCCGGATCGGGCGCGGCGGGTCCCAGCCCTGCGGCACTATCCTCTACCAGGACCTGGTGATCAAGCAGAAAAAGGAGATCAAGCCGACGGCGGCTGAGCCCGAGAGCCTGGCCCTGCTCATGTATACGTCCGGAACCACAGGCCGGCCCAAGGGGGCGATGCTGCGCTCCCGGGGTCTCGTGGACCACGCCAACGGAAGCCGGGCCGTGATGAAGGTCGACGACAAGGACCGGGTCCTCGTGGTCCTCCCCCTCTTCCACGCTTACGGCCTCAACGCCCTCTCCACGTCGGCGATCCTGGCCGGGGGCTCCATCGTGCTCATCCCCCAGTACGACCCGGTCCGCCTGATCGAGACCATAGCGAAGACCAAGGCCACCGTGTTCTGCGCGGTCCCGACGATCTTCATCCACCTGCTGCAGGTGGCGGCCAAGAGGTCCGACCTCGAAGTGCCGCCCTCCATACGGTTCACCATGAGCGCCGCGGCGCCGCTCTCGGTGGAGACGATCCGGGAGTTCGAGAAGATCTTCAACACCCGGATCTCCGAGGGATTCGGCATGACCGAGTGCACCGCCCTGGCCTCCATCAACCCCATCGGCGCAGGCAAGCCCGGATCCATCGGGAAGCCCGCGGGCCAGGTGGCACCCGAGGCCTGCGACGTGGAGATGAAGATCGTCGACCCCGAGGGCCGCGAGGTCCCCCAGGGCGAGACCGGGGAGATCCTCATCCGCAGCCGCCTCTGGGGAATGTCGGGCTACTACAACCGGCCCGACGCCACGGCCGAGACGATCCGGGACGGCTGGATCTACAGCGGGGACATGGGCTGGATGGACGAGGATGGCTACTTCTTCATAACGGACCGCAAGAAGGACATGCTCATCTCGGGGGGCTTCAACGTCTATCCCCGGGAGATCGAGGAGGTGCTTCACTCCCACCCCAAGGTCCTCGAGGCGACCGTGATCGGCGTGCCAGACCCGACCCGGGGCGAGGTGCCCAAGGCCTTCGTGGTCCCAAAAGAGGGCGAAGGCATCGATCCCGGAGAGATCGTCGATTTCTGTCAGAACAACCTGGCCGCCTACAAGGCACCCCGCCTGGTCGAGGTGGTCGACTTCCTCCCCAAGAACCTCTCGGGCAAGGTACTGAAGAAGGAGCTTCGCGACGGGTACGTGGACGACAGGCTCATCACAAAAGAGGGCGAGGGCAAAGAGAAAACGGAGTCGCAATGAAAGATCAGGTCACCATGGCCGACATCGTGGAGCGGGCGGCCAAGAAGTACAAGAAGAAGACGGCCATCTTCTACGAGGGCAAGGAGATCACCTACAAGGACTTCCACCGGCACGTGTGCCGGATGGCCAACGGCCTTCGCAGTCTGGGGATCGAAAAGGGGGACGTGGTGGCCATGATGCTGCCCAACGTGCCCGAGTTCCTCTACACCTACTTCGGGATCCAGCGCCTCGGGGCCGTGGCGGTCACCAGCAATCCCATGTACAAGGGCGGCGAGATCACCCACATCCTCAATGACTCGGGGGCCCGGGTCCTCGTGACGCTCACCAACTTCGTCCCCCTGATCAACGAGATCCGCCCCGAGGTCCCGGGGCTCGAGCAGGTCATCGTGACCGGCGAGCGGGCCATCA
>CAZFWM010000403.1:0-6653 GCA_964522545.1 uncultured Thermodesulfobacteriota bacterium
TTCCCTCTGATCTAGTCGGAGTATGCTTCAGAACTCGGTACTCTCAAGTAAATAAAATATATAAATATTCCTCTAATTACTTTTATATCATATTGAGTTGCTTAGTTCAATAAAAATGTTATTTTAAGTCAAAAACATTCTGATATTGAGTTTGTTACTCCTCTGCGTCTCTGCGTCTCTGCGTTAAAACTCTCCTACGGAAAAATTTGGATTTCCTATACGATCGAGTTGACAGGTGACCACTTAGGTAGGGTTAACAAAAAAAGAAGTGCTCCGGGCCCTAGAGGAAGTACGAGAAGAGGTCTATCGTGAAGGTCGTCATTGACGCCAATGTGGTTGTCTTTGCGATCTTCGGAGGGCCGGTCTTATTTCGACTTCTCCCCGAACACCTGGGCCTCGAATCGGTAGATCTCGGCCCCTTTTTTCCAGGCATCCAGAGGAAGCCCCGCCTTGCGGCAGGTGTAGGCAAGGAAGGTCTCTCGGTCCCACCCGTTTTCCACCGGGACCTGGGGGAGGAGGACCCCTGTGCGGAATCCCTGCTTGATGTAGAGCCCGTCCCGTCCGACCTTCACGGTCGCGGGATCGGGCACCTTAATCATGGGCGTGAGCACCGAGATCTCGATCTCGATCCCATCGAGCTCGTCGGGGCGCACCGGCGGGAACCGCCGGTCCTGGGAGGATGCTGCAATGGCCATCTCCCTGATGCATTGCTGTAGGGGCATCCTGGCCACCATGTGGCCGATGCAGCCCCGGAGGTGCCCGTCCTTGTTCAGGGTGACGAAAGCGGCCCCAGGGGCCTTCAGCCTGGGCCGGTCGAGCTTCGGCTCCGGGACGGCCTCCCCCCGCACGTGGCGCTCGACCGTGGTTCGTGCGAGCTCGAGGAGCGCGGACATGTCGTCCCCGTCGAGGTAGGTGATCTCTTCGTCCCCACTCTTCACGGTCTCCTTGGCATCCTGGGAAAGACGCCCTTCAGAGCCGGATTCTTCGCTCCGAGCAAAGAGACAACTGCAGGCCAGGCCCACCGAGGCGGCTCCATGTACAATCGAGAAGATCATTAAGATCGCGAGAGGCATTCTGTAGATATTGAACATAATCGATTTCCTTTTTTTATGTTTTCCGGTACTTATCCGGTCTTTCGCCGAGGATTTTTTCTCTCCAACTTCACCGTCGTTCCCGCGCAAGCGGGAACCCATCATCTCGTTCTTTTCTGGATCCCCGCTTCCGCGGGGATGACGGGTGAGGGTCATATTGGATTGCCTATACGAAAACAATAATTTCTTTGATCGGGAGTCATGCACAATTTAACCAGTATCACCCGATCAAAGAAATTATCAGTACCAGCGGACCGCTTTTATAAGGAGCTCGACCTTCTTAGCGCCGGTCCATGTGCTGATCTTGGGTGTATAGGCGATATCGGCGGAACTTGCGGAGTGGGGTGGCTTTTGATCGGCCATGCCGAAGCCGATTGCTTCGACGGCATCTCCCGACCCTCCGATCACCATCTTGAGGTGGCGCTCCTTGACTATCCACCACTCTTCCAGAGGCACGCGTCCGCTGGAGAAAACCGGGACCGGGTTGGCCTCGCCGAAGGGATCGAGAGATTCGAGGGCCTCCACACCTTCCAAGCTCAGATCAGCCACGGGGACACAGGAATCGATACGCAGGATAGGGATAAAGTCATCCTCTATCGTGCGGCTCTGCACGAATTCGTCGAACAGGCTCCGGAAGGCCTCGATGTTCTCCGCAGGAATCGAGAAACCGCCCGCCCTACGGTGCCCTCCAAAACGGCTCAGCAGATGGGTGCACTCCTGGAAGGCCTCCATCAGATCGAGAGCATCGATCCCGCGAGCAGACCCGCGTCCCTTCTCGCCTTCGAGTGCGATCACAATGGCGGGGCGGCCGGATAGTTCGACAAGGCGCGAAGCTGCTATGCCGATCACCCCGGGGTGCCAGCGCTCCGAGGCGATCACGAAGCTCCGGCTCTCACTCCACATGTCGGCCTTCTCGATCTCGGCCAGCGCCTCTCTCACGATTTCCTGCTCGACCGAGCGTCTCTCTTCATTCAGCTTGTTCAGCTCCCTGGCGAGGTCCCCGGCCTTGTGCCGATCCGGCGTGAGGAGGAGCTCCATTCCTTTGTCGGCCCCGGCCAGCCTCCCTGCGGCATTGAGCCGGGGTCCCAGACGAAAGGCGATGGCCCTGGAGTCGATCTCCACCGGCGCCAGGTCACTCTCTTTCATGAGGGCCAGCAGACCCTGCCTGCGGGTCTGTTGCATCAACTTGATCCCGTGGCGCACGAGAATCCGGTTGACACCCTGCAGGGGCGCCACATCGGCCACCGTGCCGATGGCAACTAGGTCCAGATGGTTCCTAAGGTCGGGCTCACGGCCGGCCTTCCAGAATCCCCGCTCCCTGAGAATGAGCCGAAGGGCTATGAGGAGATTGAAGACCACTCCCACGCCGGCGAGGCCGGAAAAGGGATACCCGCATCCATCCTGGGTCGGGTCGATCACGGCCAGGGCCGGCGGCAGGGTGTCCGGGGCCTGGTGGTGGTCCGTGACCACCACGTCGATCCCAAGGGTTCCTGCGTGTGTCACTTCCTCTGCGTTACTCACCCCGCAATCGACCGTGACGATCAAACCCACTCCCGACGATGCGAGACGGTCGATGGCGCCCACGTTCATCCCGTAGCCCTCGCGCACCCTATCCGGCAGGTGGACAAGGCAGGGCGTGCCCGTGATGTCGAAGAACTCCTTGAGAAGCGCGGCGCTGGTCACTCCATCCGCATCGTAGTCGCCGAAGATCGCCACCTTCTCCCCGGATTGGACTGCCCGGGCCAGGCGCTCCGCGGCGTCTCGCATTCCTGTCATCTGGAATGGATCGGGAAGGTCGCTTAGACGGGGGTCGAGAAAGGTCTTCGCCTCGGCCGGGGTGCTTATGCCCCGGTTCACAAAGACTCCTGCAACAAAGGGGGGAATCCCGAGCTCCCCGGCCAGCAGCTTTACCAGGCCGGTATCCGGTTCGGATACCATCCATCGTCGTTGGGTCGGTCCTGATAGTTTCATTGTTGATCCAAAAGCAATAGGGGCACGGCATGCCGTGCCCCTACGTTATAAGTCAAGGTGTGTCGTCGCTTCAAAACAGGGCACTCACGATGAGTCCGATCATGCCCAGGGCGATGGCGAACTTCATAACGAATCCGAGGACCCGCCCGATAAGGGCCCCGAGCCCGCTGCGCCATGCGCGGCGGAATTCTTGATCCCGGATATACTCGATTGCAAAGGCCCCTGCAAAGGCGCCCAGAAAAGCGCCCAGTATCGCTCCCAGGCCGAACGCAATGGGAGCGAAAAGAATGGCCCCGACGATGCCACCGATGAAGGCCCCCACAGTGGCCTGCCCGGACGCGTCGTACTTTTTCGCGCCCAGTACCCCGGAGATGAATTCGACCAGCTCACCGAGCGCTGCGAGCAACAGCAGCATACCCAGCAGGCCCCACCCGATCCCGGGGTTCCCGGTGATCCAGTCGAACAGGGCCGCGGCGACGAGGATGACCCAGGTCCCGGGCAACCCGAATACCAAAAGAATCAGCCCTGCCACCATCACGATGAAGAGCAGGATGAGGGCGAGAATCTCCATGGTCGCCCCTCGCTTATTTCCTGGTGTACTTCCCTGTGTAGCGATCCCAGAAGATCACGACCGGGCTCGCCACAAAGACGGATGAGTAGGTTCCGATGATGATCCCGATCATCAGCGTGAATGCAAAGTCGTGGATCACGCCGCCGCCCAGGATGAAGAGGGCCACCACGACGATCAGGGTTGTCACCGAGGTCAGCAACGTACGGCTCAGGGTCGCATTGACGCTCTTGTTGATCACGGCCTCGATCCCTTCCCGCCGGAACCGGCGCAAGAATTCCCGAATACGGTCGTACACGACGATCGTGTCGTTGATCGAATAGCCGACGATCGTAAGCAAGGCCGCGACGATGGGAAGGGTAACCTCCGTGTTCGTGAGGGAGAGTATCCCCACGGTGATGGTGACGTCGTGAACCAGTGCAATGACCGCCCCCAGGGCGAACTTGAAGTGGAATCGGATGGTGATATAGATGAGGAGGAATACGATGGCGAAGAGGATCGACTTGATCCCCTTCTGGCGGAGCTCCTCACCCACTTTGGGCCCCACCATCTCGGACCTGCGCACCTCGACTGTGAGGCCGCGGTCCGAGTACCGCTGTTCGAGCTCCTCCTCGATCTTCTTGGTCAGCCCCTCCAGGGACCCCTCGCTCTGCTTGAGTCGAATGAGGTACTCGTTATCACCCTCCTCCCCAAAGCGCTGGACCACCCCTTGCTCCAGCTCGATGGCAGTCAAGGCATCCTTGATGTCGCCGATCGTGACCGGCCCGGAAAACTTGACCTGCACCAGGGTTCCCCCTTCGAAGTCGACCCCGTAGCGAAGACCGCCGTGGGCCAGGATGGAGATGACGGTAATCCCGATGAGGATGGCTGAAAAAACGAGGGCCAGCCCCTTGCGCCCTACGAAGTCAATGTCGATATCCGGCTTGATGAACTCCATGGGTAACCTCTCATGTAATGGATGGGGCTCCTTGTCGGCGCCTCCGTACCTTATATGTTGACTGTGCTTACCTTACGCACCATGAGTAAATAGTCGAAAATGGTCCGAGTGAAGAAGACCGCCGTGATCACGCTCCAGAAGATGCCTATGCTCAGGGTCACGGCAAAGCCCTTGATCGGCCCGGTTCCGAACTGGAAGAGGACCAGGGCGGCGATCATGGTGGTGATGTTGGCATCGAGGATCGTGAGCAGCGCCTTGGAGTACCCGGCGTCCACGGCCGCACGCGGCGTCTTCCCCACGCGCAGCTCCTCCCGTATTCGCTCGAAGATGATCACATTCGCATCCACGGCCATACCGATCGTGAGCACCAGCCCGGCGATGCCGGGCAGGGTGAGGGTCGCCTTGAATCCCGTGAGGGTGGCCATGATCAGAAGCATGTTGAACATCAGGGCAAAGTCGGCGATGAGTCCTCCCGTTCGGTAGTAGACGATCATGAAGGCGATCACGCAGATGCCGCCGATGATGATGGAGATGATCCCCTTGTCGATCGAGTCCTGCCCGAGGGATGGGCCGACCGCGCGCTTCTCGAGGATCTCGACCGGGGCCGGCAGGGAGCCGGCGCGGAGTACGATGGCCAGATCCCGGGCCTCTTCCGTGGTGAACCTCCCTTCGATGATCGCGTTCCCTCCATAGTGGGCCTGCTTGATCACCGGGGCCGAATAGACATTGTTGTCCAGGATGATCGCGAGCTGCTTGCCCACGTTGGCCGCGGCGATGTCGTCGAAGAGCTTGGCCCCGGACTTGTTGAACTTGATTGCTATGTAGGGCTCATTAAACTGCGTGTCGATTCGCACCTGGGCATCCGAAAGCGAATCGCCGGTCATCAGTGTCTTTTCCTTGAGAAGATAGGGCTTCTTTATCGTCTTTTTTCCAGGCTCTGGCTTGGAGCGCTGGTACATGACCACGCTCCCCGCCGGGCCCGTTCCCGCCAGGGCGTCCTCGAGCTTGTGCTCGTCGTCCACGATCTTGAATTCGAGGAGCGCGGTCTTCCCGATGAGTTCAATTGCACGCTGGGGGTCCTCGATCCCGGGAAGCTGGATCAGGATGCGCTGCTCCCCCTGCCGCTGGATCGTCGGTTCGGACACGCCGTACTGGTCGATCCGGTTCCGTATGGTCTCGAGGCCCTGACGCACCGAATTCTCTCGCACGTATTTCTCGTAGTCGCTGGTGAACCGGTACCTCAGATCGAGCCCCTTTTCAGTCGCAACAGAGTCCCCGATCTGCTCGAAGGGAAACTGGCTCTCGATGATCGCATCGAGCCGCGTCTGGTCGTCCGAGTCCAGGCCCCTGACCTGGACCCGATCTCCGCTCACCCTCTCTACGGTTTCGAAGAAGATGTCCTCCTTCTTCAAGGTCCTCCGAAGATCCATGGCCAGGCGGCCGGCCGTGCTCTCCAGGGCCTTGTCGGTCTGGACCTCCAGGATGAGGTGTATCCCTCCCTGCAGGTCGAGGCCGAGGCGGATCACCTCTCCCGGGAGCGCCTTTCGCCACCACTCGTCGCCGAGATCGATCCGGTAGTGGACCGTGGCGCCGGCCTGGTTGACCTCCTCGGACATCTCATCCAGGTCATCGAAGCGGCCGCGCACCAGCTTGTCCAGCCTGTCACGATTCTCCGGGTTGAGAGCGCTCACGAAGATCTGATCCCTGTCCACCGTACTTACGGTCCCGTAAAGAATCTCCTCCGCCTTCAGGGCGTTCTCCAACTTCTCGGCCATCTTCTGGGAAGGTGAAGGCCTGACGGATGGAAGCAGGTAGGATGCGGCAATGATTATTCCGACCAGAATCAGTATTCCCTTCCATTTGAGATTTTTCGACATCTGTTGTCCTCACTTGTTGAGCGTTGAACGTTCAGCTATCAGCTTTCAGCGGTCAGCTTCCAGCTGGGAAAATTATTCCATCGAGGCGTCATTAGCGCCGCCCCTGCATGATTCCGTGATTATCTAGGAACCGGTCGAACCGGTGGTGTCCGCCGCTACTTTTGGCCTGCCGATCTGCGTCCGGTCGATCTTTATCCGAACCTTATCCG
>CAZFWM010000404.1:0-6651 GCA_964522545.1 uncultured Thermodesulfobacteriota bacterium
GACATACAGGGAGGAGAAGAGGCCGTATTCGTCTGTCCCGGATCGACCTTGATCTGGCAGGAAGGGAATATCGTCGCGGACCCCCTTTTCGTGAGCACACGGAATTTTCACATCAGACCGAGTTCTCCCTGCATCGATGCCGGTACGGAGGTTGGTGTGTACGATGATATTGACGGCCAGGCTCGCCCGTGGGGCAATGGCTTCGACATGGGGGCGGACGAGTTTTCTACAGAGCCGTGCTCTACGTTAGCATCTTCCGGGAGCCAATTGATTGGTCTCTATCTGATCCCGGTCTTTGCGTTTTTCTTCTTCAGCCGGAGATTCCTGAGAAGGTAATTTAGGCCATCTTGGGGCAAATTGAACGTAGGGGCGACCGCCGGTCGCCCCTACATCGCCCTGGACGGGCGCGATGAATCGCGCCCCTACGAGTCGAACATCAGTTTCAATGCAGGGCGGCCTCCAGGTCGATCTTGAACACCCCGCTCTGAGAGACGGCAAACAGGGTCCGACGGTCCTTGCTCTGCGATATCCCCCTGAGCCTCCTGCCGAGGTAGAGCTTCTTCACGGAGCGCCTCGTGTCCGGATCGATGATGTCGAGGATTCCGTTGATCCAGCCCCCTGCATAGAGGAGGTTCCTCTCGTCGTCCAGAATAATGTTGCGGCAGCTGAATTCGGTGTTGATATAATATTTGGACTTCAGCGTATCCATATCGAGAACAGCGATCTTCGCCAGGACGGGGAGCGCCACGTAGAGAGAGCCGGCAGCCTCATCCAGGGCCAGCCCGAAAACGCAAAGGGACAGGGTCCGCTTTCTGAGAATGCCGAGATCATCGCCGTCGAGTGAGAGAATGGTTCCCGGAAACCAGGAGCTGATGAACAGCCTTCCATCCTTCCGGCTTTTCACCATGGTGTATGCGCTGATCTTCTCGTAGCTCTTCTCGCCGACCTTCTCGAGACTGTCCAGATCGAACACTTCGATCGAGCTGGCCTTGCTCGAAACTTCCCACTCATTGAGAAGAATGAGACGGTTCTCTTCTTGATCGATCAGGAGGTTCCACGGCCTCGGATTCGTGGGGATTTTCTTTTTGACTTTGCCATCTTTCCCGTCGAGGACGAGCATACAATTTTCGACCCACATCCCGATGTAGATCTCTCCGCTTTCATGGTTCACCGCGACCGCTCTCGACGTGGCCCCCCGGATCGCCGACCGGTCGGCCGCATCATTCAAGTTGACCCTCACGACGGAGTTGGTGATCTCCTTTCTCGCCGGCCCCCCTCCGATTCCGTGGGTGATGTAGAGAGCGCCTTCACGGGCATCTTCCATTACCTCTCTCGGGTGAGAATTCAGCTCCAACGAGCCTTCGGCGGTAGGATCGCCCTCTCCGTGGAACAGATACACAGCCTCCACGCCGGGCTGTTCGAGGATCTTGACGTGGTCCTTCGTTACCTTCGCCAGGTAAAATTTCAACCAGATTCCCGTACACCCCGCGAGGAACAGAACCGATCCCAGGACCGCGTAGAGTGCCGGGCTGGCGAGGATGAACTTTCTCAGGAGAATCCCGAGACCGAGAAACAGCAGCAGGAGAGCGAGGGTCTGGTACTTTCCGACATAATAGGTGGTTCTTCCGAAATAAAAGGCACAAAAAACCGACAGGAGGACGACCAGACCGTGGAGGAGGACGACGAAAAAATGGACCATGAATTCAGAGTCTTTCAACGAGTCTTCTACGCGGCTCGCGTAGATGTGGTGCGAATGTCACACACTAATTGTGTAAGGAAAGGGAAAAGGGGAAAAAGGGGGAAATGGAAAAAAATGAAAAATATTTTCCCTGTTTCCCAATTTCCCATTTTTCCCTTGTTTACACATCTTTTTGGTTGCGGCTTTGCCGCATTGGACATCAGCGAAAATCAACCATCGAGAGCCTGTCGAGCTCTTCGAAAAAGATCTTTCCGAAGGTCCTGCAGTTCTCCTTCGTCATGGCCGGATCGTAGTATCCCATGCCGAGGATCATCCTCCCCTTGAATGAATAGAAGGGTGTTGCATAGCCGGGCGGGTACTGGGCCCTGGCGCCATGGTAGAAGTAGGTGATGCTGGCCTCTCCCAACCGGTCGAAGAAACCGTGGCTCGACACCTCCCCGACATTCGAGATGATCAGCGTCGCCATCACCGTCTTTCCCTGTTTGTTGCTGTTTTTCATCATGCGAACCAGCCTGTCGTAGGAGTACTTCCCCAGGATGATCAGCCCCATCAAGACGAGGTAGTCGATCCTCGAGAGGGTAATTCTTTTGAGCTCCTCCTTTATCGCTGCCGCGAGGTGGCGATCATCTTTTATCTTTGACGGGACTAGGATTATCATCCTTGGAACCACATAGATCTTGGTGGTGTTATTGTCGGCCTCTCGTATGTCCATTGGAGAATTGATGATCAGTCTCTTCCCTTCGATTCCACGCTCCCTGCAGAATCGAAGCACCGCATGATAACCCGCCATGAGAGCATAATCGTTGATGGTCAGGCCCATGGCCTTCGCCCTTGCTCTCAAGGTCTTGACCTTTTCGGGCGGATAGAGCGTGTCCAGCAGTCTGAATTTACCCTTCAGCCCGTGCGTGTACTCGGTAAGGTAGGCTATGGGCATCCGGAGGGACTGCCAGTAGCTGCGCAGGATGATCCAGATGGAGAGGAGAAGCCCCTTGAGCCCCATCTCTTTGATTATGGTCAGGATCGTGGACTCCTTCTCTTCCAGCGGGGCCGGAAGGGAGGAGGTCTCAATGGGTGAATCTCGGTCCTGGGTGAGCCTGTCGTATCGCTCGAACCAGAAGCTTATGAAGGTGAGGATTCCGCGACCGTCGCACAGAATGTGGCTGAACCGGATCACGACGTAATGGAGATCGGGGTTGGCACTGTAGAAATGGATCCGGACGCCTATGACCTTTGTCATATCGGAGCCCGGCATGTTGAGCAGCTCCTCCTGGACCTTGGCGAACGCCTCTTCTCCCGCCTCCGGAGAGTCGTCCTCGACGCTGAGTTGGTGGATCTCGAAGGTTTCGCTGAAATCGCCGCCGACCTTTCGCCAGTAGAGCTTCCTTTTCCGACCGACGCCCTCGACCTCGACGATTTTCTTGAGCCTGGGAAACTGGTCGAGCGTTTCAAGGTAGGACTGTTTAAGCAGATCGATATCGATGGGTCCGTGGATCCGGAAAGCGGGGCACACATCCTGGGAATAGCCCCATGACTCCTCCATGGCAAAGCCCACTTTTTCGGTGCCGCCCACCGGGCATCTCGTCTCGGAGAGGTTCATCTTCGACGCCGTCCCATGGCCTGTACGTGATAGGAGGAAATAGGTTCATCGAGACCAACCCGTTAATTATATTGAAAAATCAACAAAAAGTCAAGAATTTTATTTTGTCTTGACCGTTTCCTCGCCCGTCATTTCGACCGTTTCTCCGCCTGTCATTTCGACCGCAGGGAGAAATCTTCCCTTTCGCAACAGGTCCGACCTTCGTGTCGGTTGAGTCATACATTCTTGGAATTCCATCTCGGAAAAGACGAAACAAGGGTCACCTGAAAACCCAATCGGTTCGAAACATTGACCCGAGAAAAAAGAATAAGTAGCATGAATGCAGGAAAGAAAGCGCAAATCGAGACGAGAAGAACCCCTACGTCATATTTCGTGAGATGTGGTTTTCAAAAGCAACGCACAGAGTAAGATGAACCCAACTTTTTCACAGGGGAGGGAAATGTCATGAAAACAAAAGCGATCCTATTGGCACTGTGCCTGGTTCTTCTCATGAGCCCTTCCGTATTTACCGATGTGCCGGACCAGATCACCTACCAGGGCCGGCTCCTGTTCAATGGGCTCCCGGTGACCTCGGCCACGGACATCCGGTTCAAGCTCTATGATGGAGCAGCCGGTACCGAACGTTGGTCCGAAGACCATACCATTACTCCGGACAGCGACGGGATCTACACGGTGGTCATGGGAGAAACCATAGCGATCCCGGACGATTATGACGAGCTCTGGCTCGAATTGATTTTGGATCCTACCGGGACGCCTACTACCCTCTCCCCACGAAAGAAGCTCACCTCTTCGCCGTTTGTTCTGAGGGCCGGCGAATTGCCGGACTTATATGTGAGCGGCAATGTCGGCATCGGCAATCCTGCTCCCGACACAAGACTTTCAGTCTCAGGAGATATTGCATTGAATTACGGAGCGTCGCTGATGACAACCGCGACTCTTCATAATGAGAGAAGGATCCTGACAACCGGTTGGCATTCGAGCGTTGGAGATTGCCTCGATTTTTTTGTGCCGGGCGATGGCAATCCGACGACCTATAGACTGAGGATTACCGAAGGTGGCTCTATCTATCAAAGAGGAAGTCTTATACATGCGGATTACGTGTTTGAATCCGATTATGAACTGGAATCGATCGATGAACATGCCAAGTACATGTGGAAGAACAAGCATCTCAAGGGGATCCCCAAGGCTACAAGAGATGAGACGGGCCAGGAAATCCTCGAAATTGGAACGCACCGCCGAGGCATCGTCGAAGAGCTGGAGAAAGCACACATTTACATAGAGCTGCTGCATAAAAACATCAAAAGCTTGGAAGAAAAGCTTGTGCATGGAAAAAAACTGGAAAAAAGAATAGCGAAACTGGAATCAGCACTCAATGACGATCAATAAAGGTGCTCGTGAAATTCCATTTCTGTCTTGAAAAAAACAAAAGCCCAATTTTCCATGAACTCCAGATGAAATCTTGATCCGGTATTCATAGAGGAGGGAGAATCGATCAGGAGGAAAGGAAGCGAAAAGCCTGGAAAAGTGCAGATATCTTGATGAAATCTTGACCCAGATCGAGAGAAGTGGGAGAATCGATAACAAGGAAGCGTGACCCAGTGAAAATGCTAGGTATCTTGCAGAAATCTTGATCCAGATCTAAAGAATGGATTGCGCGATGGAATGGGCCCTCAAGTAAGACATAGGATTTTAACCGATCTGGATTAGACTCCAGAATAAAAATATCATTGCGACTCAACAACCTGATATCGAAATGTTTAGGGAATGAAACGAAGCTGTACTTGCGAGCGCTTTATATTTCAATTGAAGCCGTATATTAGGTTTTTTATGCGGATCAATATACACAATGTTAGTCCGACACAAATCGAAGCGCTGGAGACGATGAGTCGTGCGCTTACGATGGCTAGGGGAGGTACCTATGGTCGCCATACTCGAGAATAAGCGTGAGCTGATCACGAAGACGTGCGCCAAGCACGGCGTCGCGCATCTTTACGTGTTTGGATCTGCGCTTCGCGACGACTTCCGTGCTAGCGAAAGTGACATTGATCTGCTGGTCGAGTTCCAGCCTATGGACCCCTTCACGCTCGTCGATGCATACTTCGGGCTACTCGACGACCTCCGGTCACTTTTAGGCACGGACGTCGATCTCGTCATGGCCGACGCGCTGAAGAACCGCTACATCGCCGCCGATGTTAAGCGAACCCGGGAGGTTCTGTATGTCGCGTAGGGCGCCCGCATACCTACTGGACATCATCGAGGCCTGCGACGCCATCTCGTCGGCGTTGGGTGATCTCGATTTGGATGCATATCGCGGAAATCGTCTCGTGCGCTCGTCGGTGGAGCGCGAGTTCATCATCATCGGCGAGGCTGCCGGAGCTCTATCACGGCATGCACCCGACGTGTTCGCGCAAATAACGCAGGCACGGCGAATCGTTGATTTCCGGAATCAGCTGACTCACGAGTATGCGGCGGTTGACGACGCCGTCGTGTGGGGCATCGCGAAACGAGACGTGCCAGTGCTGCAGCATGAGTGCAAGCGCCTGCTTGCGCATTTCGAGCGGGCGAGTGCCGACTAAACGGATCAACCTGACTCGCTTCGCTCACAGGGTATCCGCAGCTTTAAAGATATCTGCTTTCTGTACGCACCTCTGATCCTTCTGAAACAGTCGATGTATTATTCTGATATCTTTAAGGGACCCATCGAGACTTATTGGAAACAGCATGAAGAGATTATGTCACAGCGACATTATGCAGGTGTGACATAACTTTTACAGGGGCCATTTGAATATACCCTAACGTTGCATAAATCCGCCCTCGACTACATTGCCCATACAGGGCGTAGCATGCGGCGCCCCTACTCCTCCGGCCCGAAGGACCACCGCTCCTCGGCGTTCTCCACGACATCGTCCAGGTAGAAGTGGAACGGCTTGTACCCGCCCGTGAGCCAGAGGCCGGTCTGGTCGCCGAAGTGATCGTCCGGGTCAATGGCGGCCGGCACCCGGTAGACGCCCCGCTGCCCGCCCGGGAGCACGCTCTCCATGTAGACGTTGTCCGGCTCCATCCGGATCACGAAGCGCACCACCGGGCCGCTGGAGAAGTAGAAGTCCTCCTCGTCCCGGCCCCAGAAGGAGCCGGGGTTCGGCGTGGCGTACCCGCCGGGGGCGGGGTAGGCTGTGCAGCCGTCCGCCAGCGGCGTCGAGGGCACGTTGAACAGGGGCAGGCCGGCCTGGTCGAAGAGGGTGTGGTAGTAGTAGGTCCTGTGGAGGAGGCCCCACTTCCAGGCCCCCATATAGGGAGTACCGAGGGCCGACTCCAGGAAGTCGAGGGCGTCGATCATGGCCGCGATCATGATGTC
>CAZFWM010000405.1:0-6611 GCA_964522545.1 uncultured Thermodesulfobacteriota bacterium
GGAATTGCAGACGGATAAGGATCGAGTATATTTTCTCTTTTTTTTTTATCCCGAATTGTGCAGTAGGCGGCTACTGTACAATTCGGGATAAAAAAAAGGCCCTCCCCGTGCGAGGTGGGCCACATATTCGGCTCGAAGGCCGCTCAAGTCTCCTTTCCAAGCACGGGAGGCCGTGGCGTTTCCCCCACGACCCATTGGCGGGCGGCCTTGGGATAAACCCGGCAGGCCGGTCCGCTCAGAGACAGCGCCTCAGATATCAGAAATAGAACTTCCATGTCAATGGAGTTAGATCCTGAGCTGCTTCTCCGCCAGATCTCGATAGAGGGGCGAGCTTTCAAGCAACTCTGCATGCGTTCCTTCGTCCACCACCCTTCCCTCATCGAACACGACGATCCTGTCCGCGTGCTGAACCGTCGAAAGTCTATGGGCGATTATGATGGCCGTCTTGTCGACCAGGATCTGCTTCAGCGAATCCTGAACCATCTGCTCTGAGCTCGAGTCGAGAGCCGAGGTGGCTTCATCGAGGATCAGCACCGACGGATTTTTTAGAATCGCCCGAGCCAGGCAGACGCGTTGTTTCTCCCCGCCGGAGAGGGTGACGCCCCGCTCGCCCACCTCGGTGTCGTAGCGGTCCGGCAGATTCGAGATGAAGGAATCTATATTCGCGATCCTGGCGGCCCGGACGACATCCTCGAGGCTCGCCTCCTGGTTCGAATAGGCGATGTTGTCGAAGAGACTGGCCTTGAACAGGAGCGGGTCCTGGTCGACGAGGGCGATGTTGTCACGGAGCGATCGAAGGGAGAGCCTGCGTATATCGATCCCGTCGAGGGCCACGGCTCCGGCCTGGGGGTCGAAGAACCTCAGGATAAGATTGACGAGAGTTGTCTTCCCTGCCCCGGACGGACCGACCACGGCCACCTTCTCTCCTGGTTGAATCGTCAGAGAGAAGTTCTCAAATCGAAACTTGCCCGTGTCGTAGCCGAAGGTCACACTTTCAAGGGAGATCTTTCCGGCGGCCTTTTCGAGCACGACGGGGCTCTCGTCCTCGACGACTGCGGCCGGAATGTCGAGGTACTCGAATATCCGGTTCACCGAGGCCATTGCGGCCTGCACCTCGATGGCCGCCGAGGCGAGGTTCTCGATTGGAGAGTAGAGGTAGCTGATCAACATGTAGAACGCGATCAGGGCGCCGAGCTTCATGTCTCCCCGGGACACGAGGTAGGCACCCCAGGCAAGGACCACGATCGGCCCGAGCATATTGACGAAGTTCACGAGATTGACCGACAGCGACGTGGTCACGCTGTCCTTGATGTAGAGCCCCGTGAGGCGCGAGAGAATGCGGTCGACCTTCCCCTTTTCGAATTCCTCGCGGCCGAAGGCCTTGATGGTCTTGATGGATAGAAACGCCTCCTGGAGCCGGGCCGAGAGCCGGGCCGTCGTCTCCTGAAGGGATCTCGTGATCCGGTAAAGCCTCCTGCCGAACAGATTCGTGAAGAGGATGGTGATCGGCACCGGAAGGACCGCGATCAGCGTCAACAGCCAGTCGATGCTCACCAGATACACCAGCACCGCTATCACCATGAAAATGCTGGTCAGGAACATCAACAGCGTGGAGGTGAGAAGATTCTGGACCCGACTGACATCGGATATCAGGCGCGACATGAGCTCCCCCACCTGGTGTGTCTGATAAAACTGCAGCGACAGGCGCTCCAGGTGGAGAAAGAACTGTGACCTCATGGTGGCGATGATGTTGGCCCCGATGGTTGCCGCCAGATAGTCCCGGAGCCATCCAAACAGGATATACGCAAAGTAGATTCCGGCCAGCACGATGCCGAAATAGAGGACGACACCTATTCTCGGGCTCTCGACCAGCGACGGCAGCATGTCGTCGATCATGTACCGAATCGCGGCCGGCACGACCAGCGTCAGCACGGCGAGCACCGCCATCACGAGAAACGTCACGGCTTCCAGGTGCCAGTATGGCCTCAGGTAGCCCCACAGTCGCTTTGCTTTGCTGGTGGAAATGGTCATTCTCAATCAACCACGAAAGTGCTCGAGCAGGCTCATGATCCACTCGTTGTCATCGCAGACGATTCCCTGCTCCTTCTCGATCCGGTGGATGCAGTACGGATTATCGGCGCGGCGGCCGGTGGCCGAGACGCTCGTTGTGGTGCACCCGCCCCGGCACAGGGGAAGATACCGGCAGTCGCGGCAGATGCCCTCGGCCGTCTCGCGGGTGAACTTCCTATTGTAAGCAAAGCCGTCCGGATCGTTCCAGATCGCGGTGAAGGAGGAGTCCCGGATATTGCCCTCGACAAATTCCTCCTGCATGGAGAGGCAGCCTTTGACGTTGCCATTGGAGGAGATCCCGGCCACCCGCACGCCGGCATAGCATCCCAGGTAGGGCGCCCCGTCGAGCAGCTGCGTGCCCTTGCACCCGTAATACCCGATGTTCTCGCCCACGTTGACCGATATGGAGTCGTCCTTCTTCAGCTCCAGGAGCTCGTCGACCAGCTTCGGATAGTTTTCGAGAGTCATGACGTGGTCTGAATGTTCCTTCATCCTTCCGGTGCTGGTGGTCATCTGGATTCGCCAGAGCCTGCAGCCGCAATCGACGAGGATCTTTCTGATTTCACCGAGCTCTTTCAGGTTGATGTCGGAGACCTGGGTGATGGCGCAGAAGCTGACGTTGCCGTTGGCCCGCGTCATCTTCATGGCGTCCACCACCCGGCGCCAGCTCTGGTCGTTGCGCCGGATGTAGTTGTGGGTTCTTTCGGTGCCGTCGAGGCTGTAGCCCACGTTGTTCAAATTCAGCCGCTCGAAGTCCTCCACGGTCTCCTCGGTGACCGCGTACCCGTTCGAGATCAGGTAGGCCTTGACGCCGTTTTTCTTGATCCTCTCGGCGAGGAGCTTCCAGTCGCCGCGCAGCAGCGGCTCGCCGCCCGAAAGAGTGATCATTTCAGCCTCGAGGCCTGTCAGCTCGTCGATGAGCGCGAGCGCTTCGTCGGTCGTGAGCTCGTCGGGCCGCCTCGTCCCCGCCGAGGTCCCGCAGTGGATGCACCTCATGTTGCAGGCGAAGGTGATCTCCCAGACCACGGTCTGCGGATAGAATTTGAAATCGGTCATGCCGGCCCCCCCGCGGCCGAAGAGGCCCGTAGCTGTTTGGAACGGGCGATGAGCTCCAGCATGGGCCGCAGATTGTGCTTCCAGCCGTCACAGAGTTCCCCGGCCGCCAGGCCCGCCACCGCACGTCGAGCGGGACACCCTCCCATACAGAGGGGAAGAATGTCGCACTCTCTGCACGCCTCATCCTCAAAGGGATCGAATGCAAACAGGCTTGTAAAGTTGGGATCCTGGTAATCGATCGCCTCCCGGATCGTACCGAACGACTTCGACGGGTCCCCCACGAAGTTGAAGCACTTGTAGAGATACCCGCCGGGATCGACCAGAAAGGCACTGACGTTCTGTGCCAGGCAGACGGTGCTCGTCGGGGACGGGATCTTCTGGATGGCAAAGCCGCCCTCGAGAAGCAGGCGATGGTACTCGGTCTCCACGCGGGAGAAGTCGGCCGTGCCGTAGCAGGCCTCGGCAATGTTGGAGCAGACCGTGGCGTGCGGCTCGAGCTGGCCGAAGTAAATGCCGACCCGATCGCGCAGGCCGGCCGCCCGCAGCTCTTCGAGCATCTCCCGGATCACCTCGCCGCTGAAGCTCTTATCCACGTTGACCCTGATCCCGACACCCATTTTCCCTGCGGCATAGGCAATGTTCTCAATGATGGTGTCAAAACTGCCCCGGCCGTCCTTCAGGGGCCTCTTTGCGTCGTGGATGCGCGCCGGCCCGTCGAGCGTGACCTGGACCGATGAAATCCTCAGGTCCAGCAGCCGATCCACCGTCTCCCGGGTCAGCAGATATCCGTTGGAGACCATGGAGGAGGTGTAGGAAAATCTGTATTCCTCGCCCAGGTCCCGCATGGCCTTTGTGAGGTCCTCGACGATGTCCATGGCCAGGAGCGGCTCCCCGCCGTACCAGCCGACGTCGAGCAGCTCCAGGCCGGCGGCCCGCTTTTCCACGAACTCCGCGATCGCCCCGACCAGGCCGGCAGACATCCTCCCCTTCTTGTTCGCCTCATAGCAGTAGTCGCAGGCCATGTTGCATGCCAGGGTCGGCGCAACCACCAGACCGAGGGAGGCCTGCTCGTACCGGGCCATGTTGTGCAGGAATTTCAGGGCCTCCCGCTCGTCGCGGTCGTCGGGGCAGACAAACCCGCCGTATTGCAGCTGCTCCAGCAGCTCCTGTTCGGCCGGACTGAACTGAAGGTCCCGGTCGGAGGTAATGGCCTCGGCGATGCGCTCGTAAGTGGCATAATCATCCGGGGTCATCAGGGCCACTGCGCCGGAGCGGGCATTGTAGGCAATGTGGCCGGCATCGCCCCACGGTTGAAAGTGATTATAGCGCGACACCTTCGGCATGGATCTCTTCCTTGTGGAGGGTCCGGTTCCACACGGACCGTGGACGGCGGGGAAGCCGTCCCTCCAGGGAACACATAGCTCTGATCTGATGATGATCAGACGAAAGGTCGATGAATGGTTCCAACAGGTATGGTCGGGGACCAGGTTCTCATGAAAGAGGCGAGAACATCAAGATACCGGTGAGATCAGCCGAGCATGGAAGGGAATTATCCGCTTCCATGCTCGGGATTTTCTATTTTTTTACGTATGGCGTAGGTCGGGGCCGAAGGCTTTACTTGTCCGTCTCCGTCGGCACACCGTACAAAGGCTGCGGCTGCCCATATGTCGGGCACTTCCAGGGGCACTTCCATATTATCCATAGCCACAGCTTAGGACAATGTTTGGCCTTTGCTTCATTCGGATCGATGAGGAAAATCATCCGAGCACCTCCTTACGACACCTTGGAATTTGGGATAAATACAAGTTTTAGATATCATGTATCGACCGGATTGTCAAGCAAAATTTCATATATTTAGTAAGCACATGACTTGAAAAACCAAGAAGAGGTTCTGGTGGATCACGTCGATATCGCTTGGAGAGATTTGTGTCTCGAGTCTCACAACGTCTCATTATCTTCAAAAGAGACATTCGATCTTTTGTCTCAACCTTTCGTAGAACTTCTTTAACTTATTGTATTACAAGGCATTTTATTGGGTCTCACCGACAGGCGACCACAGTGTCTTCATTATGGTATCTCTTTAGCACTGTCTCATTTAGGCATTTTTGAAGAGACTGATCATGACAGTATCTAGTGTTGGCAAAACTGCAATTTTATCAATCTTATCAAACTGTTACAAACATTGTGGGCGTCCCGGGTGATCCTGGCACATCTATTGCTAATTTGTACCGACAACCAATATTGAACAGGGTACAGCCACGGATCAAAAAGAATGAAGGTTCGCTGCAACAAATATATTAGGGAAGCGCTGGAAATGGCCAGGCAGCTGATCATCTTGGCCGATGAAGGCGATCTGGACAGCGAGGACGACGGTTGCCGTGTGCTGTATGGAGTCCTCCGCGACTGTGCATACAAGATTCGCTCTCATGCGGATCGAGAACGCGAAATGCACAAGCACAAAGGCGTCTGGGATGATGCACAGAAGCTGGTCGATAATTCCAGAGCCTATGACAGCGGATGGCCGAAGGAAGATGAAGCCGGAGACTCGACTGAGAGATTGCATGATTGCGATGGCGGTAATTTGAGTGAAAGGATTTTCAGTACGGGTAATTATTGATAATTAGACTTACGACCGGATCGGGCGAGAGGGGTCCACCCCCCTCGGTCCTCTCTTGCCCCTTCCGGATTTTTTTTGTCAATGTCACTCTCCTCACGAACCTTGACTTCCCCGGGTCAAGTCTTACTATTATCATCTTCTTCATCAATTGATTCCGAAAAATAGCGAAAGCCACGATCCGTCTTCGTAGGGGCGCTGCTTGCCGCGCCCCCAACAGTAGGAACGAGTCAAGAAATGAACGTGCTCGGAATCTATGGAAGCCCGCGCAAAGGGGGAAACAGCGACCTGCTCCTGGACAGGGCTCTGGAGGGAGCCCGGTCGGCAGGGGTGGAGACCATTTCCATCTGCGCCCGCGATCTGAAAATATCCGGCTGCGATTCGTGCGGCGCCTGCGAAAAAACGGGGGAGTGTGTCATCCCAGATGATATGCAGAGCGTATATCCCCTGTTCCGCGACGCCCATGTCATCCTGCTCTCCTCTCCCATGTACTTTTATGGATTTCCAGCCCAGGCAAAGGCGCTGATCGACCGCAGCCAGGCCCTGTGGTGCAGGCGGCGGCTGGAAAAAGCGCCGGACCGGCTGAAGACCTATGACGGCGGCGAGGGCTACATCATCGCCGTGGGAGCCACCAAAGGGAAAAACCTCTTCGACGGGGCCCAGCTCACGGCCAGATACTTTTTCGACGCCCTGGACATGGCCTATAAAGGAGGGATCTTCTTCAGGGAGCTCGAAGAGAAAGGGGCGGTCGTCAGCCGCCCGGACTACTTGAAACAGGCATTCGAGCTGGGCAGGTGCGCCATCGAGGGTAAATAATCCTAGAGCGGCGAAGCCGCAACCAAATTAGCGAAATATTGCAAAGTCAATACGA
>CAZFWM010000406.1:0-6599 GCA_964522545.1 uncultured Thermodesulfobacteriota bacterium
ATGGGATAGATTTCGAAAGGTCAACTGCCGCGAAGCGGCCTTAGTTCAACAACCAGCCGCCCCCGAAAAAAGAGCCTTTCAAGGTTCTTGAGAAAGGGGAACAAACACACAATCAGGGATTTACGCCCATCCCTTGAATCGGCCACGGACCCATATTGCGATAAAGACGCATGGGTCGGGAAAGTAATATGCGGCGACCCCTCAATATCATTCTGATCTCCGTTTGTGCTCTGCTCGCCATTGCGCTCATCGCGTACGGAACTCTGACAAAACTTCAAAAAGACGACCGCTGGAGCGACCTGAACTCCTCGATCAAGGACATGGCCTCTCTAAAGGAGAAGGCGAAAGAGACCTGGCATCGCCGAGACACAGCGGATGGTCTCGAGGAGTCCATCTGGCTTTACAAGAGGATCATCAAGAAGAACCCGGACGACTGGGAAACTCTCGTCAAACTCTCTCACGCTCAATGCTGGCTCGGCACCGTCTTTCTGGAGGACAGTGGAGATCGCCTGAAGGCGTTCAAGGAGGGCGAAGAATACGGGCGCCGCGCCATTGAGCTCAATCCCTACAGCACCGGCGCCAGGTACTGGGCATCCGCCAATCTGGCCGGGTGGGCCTTCGATCAGAAGAGTGAGACGAAGGCGCTTTGGAGCCTCTGGGAGGTACGCATACTCCAGGAACGCATCCTGTTGCTGGATCCTGATTACTTTTTCGGAGCGCCCCATCTGTTCTGGGGATTCTATTTTACGAACGTCTCCAGGGCCCTGGGGCAGGACCTGGACCAGGCGAAAAAACACTTTGAAAAGGCCCTGAAGGTAGAGAGTCGATTTGTGCTGAGCTACCCTCTTTATGTGGAGAATTATCTGCTCCTCGTGGGAGAGCGTGACAAGGCCCGCGACCTCCTTGCCAAGGCCCTCACTATACCGACCGATGCACTCCAGGACGCCGCTCCGGAAAACCGGGTGGCCAGAGAGTACTGCCTGAAGCTCTGGAGGAAACATTTTGGGAACGAAGAACCTCCTTCGCCCCCTCAGAAACAAATCTCCGATTCATCGCCCCCCGGAGCCTGATAAGCGCCCGGCCCGGACAAGCCCGAACTTCTCACCAGGATTCTACTGCGGCGCGCCATCCATCCGCAAATACGGTGTCAATCGGACTTCGCCTTCCTCGCCGTACCGTCAAGTACGCCTCCGTCAGGCTCAGCCCGATTTCCTTGTCTTTGCGGCGCCTGACGCGCCTCGCTACGAACCCTGGTGAGAAATCCGGGCTAGCCCTTTTCGGCCCAGATCTTAGCCAGCTCTACGATCGTATCGACCGCCCTTTCCATGTCCTGCACCGAGATCCACTCGAGCTTGCCGTGGAAGTTGTGCCCCCCGGTGAACAGATTCGGGGTGCGCAGCCCCATGAAAGAGAGCCGGGCCCCGTCCGTTCCGCCCCGGACGATATTGAGGCGGGCGTCCATCCCGGCGCGGCTTATGGCCTCGAGGGCGTACTCGACCACGCGGGGCTCTTCGTCGATGGCCAGACGCATATTCCGGTACTGCTCCTTCGCCTCCACATCGATCTTGCAGCCCGGCACCTCCGCCTCCACCTCGCGGACGATCTTCTCGAGCAAGGCCTCCTTCTCCTTCAGCCCTTCCACCTCGAAATCACGCATGAGGAAGTTGATGGTGACCTTTTCCACCCCACCGCTCATGGTGTTCGGATGGAGATAGCCCTCCCGCTTCTCCGTGGTCTCGGGCGATTGGTCTCTGGGCAGCCGTTCGATGATCTTCGAGGCGACCTTGACGGCGTTGATCATCTTTCCCTTGGCATAGCCCGGGTGGACATTGCGGCCCATCACGTAGACATTCATGGCGTCGGCGCTGAAGGTCTCGTTCTCGATCTCGCCCGCGGTCTCGCCGTCCACGGTGTAGGCGAAGTCCGCCCCGAAGGCCTTGACGTCGAAAAAGTCCACGCCCCGGCCGACCTCCTCGTCGCAGGTAAAACCGATGCAGATCCTCCCGTGGGGGATCGAAGGATCGTTGACCAGGCGCTCCACCGCGGTCATGATCTCGGCGCACCCGGCCTTGTTGTCCGCCCCGAGCAGGGTCGTGCCGTCGGAGGTGACGATATCGTTTCCGATCAGGCCTGCAAGATCCGGGTTCTCCCCGGCCAGGACGACCTGGTTCGCGTCGCCGGGCAGCGGGATATCCCCGCCCTGGTAATTGCGGTGAATCTGGGGCTTCACGTCCTTGCCGGACACGTCGGGCGAGGTGTCCACATGAGCCATGAATCCGATGGACGGGACATCCTTCTCTACATTGGACGGCAGGGATGCCGTCACGTAGCCGTACTCATCCATTACGGCGTCCGCCAGCCCGAGCTCTTTCAATTCACCTAGCAGCACTTTTCCAAGCTCCTTCTGCTTCTCCGTGCTCGGGTAGGTCTCCACGCCCTCGGCGCTCTGTGTGTCGATGACGACGTAGCGGAGGAATCGCTGCAGCACGGATGGGCCATCGTTGGTCTGGGTCATTGTCATGCCTCCTCGTGGTGTTGGTCAAAAAAATCGTAGGGACGAGGATCATCCTCGCCCGACTGAGCGAAAAAAGAATCTATCAAATTACGCCTCCGGTTTCAAATGCTTCGGCTTTTTGATATACTGTCCGTTTTGCATCGAGGTGCAAAACGACATTCAAAACCTTCACAGCTGGAAATGGCAGAAAAGGGAGACCGACCGTGCCGCTAGATAGAATCCGGAACATCGGAATCGCCGCCCACATCGACGCGGGCAAGACTACGGTGACCGAGCGCATGCTCTTCTACACCGGGACCACCCACCGCATGGGCGAAGTCCACAATGGCCAGGCCACCATGGACTTCATGAGACAGGAGCAGGAGCGGGGAATAACCATCTCCTCGGCCGCCATCTCGTGTGCGTGGAGGGACCACAGGATCAACATCATCGACACCCCTGGGCACGTCGATTTCACTCTCGAGGTGGAGCGTTCCCTGCGCGTGCTCGACGGAGTGGTGGCCCTCTTCTGCGCCGTTGCCGGGGTAGAGCCCCAAAGCGAGACGGTCTGGAATCAGGCCGATCGCTATAAGGTGCCCCGGATCGCCTTTATCAACAAGATGGACCGGGCCGGCGCGGACGCGGCCCAGTGCGTGGCCATGATGGACGAGATCCTCAACGCCAACCCTGTCCCGTTTCAGATCCCCATTTATGAAGGGGAGGAGTACCTCGGCGTAGTGGACCTCGTGACGATGCAGGCGATCTTGTACGAAGGCTATCAGCAACACATCGAGCCCGTGCCGGACCGGCTCGCCGAGCAGGCCCGGGCAGCCCGTTCGGCCCTGCTCGAAAAACTCGCCGATTACGATGAGCAGATCCTCGAGCGGCTGATCGAAGAGCTTCCCGTGCCCGAGGATCTGATCCGCCGGGCCGCGCGTCACTGCGTGACCCACTCTCTGATCACCCCGGTCTTCTACGGCGCGGCCTACAAGAACAAAGGTATCCGGCTGCTGCTGGACGCGGTGGTCGACTACCTCCCCTCCCCGATCGACGCCGGGATCGCGGTGGGTGTGGACATAGATGACCCGTCAAAACCCCAGACCCGCAAGCCGAGCGTGCGCGATCCCTTCTCGGCCCTCGCCTTCAAGATCATCCACGATCCCTACGTGGGCCAGCAGACCTTCATCCGCATCTACTCAGGGGAGCTGGCGAGCGGGCAGACCGTATACAACGCCAGGAAGGGGCGACGCGCCCGGGTCGGGGGGGGGCCGCCCCGCCCGGCCCCCCCGCCCCCCCCCCGCGCCCACCCCCCGACGCGCCCGGGTCGGCCGGATCCTCCAGATCCGGGCCAAGGAGCGCCACGAGATCGACAAGGCCGAGGCGGGCGACATCGTCGCCCTCGTCGGCATGAAGGGCTCCAACACCGGCGACACCCTGTGCGACGAGGCGAACCCCCTGCTGATGGAACAGATCTTCGTCCCCCCCTCGGTGATCAATCTCCGCCTCTCCGCCGCCGACCGGAAAGAACACGAGCGGCTCGTCTCCTCCCTCAGAAAGCTCGCCCTGGAGGACCCCTCCTTCACGCAGCGCATCGACGAGGAGAGCGGGGAGACGATCATCTCCGGCATGGGGGAGCTCCACCTGGAGGTGATCGTGGACAGGCTGAGGACCGAATTCGGGGTGATCGCCGAGAAAGGGGCCCCCTCCGTGGCGTACCGGGAGACCATCACCCGGGAGGCTCAGGCCGAGACCCGGTTCATCAAACAGACCGGAGGGCGTGGCCAGTACGCCCACTGCGTCATGCGGATCGAGCCGAATCCCGGCGGCGGATTCGACTTCGTGAACCACATCCGCGGGGGCGCGATCCCGACCGAATTCATCCCGGCCCTGAGGCGAGGCGTCCAGGAGACGATCAACCAGGGCGTTATCGCAGGCTACCCCGTGGTCGACGTGCGTACGGTGCTCCTCGACGGGAGCGCTCACGATGTGGACTCCTCGGACATGGCCTTCCGGACCGCCGGGTCCATGTGCTTCAAAGAAGCCTTTCGCAAAGCGATGCCCCAGCTCTTCGAGCCGATCATGAAGATCGAGATCAATACACCCGACGAGTTCATAGGCGACATAGTCGGGGACCTGACCCGCCGCCGCGGCAAGATCCAGAACATGCGCCGCTTCCGAAAGGGCTCCCAGAAGCTGAACGGAACCGTCCCCCTCGCCGAAATGTTCGGCTACATCACGACCCTCCGGAGCGCGAGCAGCGGCCGGGCCAACTTCTCCATGGAGTTCGCCGCCTACGAGCCCCTGCCCAGGCACATGGAGGAAACGGTCATCAAAGAAGCTCTCGAGCGGAAGGGTCAAAAGAAGAGAGCGAGATGAGACCCAAGGGGAATCTCGCCATCGACCGGGAGGGGAGGTGGCTTCACGAGGGGGTGGAGATCACCCACGGGCGCACCCTCGACCTGTTCTTCCGCAGCCTGAAGCGGGATTCCGCGGGACGATATTACATCGAAGTCGGTCCCGAGCAGGCGACCGTGATCGTGGAAGACACTCCTTACGTGGTCCGGCGGATCGAGGAGTCGCGACCGTCCGATGGGGTGATGGAAGGATTCACGATTTTTCTGAACGACTCCACTTCCGAGCCGCTCGACATGGGCTCCCTCGAAGTGGGCCCCGACGATGTGCTCTACTGCAGAGTAAAAGGCGGAGAGTACAAAGCGAGGTTCCTCCGGGCGCCCTACTATCACCTCGCCGAGTACATTGAGGAAGATCCCGGGACCGGGGGGTATTGCCTTCGGGTCGGGGAAGTTTGTTATCCGATCAGGGCGAGGGGTAAATCGTAGGGGCGCGATTCATCGCGCCCGACCCCAGGGTTTGATGAATCAAACCCCTACATCATTCCCGTCCCCTCCTCACGCCCCCGGGCTTGCGAGCTTGGCGAAGGCGTCGACCGGGATGTGGCAGGGCATGGCCTCGGCCATTCGTATCGCCTGATCTATCCTCTGGCCGTCTAAATTGCGCGAGGCCTCTCGCCTGAACTTTTCCCTCACGAGCTCCTGTGTCTCCTCGGCCGGTCTACCCGGCGCTCCGGCCGGAACCTTCTTCGCGGCCCCGTACTCCCGGCCGTCGCTGCACATCAGGGCTGCGTCAGCCGCGAAGGGGAGCCTCAGCCGGCCCAGGTCGACTCTGTCGAAGGTATACTGTTTTTTTGCCCGGCCGCCTGTGATCCTCGACACGAGCCCCCGCCAGAGCCTGCCGGCCAGGCCGGGCCGGGATTTCCGAACGGCTCCAACCAGCTCACCTATCTTCACGCGGTGGAGCCCCCTGGCCTTCCACATCGCGACGATGAGCTTCCCGGTCGAGACGGACGCAAAGAGGGCCCCCAGGTCCAATGCCTCATCCATCGCCTCGAGGAGGTCGAACGTGAGGTCCCAATCGTGGACGATCTCGATCCTCGATGCGAGCGAACGGATCGGGTCCCTATGCTCCTCGAGCCAGGCCTCGGTCAGCTCGTCCGGACCGAGCCGCCCGGCGACGATCGCCACGGCGAGGCTCAGCCTGGCCGAGAAGTTCACCCTCACCGGGGTGATAGGCTCCCCGCCGTCGAAGGCCGACATCTCCTCCATGCGAACCGTCATCAGACCGGTCCGCAGGCGTATCGATCGGACCTCGGCCGGCAAGAGCGCCTCGCCCCTGGCCTCCCTGTACTTCTCCATGATCTCGAGCACCGCCTCGACCGCGGTGCCCAGGTAGGCGCAGCCCGGGTGAATCTTCAGCGCCAGCGACTCGGTGACCCAGGTAGAGCCGAGGCCGCTTAGAAACCCCCGGAGCGGCAGGAAGGAGAATGCCTTGTAGAAGCCGTCCGAATGATCGAGGATCTCCTTCGGCCCTTTCATTCCATGGGCCGCAAGTCTGGCCGCCTCCAGGCCCTGTACGGAAGGGGTGGCCGCTGCGAGAATCTTCGCGTCGTCCCGGGTGAAGCCGACCTGCATGGTCATGTTCGGCTGAGCCAGGGCGAGAGCCAGGGCGTTGGCCATCTCTTCGGGCGCAAGTCCCATGAGCCTCCCGGCGGCACACGCCCCTCCGACGAGGTGAATGAAGGTCCACA
>CAZFWM010000407.1:0-6590 GCA_964522545.1 uncultured Thermodesulfobacteriota bacterium
CATGATACATGAGGTCATTCTAAAAGTCTATAGCTGAAATGTCGCTGTAGTACTACTTTGCCCCGCCCGAGGACGACTCGAGCTACGTGAAGCACTTCCTCATGAAGAATCCTACTTCCATCGATCCGGCCGAGCTAGACGGGTGGGGCTGGTCGGCCCACGGCTACTTCACCGACATGGATCGCCACAACCTCTATCTCGCGCTCCACGCCGAGTCGGGCGAGCCCTGCTTCATCGAGCTCGCCTACGGCTCGGGCACGATCACCGCCACCCTCATGCCCCTGGAGCGGGCCTATCACGAGGGGCACTCCGACCTGCTGGCCAACACCATCGCCTACGGCAGGCGCGACGTCCAGCTCGGCACCGGGGAGAGTGTGGCCCTGTTCAAGGACGTGGACCCCTTCGGCCACGCAACCAACGAGGCGGTCCTCACCGACCAGGGTCGGCCCTACGATCTGTTCACCTCGGCGGACATGGCCACGGCCGGTCTTTCGGATTATCGGAAAGTGATCATCGCCTCGGGGCAGCCGCGCTCCTTTTACGAGGCCCTGAGCACGAACCGGGAGGCCTTCCAGAGCTGGACCTCCGGGGGGGGGCTGCTCGAGATTCACGGCGCCACCTCGGCCGCCGAGGACTGGGCCGGGCTCGTCATGCCGGGCGCCTTCACCTGCGCGCCCCAGTTCGCCAATCTCACCGACTCGGTCGAGCAGCGCGGCCACCCGATCCTGAGCGAGGCCCTCGAGGGAGTGGAGATCCTCTGGGACGGGGAGACCTACGGCTCCCTGTCGGGCCAAAGGCCCTTCTTGGAGACCGCATTTGCCGTGGATGCGGTCCTCAACTGGGTCGGGAAGAACATGATGTCGAGCGTCCAGCAGCACTTCGACGCCCACGGCTCCTATGAGCGCTCCATCCAGCCTACGCGCATCGCCTACAACCACTACGGAAACTGCGGGGAGCTCCAGGACATCCTGGGCGCGGCGCTCCGGACCGCCCTGATCCCGAGTTGGGGGATCTCCAACATCAACGAGGACCACGTCTGGTGCGAGTTCTGGAGCGACGAGGCCTGGCACTTCTGCCAGAACGGCTGGTCCAACGGCTCCCAGCAGGTGGACATCCCGGGTGGGTCCATGGACGTCGACTACGGCGGGGGCAAGACGATCTCCTTCATGATCGGCTGGAACGGGGACGGGCGGATCTCGAGCGAGGTCGAGCGCTACTCCAACAACACCACCCTCACGGTCAACGTGACCGACGCCGAGGGCGAGCCGGTCGAGGGGGCCCGGATCGTCCTGGCCAGCCAGGGGTGGGCCACCTCGGACCTCTGGGTCGGGTTCTGGCTGACCACCGACGAGGCCGGGAGAGCGACCGTTTCCCTGGGGGACCAGCGCGACTACTACCTCCGGGTCGAGAGCCCCCTGGGGGACTATCCAGCGGGCGGTATCACCAAGGTCATCGACGCCTCCGAGAGCCTGCCAGGCACGATCTTCGAGTGGAGCTACGCCTACGACGTCCCGGTCCTGGACTTCACCGTGACTCCGGATGCCCCGGCCCCGGAGCCGGTGAACTACGGGCTGAGCATCGACCTAGATGTGGCAGGGAGCATCCAGTACGGGACGAGCTACTTCTCGGGCGAGGACTACAGCCTGCGGTTCGGCCCCGGGGACATCGACATCTACGTCACGGACCACGACAACTACAGGAGCTTCCTCGACCTGGAGGACTTCGAGGCGGTGGACGTCTTCGAGGAGACCTGGGCCCTGGGCTCCCTGTACCTGCCGCCTGCCCAGGGGGAGTGGTACATCATCCTCTCCAATCTGCGGGGACTGGCCTGCTACCAGACGATCAGCCTATCCCTCGAAGAGGCCCTGCAGGACGAAGACATCGACGGCGACGGGGCGAGCATCTTCGACGATCCGCCCGACTGCGACGACAATGATCCAAGGGTGCACCCCGGGGCGGCCGAGATCTGCGACGGCCGGGACAGCGATTGCGACGGCACGGTCCCGCCGGATGAGGTGGATGAGGACGGCGACGGCTTTCCGCTCTGCTGGCCCGACTGTGATGACACCGATCCGGAGATCAGCCCGGGCCACAGGGAAGTGCCGGGTGACGGCATTGACAACGACTGCGACGGCGTGATCGACGAGCCTTGTTTTCTGGGTGCAGTGACGATTTAAAAAAGGCGCCCTCCGGCTTGTCATTTAGGTCCTTCGCTTCGCTCAGGATAAACTCCGCGAGAAATCTTTATCTCGTTCCGAGGCTCTGCCTCGGAACGGAGTTCCTCAGGGGCTCTGCCCCTTTCGGCCTGCAAGTTCGCGGTAATCCGACTGAGGAGGCGGAGCCTCCCGTATGTTCGTTCCCAGGCGGAGCCTGGGAACGAGGGGGATCGAGCACGTAAGCCCGCCCGGAGGGCGATAAATGCAAGAGGACAACAGCCCCTTCAACGGGCGCTGGTGAGCATGGTTTCAAACACGCCTGTCCCCTCCAGGTTGATGGGCCGGCCCTTCCAGCGCATGTCGACGCGTACACGCATCAGATGCTGGCACCAGAACGGCTGCAGGGGAGGGGTGCTGGTAAAGGGCTGGTATCGGAAGCTGACCCGCTCGTGGAAGAGATCCATGTCCGCCCTGAACCTGAGACCGGGCCACCTGGCCCGGAAGGTGGCCTTCCGAGGGACTCTGCGCCCGCAGCCCGTGTGTTCCCGGTAATCGTGAATCCGGTGCTTCAGAAAGATCCCCGAGACGTCAAAGATATCGGCCACCGGCTCTTCCTTGTAATAAATCAGCAAGGCCCTCATCTTGGCGTGCAGTGTGCGCCGGGTGGATTCGGCCACCGGGAAGATGAAGGTCCAGTCCCCCAGATAAAATCTCGTCCAGTACCAGTAGGTAAACATGCTCTGGAGAGCCGTATTCGTGCGTCCCTGCTCGTGATATCCCTGTCCTTTCACATCCACGTCCCCCCCGGGAAGGAACAACTTTCCCTCTACACGTCCCCTGGGGACCAGGGAGGCGTAGTGAAAGTATCTTCCTTTCGACCATGCCGTTCGGTTGAGCCAGAGGAGCGGTGAGGTCATGTAGCCGCCACGTCCCGGAAGGGGGGGCCAGGGCGGAAGCTGTGGAAGGAATTCCAGCTCGCACCCGATTCCTTCCTGGCGGATGAGGAGCCTGTACCGCCCGTCCCGGTACTCCATCCTGTTCTGTCCGAAGGTCACCCGCATTCTGTCGGGGTCCCCGGAAAGCTCTCCCGGATAAAACTTGCGCGAATGATGGTTGCGATAATCAGGATCTGTGATGGTGAGCGTGATTGCAGGGTCCGGCCCGTTCCCGTCGCTCTCGATGCGGCCGAACGTATGGGGAAGCATGATGGCCATCATGTGATAGCCGTTTTCGAACTCTGCGTCGAAATACCACCACTGCAGATAGTCCGAAGAGCCGTCATCCTGATAGCGCCCTGCCTGATGGGACAACGGCCCGCGCCGAGAGGCGCGCATGAATATCCTCCTGTCTTTCGGGAAAGAATTCAAGAGTATATTATATTCACGATCGAGGCGGCGTATCAATATACAGGAATCATGTCGCTCTGACGGAGTGGAAATCGTTTGGATGAAATGGTAAAGTCTTCGAAAAAATATGAGCAAAAGGAGAAGACCCATGTCCAGCCTGCGTGATATTGTCCTGCGCAACCGAAGCTATCGCCGCTTTGACGAATCCCACGCGATCTCCCGGGAGGCTCTGGTCGAGCTCGTGGACCTGGCGCGGCACACCGCCTCGGCCGGCAACCTGCAGCCCCTGAAATATTTTCTCTCGGCCGACCCGGAGATGAACAAGCGCATCTTCCCCTGCCTGGCCTGGGCCGCGTACCTGGAGGACTGGGAAGGGCCGGACCGGGGAGAGCGGCCCGCCGGGTACATCGTCCTGCTCATCGATGATACGATCACCAAGAACTGGTGGTGTGACGACGGGATCGCCGCCCAGACCATTCTCCTGGGGGCTGCCGAGAAGGGCCTCGGCGGGTGCATCATGGGAGCGGTCGACCGGCCGAAGTTGCGGGCCTTGCTCTCCCTCCCGGATCATCTCAAGATCCGCCTCGTCCTGGCCCTGGGAAAGCCTGCTGAGACGGTCGTGGTGGAGGACCTGGGCAAGAAAGGAGACATTCGGTACTGGCGAGACGAGAAGGACATCCACCACGTACCCAAGCGAACATTGAAAGAGGTCATCGTGGGGTGATCGGAAATTACCGGAAGAGGACATCGTAAAATGGGAAGAGGGAAGGTCCGCATAAAGCCGTGGAAGAGGTTCGGAACCGTCGCAATGGTCCTGGTGCTCATGCTCGCCTCGTGGGCGATGGCCCCGGGGGAGGAGATAGAATCCTCATTCTTCGAGAGCAGCCTGCACCGTACGGGCGAGGGGATGCGCTACTGGTACGAGGAGCAGGGCGGCTTCATGGAGGTGACGAAGATCCCCTACAAAGACCTCAGCTGCAAGAGCTGTCACGTCAAGACCTGCGACCAGTGCCACGCGGTGGAGGAGGGCGGCAAGAAGGCCTTCTCCAGGGAGAAGCCACGATCCATGGAGACCTGCTACCCCTGCCACGGACGCGAGGCGAAGACCTTTAGGGTCGACACCAAAAACGAAACGCTGGATGTGCACATCGATGCGGGCATGGTCTGCGTTGACTGCCATTCGGCAGAGGACATCCACGGCGACGGCACTTCGTACCCGTCCATGAGGGCCCCCGGAGCCGTGGACGCCTCGTGCGAGACCTGTCACACAGAAGAGAGCACCGATGCCCCCGCCTTCGATCCGATGAACAACCGGGCCCACAAAAAGCACAGGAAGAATCTCGACTGCGCGGCGTGTCACGTGAGAAGCACCATGGCCTGCTACAACTGTCACTTCGACAGTGCGCTCAAGGAGGGGAAAAAGGGGAACTTCCTGCCCATGAAGAGCTGGCTGCTGCTGATCAACTACGAGGGCAAAGTCACGTCCGGCTCCGCCATGGCGCTGGTCTATCAAGACAAGCCCTTCATCGCCTATGTCCCCTACTACACCCACTCCATCATGTCTCCGGGCAGGGCGTGCCAGGACTGTCACGGCAACGAGGCCGTAAAGCTCATCAAGGCGGGGAAAAAGGTGCCCGTGGTCGCATGGAAGGATGGAAAGGCGGCCCCGTGGGAGGGCGTGGTCCCGGTGGCGCCCGACAGTCTCGACTGGACCTTCCTCGACAAGGTGGCCGACGGGCAGTGGGTCCCCATCGAGGACTGCGAGGCCCCCAAGACCCAGTTCGCCGGGTACGGCAGCCCCCTCACCGAGAAGCAGCTGAAAAAACTCTACATCAAGATGAAGGCGAAATAAAGCAGGGAAAAGGCGGCCATGGGCCGCCCTATGTATGGGTCCATAGGGCGGGCCATGCCCGCCATTATTAATCGTACCGTTCAATGTAAATGCGATCAGCCAACGATAAACCGGGCAGCAAATGAGCACGAAGATCCAGGCCTCTGAAAAGCTCGACGCCGGCTCGGGCCGGGAGCTCTTCGATGAAGTGCGCGCCGCCCTGGCCGGAGGATCAGTCGAGGTGGAGATCGACCTCTCCGCCGTGGATTTCATCGACAGCATGGGGAGTGCGTGGATCTCCCGGTCGATGAAGGCCGCAGCAAAGGCAGGCCGGGAGCTGCGCCTTACCGGGGCCCGGGGCAGGGTGCGGGAAATCCTCGACCTCGTGATGCCCGGCATGGAGGCGGAATCGACCGAGACGAAGGGAGTGGGCTTCTTCGAGTCGGTGGGCGAGACCTTCTTCAACGCCGTCGACGAGGCAAAGCAGGCCGGAAAGCTTCTGGTCGACACGGTCTACTGGGCCTTCCTCGGCCCCTTCGAGGGAAAAGGATTCCGGTGGGGCTCCTTCATCGAGGAGGTCCACGAGATGGGCATCCGGGCCATCGGCATCGTCTGCCTGATCAACTTTCTCCTCGGGCTCATCATCGCTATCCTGTCGGCGGCCCAGCTCAGACAGTTCGGGGCCTCCATCTTCGTGGCCGACCTCGTGGTGATCGCCTTTGCACGGGAGCTGGCGCCCGTGATGGCCGCCGTCGTGGTCTCGGCCCGCTCCGGGGCGGCCATCGCGGCCGAGATTTCCACCATGACCGTCCAGGAGGAGCTCGACGCGCTCCGGGCCATGGGCCTGAATCCGACCAAGTTCCTCGTGGCCCCGAAAATCTGGGCCCTATTCCTGTCCATGCCCGGGCTGGTCCTGCTGGCCAACCTCGCAGGCAACCTCGGCGCCTTTCTTCTCGGGATCACCTATCTCGACATCACACCTCAGCACTGGTGGCAGGAGATTCTCGGGATCGTGGAGGTCCGCGACTTCATCGAGGGGATCTCCAAGTCGTTCATTTTCGCCCTGATCATCGTGCTGGTGGGCTGCCACAATGGGTTCCGGGTGCGGGGCGGCGCGCGTGGCGTGGGCCTCTCCACAACCCGGGCCGTGGTGATGGATATCACGCTCCTCATCATCGCGGACATGGCCTTTGCGATCCTCTTCAACTTCGTTCTCGGAGGGGGGGGAGTCGGGAGATGAGTGGGATCAGGGAGAGC
>CAZFWM010000408.1:0-6573 GCA_964522545.1 uncultured Thermodesulfobacteriota bacterium
ACCGACGGCGACGGGGCGGCCGACTGCGTGGACGGCGACGACGACGAGGACGGGGTGAGCGACGGCGACGACCTCTGCCCGCTTGTGGCGGACCCGGCGCAGGTGGACACGGACGGCGACCGACACGGGGACGCTTGCGACGCCGACGACGACGGGGACGGGGACCCGGACGGCTCGGACTGCGCGCCCCTCGACGCCACGGTGGGCCACGGCTTGCCGGAGCGCTGCAACGGCACGGACGACGACTGCGACGGGCTCACCGACGACGGCGTGGAGCTCGGGTGCGTGCTCTACCACCGGGACTTCGACGGCGACGGCTTCGGGGTGACGGCGGACGCCCGCTGCCTGTGCGCCCCCGAGCACCCGTACACGGCCGTGCGGGGAGGCGACTGCAACGACGGGGGCGCCTCCATTCACCCCCAGGCCACGGAGCGGTGCAACGGGATCGACGACGACTGCAACGACGCCCTGCCCGAAGACGAGAGCGATGGAGACGAGGACGGGTACATGGTGTGCGAGGGGGACTGCGACGACGGGGATGCCGCAGTCCACCCCGGGGCGGTCGAGACCTGCAACGGCGTGGACGACGACTGCAATGAGCTCGTGGATGAAGGGTTCGATGCGGACGGGGACGGATGGACGACCTGCGGCGGCGACTGCGATGACGGCGACGCCTCCGTTAATCCGGATGCAGAAGAAAGCATTGCCGCGGAGAACTGCGCCGACGGAAAAGACAACGATTGCGACGGAGCCGTCGACATGGCCGACACAGGCTGCGGCGAGTGCCAGGACCTGGACGGGGACGGGTACGCCGCCCAGTGGTGCGGCGGCACGGACTGCAACGACGGGGATCCCCTGATCAAACCGGGCGCCCCAGAGCGGTGCAACGGCCTGGACGACGACTGCGACGAGGTCGTGCCCGCCGATGAGCTGGACGGGGATGAAGACGGGTTGAGCGAGTGCGAGGGGGACTGCGACGACACGGACGGGCAGGTCTACCCCGGTGCTACGGAGACCTGCAACGGCGTCGATGACGACTGCGACGACCTGATCGACGAGGGCTTCGACGTGGATGGCGACGGCTGGACCACCTGCGCCGACGACTGCAACGACGGCGATCCGGATATCTATCCGGGAGCGCCGGAGCGCTGCAACCAGATCGACGACGACTGCGACGACGTGGTGCCGGACGACGAGTTCGACGGCGATGAAGACGGAACGATCGGGTGCGAAGGAGACTGCGACAATGAAAATCCCCTTGTCTACCCGGGCGCTCAGGAGATGTGCAACGGAGTGGATGACGACTGCGACGGCGAGGTCCCGACCGGATCCGGGCCCGAGAGCGAGGACGATTTCGACGGAGACGGGATAAGGATTTGCGGCGGCGACTGCGACGACGAGGACCCGCTCCAGTACCCCGGCGCCCCGGAGGTCCAAAACGGAGAGGACGACGACTGCGACGGCGAAATCGATGAGACCTGCTTCATCGGCTCGGCCATGTGAGGCATCCGTCAGAAAGGCGATAAGTCGAACTTGAAAGAATGTTGAGAACCAAACCGCGTGAGAATATGTAGTCCGCCTCCGGGTAGGCGACATTCTGGACTCACGCGGTTTTTTTATCTCGCGCAGAGGCGCAGAGATTGAGGGAAATTATTATTCAACCCTCAGCGAGACATCTACGCGGCTTGCGTAGATGTGTTGCGAATGACACACACTAATTGTGTAAGGAAAGGGAAAAGGGGAAAAAGGGGGAAATGGAAAAAATTAAAAATATTTTCCCTGTTTCCCAATTTCCCATTTTTCCCTTGCTTACACATTTTTTTGGTTGCGGCTCGGCCGCGTTAGGGTTGTTTCATAGCTGTTTTGAGCCGAAGAGGAATGAACTTTCATGTGCGGTTTTTGCGGTATTGTTCAGTTTGATGGCGCCTCGATCGAGCAGGACCTGCTCGTCGAGATGAGAGATACCCTGAAGCACCGGGGCCCGGACGACGCAGGCCTTTACATCGACACGGGCGGCGACCGGCGTCCCGCCGTCGGCCTGGGCCACCGCCGGCTGAGCATCATCGATCTTTCCGAGGCCGGGCGCCAGCCCATGACCAACGAGGACGGTCGTGTGGTGGTGGTGACGAACGGCGAGATCTATAACTTCGAGGAGCTTCGCGCCGATCTCATTGGACGCGGCCACCGTTTCCGGTCGAAGAGCGACACCGAAGTCATAGTCCATCTCTACGAAGAGCATGGGGATGACTTCCCGGCCCGGCTGGACGGAATGTTTGCCATAGCGCTCTGGGACGCCGGATCGCGCAAGTTGATACTTGCAAGAGACAGGGTCGGTAAAAAGCCCCTCTTTTACTATCAAGATGAAGAGCGGTTCCTCTTCGGATCGGAGATGAAATCGCTCCTGAGACACCCGGGTGTGGACCGGGAGATCAATCCGACCGCCGTCTCCCTCTACCTCTGCTTCGGCTACGTGCCGACCCCCCACACCTTTTACCGCAAGATCTTCAAGCTCCCCCCCGCAACCCGGATGGTGGTCGGCCCGGACGGGAGGCGGGAGGCGCGGACCTACTGGACGCTCGATTACAGCCCGAACGGGAAAGGCGCCCCGGGGGAGAACCTGGGCGATGATGCCTGGTGCGCGGGGCATGTGCGGACACTGCTGACTGAAGCGGTCCGGAAGCGCCTGGTCAGCGATGTCCCTCTCGGCGCGTTTCTGAGCGGCGGGATCGATTCATCCATCGTGGTGGGGATCATGAGCCGGATCGCCTCGGCCCCGGTGAAGACCTTCAGCATCGGTTTTTCCGGCGATCCCCGCTACAACGAGGTCGAATACGCCCGCATGGTGGCCGACCGATTTCGTACGGAGCACACAGAGTTCATCGTCAAACCCGAGGCCTTCGACCTCATCGAAAAGCTTCTGTGGTACCACGATGAGCCCTACGGGGATTCATCGGCGATCCCTACGTACATCGTGTCCAAGCTGACGCGCGAGCACGTAACGGTTGCGCTGAACGGCGACGGCGGGGACGAGGTCTTTGCCGGGTACGAGCGCTTCCAGGCCGCTCGGATGGCCGAGAGGTTACCGAAGTGGATCATGATGGCCGGGAGCCGGATTGCACAGTGGATCCCCGACACAGTAGACAGCCGGGCCCTCCCCATGAAGGCCAAGCGAATGCTCACAAAAGCGGCGCGCCCCTTTCCCATGCCTCTGCTGGCCTGGATCGCCAACTTCGAGCCGGAGGAGCTCGCCTCGGTCTGCAGCCCGGACCAGTGGGCACGGACCGGCGCGGAAGGCATAGGGGCATCCTTTTATCAGGCCATGGAGGGGACAGAGGTCTTCGAGAGCCTGGACAGGATCCTCTGCATCAATTTCAGGACCTATCTCCTCGATGACCTGCTTCGCAAGATGGACCTTATGTCGATGGCCAACTCCCTTGAGGCAAGGTCTCCGTTCCTGGACCGGGACCTGGTCGAGTTCGCCGCGCGGATGCCCGCCAGGATGAAGCTGCGGCGCGGAAGGATGAAATACATCCTCAAAAGAGCATTTTCCGACATGCTCCCACCCCCGATCCTGAAGCGCGGCAAAATGGGCTTCGGAGTCCCTCTCGGGAAGTGGTTCTGCAACGAGCTGCGCGATTATGTCTGCGATTGGCTCCTCGCTCCGGACCTGAGGATGGGCGCGTACCTGCGACCTCGGGAGGTCCGGAGGATCGTCGAAAGCCACCTCGCCCAAAAGGGAGACTACAGCCGGAAGATATGGGCCCTTTTGATGCTCGAGCTCTGGCTTCAAAAGCGGTCGGAAAAGATTTCATGAAACGGGTCTTGTTCATTGCCTACTGTTTTCCACCCATTGGGGGGGTGGCGAGCATCCGCGCCGCAAAGTTCACGCGCCACCTTCCGTCATGCGGGTGGCGCCCGACCATCCTGACTGTGCGGAACGGATTCTACGATTATTTCGACGAAGAGCTGCTTGGGGTGCTGCCCCGGGATGTGGAGGTCTGCAGGACCCGCTCGATCGAGATCCCCACACCCCGAAGGTTTTTGGGGCGGGCGAGGGGCGACAAGGAGTCAGAGCGGCCCTCCTCGGCCTCTCGTCTTACCGGAAAGGCCTCCCCTATCTTTCAGAAGCTCAAGAAGCAACTGCTCCCTTTTCCGGATCCAAAGATAGGCTGGCTTCCATTCGCCCTGCACATGGGCCGTATGATCTGCCGGAAGGAGAATCCGCACCTCCTATTCGCCACGGCCAATCCGTACACCGATCTTCTGATCGGGTATCTCCTGAGCCGAGAGACCGGCCTGCCCCTCGTGGTCGAGCTCCGCGACGCCTGGGCGCAGGATCCCGAAGTGGAGCTGCCGAACTTCCTGCACCGGGTTCTTGCTCCGCGATTCGAGAAGAGGGTCCTGAGCGCCGCGTCCCGGATCATCACCGTGACCGATATCATGCGTGAAGAGCTTCGAAGCGCCTATCCGGACATTCCCGCGCAGCGGTTCGAGATCCTCACAAACGGCTATGATCCGGAAGACTTCATCCCGGCGAACTCTTCGGACGAACGTCCCCCCAACCCACGGTGCACTATTGCATACGCCGGCCTGTTCTACAGCTCACGGTCTCCCCGGGCGTTTCTGATGGCCTTGAAAAACCTTTGCCATCGCCGGCCGGACCTGGGACGCGAGTTCAGAGTCCGCCTCATCGGACCGGAAAGCCGCCTGGTGAAAGGCTGGATTGTTCGTTGGGGGCTCGAGCCGATCGTAGAGTGCGTGGGATCGGTACCCTATTTCGAATCGCTCCGGATGCAGAAGGAGGCTGATTTCCTGCTCCTATTCCTCGGCACGGGAGCCCACGGACGCAGAACCAAGGTCTACACAGGCAAGCTCTTCGAGTACATTGCGGCCCGCAGGCCGATCCTTGCCCTGGCCCCGGACGGGATTGCCTCCAGCCTGATTGAGGAGAACCATCTCGGATTGCGTGTTGCCCCGGATGATGTTAAAGGAATAGAGAGGGCCTTGCTCGATGTGCATGCCCGCTGGAAGGCCGGTAGCATACGTACCGATCCCCCTTCAGAGTTTCTGGAACGCTTCGACTTGAGGCGCATCACACGTCAGATGGGAGGCCTCTTCGATCAGGTGATCGCTGAGGAGGAAGGTGGAAAAGAAGGGTGGAGGAGGATGCGAGTGAACGGCGCTGCCGGAGAGTCGGCCTGCTCATAACACGGAAGGATAGTGCCAATGAGAAATCGAGTGTTGCTTGTTCTTGGAGGGTTCTTCTTCCTGGTGAGTATCACCTATGCCTTCAATATATTCCCCTTCCAGATCGATTTCCCGAAGCCCAGGTATGAGATATTTCCATCCATACCCCTGGAGGTCGGGGGAGAGGAGTTCTTCGTCACAGACATTCGTATGACGAACTTGGGGGGGGATACAGGGACGAACGTCGAGTTTGCCGTTGAGTTCAAGAATCCCATCGTATCCTTTGAGTCGATCTCCTATGAGTGGAACAATGGACCCAGGGCCAAGAAAGGGCCGCTGGACCGAATACGATATACCAAGGACAAACACGAGATCATAGCCGGCTGCAACAGGCTCGAGAAAGGGGATGAGATCGCCATCATGGTGATAACCCAAAAGGAGAATTCGAATGACGAGGAGGTCATTCGGTCCCATATGTACACCGACGACAAGCCAGGAAGCCTGGTCGATACGTACTCTGAGCTCAGACGGATCGAGATGAAATGGAAGTCTCTTAACGTCATCGTTCTTGCATCGATTTCCTCTTTCTTTTTCACTCTATTTCTGACCCAGGTGTTTGTGGGATCCAAAAAACGCAAGAAGGACCGACGCTCTCACCACCGATCCTCGAAGTCGCGACTGCCACCCTCCACGGTCCCTCCCCCCCCATCGGATATGCCTGGGGGCGGGAATTCTACCTGACGATTGTCTCAGGTTGGGATGGAAGCCATGAAAGAGCGCACGATCTCCCTCGACAAAGGGGCCTTCATGCTCACCTTCGACGTGGAGCTCGCCTGGGGCACTTACTATGCCAGGGGCTCCCGATCTCCTTTCCTCGACCTCGACTTCAGCGAAGTCCGCTCCGTGGTCGACGAGATCCTCGACATCCTCGACCGGTACGAGCTCTCCGCGACATGGGCCTTTGTGGGCCACCTGCTGCTCAATGCCTGCGACCGGACCGACGGCGTGCCCCATCCCGATGTGGTCCGTCCCCGGTACGAGTGGTTTCCAGGGGACTGGTTCCGGTTCGATCCGTGCAGCTCCGCAGGCGAAAGCCCCGGGTTCTATGGGCCGGACCTCCTAAGGGCCGTCCTGGACCGCGACGTGCAGCATGAGATCGCCGCCCATTCGTTCTCCCACATCATCTTCGATGATCCCGGATGCTCTTCAGATGCCGCCGCTTCGGACCTGAGGAAGAACGTCGAAGTGGCCAGGTCTTCCGGCATCGAGATGAGGTCCTTCGTCTTTCCTCAGGGGAAGGTCAGACATGAGGCCCTGCTGCCGGTCAACGGCCTGCAGGTCTTCCGCGGCCTCGACGAACGCTGGTATTACCGGCACAGCGGGGTC
>CAZFWM010000409.1:0-6553 GCA_964522545.1 uncultured Thermodesulfobacteriota bacterium
AGCGACTACAACCTGCGGACCGTCTGGCAGGCTAGCCGTGACATCTTCTGGTACCTCGACCACATGGAAGAGGTCTTCATGTCCACCATGGGCCTGATCGAGTACGCGGGCGTCTCGGGAGGAGCCTGGCTCGTCGCGCCCATGGACGACCTGATTTGCACGACCGACCGGATCGTCCGGCTTCTCGGCGACTATGTAAACGTGGGCATCGGTGAGTTCGCGGCCGACCTGTTCGGCCCCACGTCGATCACGGCCGGGATCGCTCTCATCTACCTGCAGTACGCCACTTACCTGGACACGCCCGCCCGCCAACGACGAATCGAGCGGGCCGCCGCGATCGTCGATGCCATCGACGACCAGGCGTGGAATATAGACCACTACCGGTTCAGTCCCGGCGAGGAGCGGCTCTTCCTCTATCCCAACGCCATCATGCTCTCGGCCCTCAGCCGCCTGTACGAGCTGACCGGCGAGGCTCGGTACCTGGAGCGTGCCGAAACGGTGTACGGAGGGATTCAGCCGCTGCACGATGTCGGCAAGGGTTTCTACCGGTCGCCGTACAGCCAGGAGTTCCAGGAGGCGAAGACCGACGAGTACAGCACCCTCTCGAGCCAGAACTACCTGATGCTGGGGCTCATGCTTCTATACCGAAACACGGGCGATGCGCGTTACATCAACGACGTCCTGTCGATAATCGAACACGTGCGGGTCCGCCTGTACGACAGCAAACAGGGAAAGCTCCTGCATCACTGGATTGACGGGCGCATAGCCCACCCGGACGACCCCGACTACTTCTGCTCGGGCTGCAACCTGCAGACCCTGTACATCCTCTGGTACCTGCAGAGTGCGTTGGGGGTCTCGCTGCCCTGACGCGGCCGGGCCGCAATCGAGCCTCCCCTCACCCAGGCCCTCTCCCTGGGGGAGAGGGATTAAAGGTCTTTGCATCGATCTTGATAAAACGATTGCATTTTTCTCCCTCCCTTGGTACCTTGTCCCATTCAAACAATCCCAAAAAATGAGGAGGGAAGTCGTGATGGTCGAAGAAATCAAAACCGAGAATCTGCGCCCCGAGACGTTCATCGAAGAGAAGATAAATGAAATCCGCAGGCTCGTCGGAGACGGCATCGCCATCAATGCCCTGTCCGGCGGCGTCGATTCTTCCGTGGTGACGATGCTGGGCCACAAGGCCCTGGGAGACAGGCTGAAGACCTATTTCATAAACAACGGCCTGATGCGCCAGGACGAGCCGGAAGCGGTCGTCTCCATGTTCAGGGAGCTGGGCGTCCACGTGGAGCTCGTCGATGCCCGGGAGAATTTCTTCGGCGCCCTCAAGGGCATCGAGGACCCGGAGGAGAAGAGAGAGGCCATCACCGCTACATTCTACAAGGACGTCTTCGGGGTTCTGGTGAGGCAGAGCGCCGCGAAGTACCTGCTCCAGGGGACCATCCTGACCGACGTGGATGAGACGCTCGCCGGGATCAAGAGACAGCACAATGTATTCGAGCAGATCGGCATCGATCCGCAGGAAGCATTCGGATACCGGATCCTGGAGCCGCTGGTCCAGATCAGGAAAGACGGCGTCCGAAAGGTCGGCGAGGCCCTGGGGCTTCCCGAATCGATGTTCAAGCGGATCCCCTTCCCGGGCCCCGCGCTGGCCGCCAGGATCATCGGGGAGGTGACGCCCGAGAGGATCGATATCGTGAGAAAAGCCACGGCCATCGTCGAGGACGAGCTCGCATCGAGCCCCGCTTTTCAATACATGGCGATCCTGCATGAGGACAGGGTGACCGGGATGCGGGACGGAAGAAGAGATTTCGGTCTGCAGATCGAGCTTCGCTGCTGGGACAGCGTGGACGCGAGAGTCGCGAGTCCGACGAATCTGCCCTTCGATCTTCTGGAGAAGCTGGCCGGCCTGATCATCGAGGGTGTGCCCGGGGTCGTCAGCGTGACCTACAACATAGCTCCGAAACCGCCGTCCACTTTGGAAGCTGTGTAATTCGATAAACCCGACGGAAAGACCGTCGAGGAGCTCTGCAAACCCTAACGATGCATAAAGATATATTTCCGCTATGCGTTTTTATGCATCGTTAGGGTACCCTTCCTTTGGGGCTTCGCCGAGGATATCTACCCCAGGTATCCCAGGCCCTTCAGCTTCCGGACTATCTCTTCCTGATCTTCAGGGGAGAGTTCATAGTTTCCTGTTTTTCCATCGGTCGATTCTTCACAAAACTCTACGGGCATTCTACGCAGGAAGTCTTCTTTAATGATTTTCTCGAGGACCCTGCCATCCATATCCGGTGGAATCTTTAACCCCATCATGTAGAGGATGGTTGGGGCAAGATCGATGAGCCTTGCTCCTTCCACTCTGAGGCCTTTAACAAAGTTCCCCTTGTCGGCTATCAGAATGCCTTTCATTGTGTGGTCTCCGGTCGCATCCTTCAGATCCGAAAAGGGCTCTCTGGACCGGAACCCCAAGATACATCGAGGCAGATATCCCTCCTCTATGGGAAGAAAGGTAACGTCGGGAGCGAATCGGTAGCGATCCCCATGATAGATTTCATCCTTTGTATAGGTATCGGCATTGATTCTTCTGACGGTCCCGGGGACGACAATCTCCAGGAGTTTCGAAGCGATCTCTTGGCTCAGGGATTGGCCTTTGTCGGCAGGTACGCATCCACTTGGAAATTCCCCCTCCAGATTGATATAGACCTGACCGTATCCGGGGCCGGCAAAGGCCTGGGTCCTCGACCAGTCCACGTCCCTTATTGAGATGAAGGGGAGCAACTTCAGCAGATAGGGCATCCCGTGTTTCAACGCCTTGAGCAGTTTCAACAGAACGACACCCTTGCGCCTGGCCGGTTGGGCGTTTTTTGACCGGAGAGATCTCGACCGGCCGAAGAGCCTCGCGATGCCAAGCTTGACCAGCCAATTCAGAAAAAGCTCCAGTGTGACGCCCCGCCTCCACAGCCAGTGCCTGACCTTTGTCACGGGCCCCTTTTTAAGTACTGTGTACCCCTCTTTCATGAGCCAGTTGTTCAGGTCGAATATGCCATGCATCGGGCCTATTCCGTGGTCCGAGACGACGATCATTCCTGTTTCTGGAGGGAGCACGTCCAAGAAAATCCCCAGCTCCCGGTCATAGTCCTGATAGTATTCAAGGATCTTCGGACCGTACTTCTCCATGTTCTCTTCAGAGAATTGGGGGTGATTTCTGTCAAAGATATGCCAAAAGTAGTGGGAGATGAGATCATTGCCGTGAAGATGGAGCATAAGGAAGTCCGGATCCACTTTTTCGAGAAGATAATGGGCCACGCGAAATCTGTATGCCAGCACCTCCTTGAGCCTATCTATGTATTCAATCAAGCCCAGGTCGAACCGACCGTAGAGAAAATTCGGGGGGACCAGGAACAAGGGGTAGGGGCCGAACTTTTCCTGGATTTCATCCAGCAGAGATCGGGGATACATGAAATCATCCTTGCCCTCCGGCGAGATAAAATCGCTTATCCATGCCCCATTCACCGGTTTGGAGGGATACGTAGTCGGGACATTCACAACGACCACCTTCTTCCCGTTTTCGCTCAATATCTCCCATAGGGTCTTCCCTTTTCTTGTAAAGGAATGAATCGGCTGGAATCGATAGCTCCCCTCTACCGGCTGCAAAAAATCAAAAATCCCGTGTTTCCCCGGATTCTTTCCGGTCATGAAGGACGACCAGGCCGTCGCCGAGACCGGTGGAATTGTAGACTCGATCTCTCCGCTCACGCCCTGTTTCATCATGCTCTCGAGATTCGGCAGCACTCCCTGGTCCATCCAGGGGAGAAGGCGCTCGAAACAGGCTCCATCCATTGTGAACACGAATACCCTATTTCTCATATCTGCACCTCGGATGTTGAGAATTCCTTCCTTTTGTAAACCTATCACTTGACTATTATACAGTCAAATAAAGGGTTTGTCCGATCTTCTCTCTGTGTGACGGTTAACCTGCCGAGAAAATCAGCGTTGAATAAATTTGCCGAATTTGCTATAATAATTTGGATCGGATTGTTATTGGTACCCGACGATGGAGACGAAAATGGACTTGGGGTCCGAGTAGTAATGCTTGTTGAAAGATTCCATGTCTGTTCAAGGAGCGTTCTGGTCTCCCTCACCCTTCTCGTCATGTCAGGTGTCCTCTCCTCGTGCCAGTACGAGATTTCGATTCACGCCTACGATCCGACGCAGGCGTGCAACGGGCTCACCCTCTTTGCTCCGCATTACGATAATCGTTTTCTTGCCGTGGACATGGAGGGGAATGTAGTCCTCGAGTTCGAGCGTCCGGACTTCAAGCTGGACACCGCCTTCGAGATCCTGGAGGATGGATCCCTGCTAATCCTGGGAGACACCCTGATCTACCGTTTCCGGTGGCCCGACACTGTCGTGTGGGCTTTCCCCCATCCACAGAGCAGTGCCCATCATTCCGTCATCCAGATGCCCAACGGCCACATCATGTACCTCTACTATTATTTAATGGATGCGGAGGGATGGGACCGCCCCTTTGGCGCAGACGGCATCATCGAGGCGGACCCTTACACAGGGGAAATCTTTTGGGTTTGGAAGGTGGGTGACCACCTTTCGACCGATGACTACTGCCCCTGGCACATCGAGACCTTCGGTCTCGACGCTTCCGATAACTACGACTGGACCCATTCGAACACGGTCGTCTACCGGGAGGAAGAGAGCGCCGTCTATATGAACATCCGACACCTCGACCGGCTCGTGAAGATCGACTACCCATCGGGGGAGATCCTCTGGTCCATGGGCCGGGGGGGGGATTTTGGCGAAGGCCTCTTCTCTCACTCCCACGATTCCCAGTTCCTGGAGAACGGCAACCTCCTCCTGTTCGACAACGGCAATCACAGACTCCCGGTCGAGTACAGCCGGGCCGTCGAGATCGCCTTCGATCCCGATCTGGGTTGGGCCGAGATAGTCTGGGCCTGGCCGACCGAGCCCCTCTTCTTCGACTCCGCCATGGGGAATGTGAACCGACTTTCCAACGGGAACACCCTGCTCACCTCGGCCTACCACGGGACGATCTACGAGGTCACCCCCGCCGGAGAGATCGTCTGGGACATGCGGCTGGATCCGATCGAGCCCTTCTTGAGACCCTGGATATACAAGTCCGAACGAATCCCTGCGCTGGATTTCCATCCATTCGGCTTGGGGAGGAAATCGTCATGGCCGACAAAATGAGACCTCTCCACTCGGCGGGGACCGTTGCCCTGGCTCTGGGCCTCCTTCTCTGGTCGATGCCGGCTTCCGCCGCTACCATTCTCGTCCCCGGCGATCAGGCAACGATCCAGGCCGGCATCAACGCAGCCGCAACAGAGGACACGATCCTGGTTGCACCCGGCACGTATGAGGAGACCGTCGACTTCCTCGGCAAAGGGATCACCCTCCGGAGTGAGGGGGGGGCCAGCGTGACGACCATAGACGGAGTCCGGGCGGGAGCGGTGGTGACGTTTGCCGGCGGCGAGGGAGAGGAAACCGTCCTCGAGGGGTTCACGATTCGAAACGGATCGGGAAGGCTCTTCGAGCTCGGTCCTGGATATTGGGCCTCTTGTGGGGGCGGTATCTTCTGTGCCGGCGCCTCACCCCGGATCCGGAGCTGCGCGATCTCGGAGAACAGGGCGGAACACGGAGGGGGGATCTTCTGCGTCGAAGACGCCGCGCCGACGATCGCGAGGTGCGCCATCACCGATAACGTGGCAGTGGAGACCGGCGGAGGTTGCTGTGGCTATTACCGGTCCTCCTTTACCGTTATGGGTTGCACCCTCTCGAGGAACTCCGGCGGCCTCCTAGGAGGCGGAATCTACCTGTACGACTCCAATCCGGAGCTCACGAACTGCGTGATATCAGAAAACAGCGCTGAGAGCGGAGGCGGCATCTGTCTCAGCAATCTCCTCTCCTCTCCCTTCATCACGAACTGCACGATCTCCGGGAACAGCGCTGTCGGTGAGGCGGGCGTAGGCGGGGGGATCTACTGTGACTGGGGCGACTTCCTCTTCGTGAAGAACAGCATCATCTGGGGGAATTCGGCGGTCTGGTACGGGCCCGAGTACGAAGAGGAGATCTTCGGGCTGGCCGTGGTTCGCTACTCGGTCGTCGAAGGAGGGTGGCTGGGCATCGAGATAATCGACCGGGATCCCCTGTTCGTCGGCCCCGGAGATTATCACCTCTCCCCGGCGTCCCCCTGTATCGATGCCGGCCTGGCAGTAGAGAGCTATCCGGACATCGATGGGGATTCGAGACCGCAGGGGTGCGGGATTGACATCGGAGCGGATGAGAATACGAGTTGTCACGACTGCGACGCCGACCATTACCCCGACGAGGCCTGCGGCGGCGGCGATTGCGACGATGACAACCCAAGCATCCATCCGTATGCGGCGGAGCTTTGCACGAACGGATTGGACGACGACTGCGACGGTCTCACCGACGCCGAAGACCCGGACTGCACCGACGACTTCATTCTCGAGCTGAATGCGCTGTATGAGGGGGGCCTACTCTTCCTTGCCTTCAC
>CAZFWM010000410.1:0-6500 GCA_964522545.1 uncultured Thermodesulfobacteriota bacterium
TTGAGGGTCGTTGCGAGGGGCAAAGCCCCGAAGCAATCCCCCGAGCCCATTAGCAAAGTGAGCCCAAGGGGTTGCTTCGTCGCTCCGCTCCTCGCAATCTTCGACTTCGCTTCGCTCGCAACATCCATGACTTTTTCCGTATTCACCATGGATCATCTTCTCTCTGCGCCTCTGCGTCTCTGCGTTAAAACTCTTCAACGGAATAAATTGGATTTCCTATTGAATCAAGATATACCATCGGAAAGATTTCTCGCTTCGCTCGAAATGACCTAGAACCGGTACTCCAGGCCAAGGTAGAAGACATGGCTCTGGAAGTCCTCTAGTTTCATGGTGGAGTCGTTCATCCGATAGAAATAGCGGGCCTTGCCGTAGAGCTCGCCGTGAAGGCGAGCCGTTATCCATGCCGAGGTCAGAAAGAGCACGTCCGTGCGCTTCTTGAATTTGTCCTCGTCGTCGCCCGCTTCTTCCTCGACCCCTTCTTCTTCCTCCTCTTCCTCGTCTTCCTCGTCCCCCACGGCCCCGGGGGGAACATCTTTCGCCGGAAACACCTTGTGGACCAGCTCGGCGTACATGGAGAAAGTGAATCGTTCGCTGAGCCGCCGCGAGTAGAGCAGCATGCCTTTGTGCCGGGTGAAGTCGTACTCCAGGTCCAGCTCCAGGCCCTCCTGCTCGCCGCGGACCTCCCCGATCTGCCGCTCCCCGTCGCCGGAGCTCTCGTCCTGCTGGAACGTGTAGGCGCCGATGAGTGAGTTCTTCTTGGCGAAGAACCACTCGAAGCCGATCTCTCCGGTGTGCCGGTGGCCGGTCTCGGGGGTGCCGAGTTCGGGTTCGTCGGGCTCTTCGTCGTCGATGTAGTGAGTATGCTTTCCTTCATCGTAGTAGATGAGACCGTAGCGGTAGTAGGTGGAGAAGGTCGGACGCCAGTTGTTCCGCACCTCCATGAACCCTCCATGGGCGTGGTAGTCGAAGTGCCGGCTCCCCGTATTCGGAAAGACGAAGACGAGGCTCTCGAAGCCGATGCTCGCCTCCCACAGGGGGGAGAAGATGCGCTTGTAGATGAGGGAGGCGGAGTTGCGGAAGTAGTCGAACTCCGTATCGTCCGGCTCCGTGAAGTACTTCGCCTCCTCAAGGAAGCTGATCGTGTTCGGGCCGAAGGCGTATCCCACGTTGATGTTTCCCCGGCCGATTCCCCAGGCGTCGCTGATCGCCTCGGTGTGCAGATTGGTGATCTCGAAGAGCTCGAGATCGAGGCGCCACGGCGAATCCCAGTTCGAGGCGTAGCGAAGCGTGAATAAGAGCTCGGTTATGAAGGAATCCTCGACCCTCTCGATATCCCCTTCCTCGTCGCGCTCGTCGTTGTGGGGACTTACGAGGTCGACGTTCGTGTCGTACTTCCCTGCAAGGCTCACCTTTCCCGATACCGCCTCTCCCCCGCCCTCTTCGGCGCAGTGCGCTTCCACGGGCGCCAGGAAAAACAGCAGGGCCAAACCAAGCGAGACAATCGTGACGAATCTCATTTCGTACCACCTTCCTTTATTTTCAGGAGCCGGGCCTTCTCCCGATACTCGGCGGCCAGGGCGCTCATCCGGGCCAGCTCTTCCTCGAGCCCGGCGACCGACTCTCCGATCCTTTTCAGCAGAGCCTCCTCCCTGCGAATTCGCTCGGAGATGTCCTGCAGGCGCTGGCGGGACCGGGAGTCGCCGCTCAGCCTGATCTCCTCGATCTCTCGAAGGACCCCGCGCTGATCCTCGAGGCGCCGGAGCCGCTCCCGCCCTCGTTGCGCCTCGACCTCCAGCCGGGCCTTTTCGCGCTCCAGGTCATCGGCGCGATCTTCAATGATCTCGGCCTTCTCGATGATGTCTTCGGGGCCGTCCAGCGGGCGTGGCGTGACGGCCGCCTCTATGCTCTTCCACCGCTTCCACTCCGTTATAGAGTCCTCTGTCTCCTGAGCGACCGCATACACCCCGGCCGTCACCCAGATGACCAGGGCGCTCAGGATCAGGGACATGGAGCGGACGGCCTTCATCATTCTTTGATTCCGTGCTTCTCCAGCTTGTAGCGAAAACGGTTGCGGTCGATGCCGAGCATCTTGGCCGCCTTGGCCTTTACCTTGCCCGACCTCTCGTAGGCGTTCAGAATCAGGCGCCTCTCAAAGCCCTCCATCTCCCTGTCGAAGTCCACGTCCTCCTCCGGGAGGGTGACGTAGGATGTGGGGGAGAGGGAGAGCATGGGCGGCAGGTGGGTGATGTCGATCGGCTCTCCGGCCGCCAGGACGGCCGCCCGCTCCACCACGTTCTTGAGCTCCCGGACGTTCCCGGGCCAGTCATAATCCATCAGCGCTCCCAGGGCTCGCTCGTTCGGCCCCTGCACGTCCCGGCCGAGACGCCGGGCCTCGCGCCGCACGAAGGCCTGGATCAGGAGCGGGAGGTCCTCCTTTCGATCGCGTAGGGGCGGCAGGTCGATGGTGAATATGTGAAGACGATAAAAGAGGTCTTCCCGGAAGACGCCTTCGCTTATGGCCTTTGCGAGGTTCTTGTTCGTGGCCGAGACGATGCGGATGTCCACCTCGATGGTCTGTGTGCCGCCGACCCGCTCGAACCGCTTTTCCTGTATCACCCGCAGCAGCTTGGTCTGGACGCCCATCGGGATATCCCCGACCTCATCCAGGAAGAAAGTGCCCTTGTCGGCCAGCTCGAACCGCCCGATCTTGCGCGCCACGGCGCCGGTGAAAGAGCCGCGTTCGTGGCCGAAGAGCTCACTTTCGAGGATCCCCTCGGCGTAGGCGGCGCAATGGACGCCGACGAAGGGTTCTTTTGCCCGTGCGCTCTTTTGGTGAATCGCACGGGCCACGAGCTCCTTTCCCGTGCCGCTCTCGCCGAAGATGAGGACCGTCGAATCGGTGGGCGCGACCTTCTCGATGGTCTCGTACACCTCCCGCATGGGCCGGCTGGAGCCGATGATCTCGCCCATGCCGTGGCGGTGGATGTCGTCGGCCTCGTAAGAGTCGATGCGCGCGCTCATCCGCTCCATCTTCAGGGACATCTCGCGCTGGGCGACCGCCTTGCGGAATTTGGCCTGCATCTCGTTGATGTCCAGGGGCTTGGTCACGAAATCGAAGGCGCCCGCCTTCATGGCCTCCACTGCGCTCCCGACGCTACCGTGGGCGGTGACGACGATGACCACCACGTCCGGCCAGCGATCCCGGACGGCCCGCAAGAGCTGCATGCCGTCCATCTCGGGCATCTTGAGGTCGGTCACGAGGACATCCACGGGCTCGGCTTCCATGACGGAGAGGGCCTGCCGCCCGTCATAGGCCGTGTGGATTGCGTGCCCCCGGCGCTTCACCAGGGCACTGAGGGTATCGGCCGAGGTCTTGTTGTCGTCGACAATGAGAAATGTCGCCATGTCACGTTTCCTTTGATAGTGGGAGCCGAACCACGAACCTCGCTCCCCGGGTCGGCCTGTTTTCGGCGTGGATGCTCCCGCCGTGGCTCTGCATGATCTTCTCCGCGTTGGACAGGCCGAGCCCCGTTCCCGCATCCTTGGTCGTGAAGAAGGGCTCGAAGAGCTTCTCCTTCTGCTCCTCCGGAATGCCGGGCCCGGTGTCCTCCACGATGAACTCCACGCTTTCCCCGTCCTCGGAGCCCGCTATGTGCAGGTCCACGCGGCCGCCTTCGGAGCACGCGTGGACCGCGTTGAGTACTATATTCAGCAAGGATTGTTCCACCCGATCGCGATCGACCCGGATGTCGGGCAGGTCGGGCGCTGCGGCCAGGGCGATCTCCACTCCGCCCTCCTCCGCTTCGGCCCGCACCATGTCCGCTGCCGCCTGGGCCAGATCGGCCGGGGCGACCTCGTCCCGGACCAGAGTGATCGGTCGCGAGTAGGTCAGGAACTCGGTCAGGAAGCGATTGAGCTTTGCGATCTCGCGGTAGAGGGTCTCCAGGGATTTCGAGGGCGTTGTACCCTCCTGGTCCTGGAGCTCCTCTTCGAGGAGCTGGATCAGGAGCTTGATGGAGTTGAGGGGATTCCGGATTTCGTGGGCCACGCTCACAGACATCTCTTTCAGCCGCCTGTCGCGATGCCGCACTTGGTCCGCCATGGAGTTGATGGAGTCGGCCAGAACCCGGAGCTCCGCCGTCGAGGGGATGGTAACTCGGGCCTCATAGTCGCCGCTCCCGATCCGTGCCGCGGTCCGGGCCATATCGCTGATGGGTCGTATCACTGTCCGGGCGAGGATGAGGGCGAGCAGAAAGGCGAGCACCACGCCCGCGGCGGCGATCAGATACAGCCGCCTTCGCATCTGCTCGATCACCTCCACCTCCCGCGTGTCCGCGTCCACCCCGACGACGGCAAAGAGGCGGCCCTCGGCATCCATTACGGGGGCGTAGGCAGAAACGGTCAGCTTCCCCGAGGGAGCCAGGTAGCTCCCGGTGCCGACGGCCTCGCCCCGCGCTAGCCTGTCGGTGAAGTCATCCCTGAAATGGGGGAGTTCGCAGGCCGTCCCGATCGGTCGGTCCGGCTTCAGGTCCAGCAGGGACGTTCGATCAGGGTGAAAGATGATGATGTTCCGGACGCCTGTGGCTTCTCGTATCTCGCCGAGCTTCTCCCGGAGCCGCAGGACCATCCGCTTCTGGTCGTCGCCGACCTTGATCAGGTCCAGGCGCTCGAAGGGGGCGTTCCGGGCCGCGATGCTGGCGATGTCCTGGAGCTTCCGCCCCACCTCCCGCTCCAGATGGTTCCTGGCGGTGGAGAAAAAAAGCAGGCTGAACGTAACCGTAATGGTCAGGATGATCAGCAGGTACGAAGCGGTCTGGGTCATGAAGATCGACCGCCCCTGCTTCTTGATTTCCGGTTTCACAACTGGTCTTTCAAGACCTGACTCCATCTGCCTCTCACAATAAGCGGACAATATGAATAACCCGGATTACCGGCCGGCCTGCGCCTCCAGCAGATCGATCAGGGCCTGGCGCAGGATGGTCTCGCCCTGCCGGGAGACGGCGAAGTACTCGCAGTAGTGCTCGGGATGATCGGAGGGGAGGTAGTCGCACTCCGGAACGATGTAGCCGATCTCGTGGTTAGTCAGGCCGAAATGCATGGCCACGGGCCGGGTGTAGTGCCCGAGGATCCCCTCCATGGCGGCGAAGGTGGTCGGGCCCCAGGGCTCGCCGTAGTCGATGGTGACCTCTTCGCGGCCGATGATGGTCTCCGGGAAGGTCTCGCCCGGGCTCGTGGTGATCTGGGCGTCGCCGAAGGCAATGGCGTGAATCTCCCCGGTCCCGCAGCCCAGGGGGCCGCAGCCGGGCCCGTGAAAGAGCGGGAATCTCTCGACCACGCCGAGGATGTTCGCACCCCAGAGCTCGATGTTGGTGATGGGCACCGCGAATTCCGCCCTGTCGACTCGGATGCCGTCCACCGGTGAAGGGTACCGCCCGGCAAGGGCCTCGATGACGATCTCGGCAAGGAAGTAGCCGTAGCTACGGGTCTTGTCCCAGGTGCAGTCGATGAGCCAGACCGGATTCCCGCCCTCGAGGACCGGCTCGCCCTGCTCGTCCCGGGCCGGCACGGAGACCCCGATCGGCGTCAACAGCCCTCCGATCGCCCCGGGAAAGAAGATCGCACCGCCTCCGTACTCCATGGCGAGCCTTTCGCGCAGATAGCGGGGGAAGTCGGCCGAGAACCGGTCGTAGCAGATCGCCACCTCCGGGTGGTTCGCAAAGTTCACGAGGGTGGCCACGGTCCCGCCCTCCGGGCCGTCGAAGCGGATGGCGTGGATGCAGTCGTCGATCACCACCGGGTCCCGGCTGTCCCGGATCAGGGCCGGGTAGGTGGAGCCGGGCACATGGACCGTGTCCGTGGCGAAGGTGGCCGTCACAGGGACCATCTCCGGCCCGGCGGCCGCCACGGCCTCCTCTACGGCGTCGCACAGGAAGGCCTGGTAGATACGGTCCAGGCCGGTCAGGTACCAATCGGGTCCGTACATGCCGAGGCTGTCCGGGCCGGTGTGTGTGTGGGTGGAGCAGACGAAGACCCGTTCCCGGTCGATCCCGAGGGCCTCGAGGCGGTCCTTCATCTTGTTCACGCGGGGCTCCAGGATGCCCACGAGATCGAGTGAGATCAGCACAAGAGTGTCCTCGTCCTGCCCCAGCAGGAGCGCGCACGCCTCGAGATCGTCGTGGGTCCCCTCGGCTATGCGGTCGCCGCTGGTGCCCCCCATGAACAGCTCGCGGGGGTGGTTCTCACAGGTGGGTGTGATCGATACACATTCAAGGGCGGCATAGAGCTGCCCGTCGTGGGGGTAAGTGAAGAAGACAGGAGGTTGCTCGTCGGGGTCGCCTGGTTGATCCTTGTCCGCTGGGGATGAGTTATGACAGGCGGGGAAGAGGAGCAATGCCGCCGCAGTCAGTGTCAGGATCCAATCTCGCATCATGTCCCACTGAGGTGAACTTATCGCCCTTCGGGCGGACTTCTGCTCATTTGTTTTTTTCAACGCAGAGTCG
>CAZFWM010000411.1:0-6441 GCA_964522545.1 uncultured Thermodesulfobacteriota bacterium
CAAATCATAATGACAACAATGCTTCGGTGCTCTTGGGCAACGGGGACGGCACCTTTCAGAGCGCGGTCGCCTACGGCGCCGGTGACGCTCCGAGCTCAGTCGACATTGAGGACCTGGATGGAGACGGCGCCCCGGACTTGGCCGTAGCAAATTGGGATAGCAATAATGTCTCCGTGCTGCTCGGCAACGGAGACGGCACCTTCCAGAGCGCAGTCTATTACAATGCTGGGCACGGGCCGAGTTCGGTTGCCATAGAGGACCTGGATGGAGACGGCGCCAAAGATCTGGCCATTGCGAATTCGGGATACTTCTCAGATCAAGGAAGCGTCTCAGTGCTACTGGGCAACGGGGACGGCACCTTCCTGAGCGCCCTCGATTACGGGGCAGGCAAGAATCCCGGCGCCGTGGCTGCAGAGGACCTGGATGGTGACGGCGCCCCGGACCTGGCCGTGACAAATTATACCAGCGACAATGTCTCGGTGCTCATGGGTAATGGAGATGGAACCTTTCAGAACGCGGTCCATTACGGAGCCGGAGTGCTTCCTGTGTCATTGGCCATAGGGTATCTGAACGGGGATGGCGGCCTGGATCTGGTCGTGGTGAATAGTGAGACAGACGATATCTCGGTGCTTATCAACAAAAGCGAGGCCGCCTGCAGTGATGGAGACGGTGATGGCTACGGCGATCCGGCAAGCCCTGCCTGCGTCTACCCGGAGAAAGACTGCGACGACTCTAATCCCTCTGTGAGCCCTGGCGCGGCTGAGGCCTGTTCCGACGGACTGGACAACGACTGCGACGGGCTTATCGACCTGGATGACCCGGACTGCATTGTGGAATTCACCCTCGATCTGGATGCATCCTATGCGGCCTGGACTCTGACTCTGGACTTTGCCTTGGGAGCGCCCGAGCCGGGCATGTGGGCGACCTTCATGATTTTATCGGAGCCGATACCATGGATCATCTCACTCTGGGAGGTTCCGCTTCCGGTCATCGATCCCCCCATCGATATACCCATAGCTTTCCCCTGCCCGAGTCTGGGGGGCGTCTGGATTTTCTCCATGCTGTTATCAGAGGAAATTCCCCAGGACCATGTCCTCGAATGGATCGATACGGGCAAAGAATCCAACTCAACTCATTGACAATCCATTTGTGTGACTCTACCATGAAATTAGCGTACAAAGTCATCCCACCGCTGATCTCGCCAAGGCTTGCACCCTATGCCGCATCGAGGAAGACCCCGTAAACGAGAACGTTGGCCGGCCAGGATCCGGAACTCCCTTCGGATTGCACAGAGGGCTCACCGCAGGGCTGCGAGCAGGATATCGTCCCGGTTGGAGTTCGAGCACAGCTTTCCGCCTCAGGAGGTACTTTTCTTCTTGACGTATCGGTGCAATCTGAGATGCAGAATGTGCGGGCAGTGGGGGACGGAAGGGTACGTGCGAAAGGGTGCGCCGGCTATTCTGGAGCCTGAGCTGACGTTCGAACAGCTGCGATCGACATTCGACGATCTGGCCGCCTTCAAACCACGTATCATTCTGTGCGGCGGCGAAACGTTCCTCTACCCTCAATGGAAGGAGGTCATCGCCTACCTTGCGCGCAAAGGTCTCCACACATCGATCATAACGAACGGCACACGATTAGCGGACGCAGCACAAGATCTGGTCGTATCCCAGGTAAAAGAGATCTCGATTTCACTGGATGGACCAGAAGATCTCCATGATACCATCCGGGGAACCAAGGGGACCTTTCAGAAAATCGAAGAAGGGATCAAGGCGCTTCTGAGGGAAAGGGCGTTGCATGGCGGCTCCTATCCACGGCTCGGATTCAATTCGACATTGAGCGATTTGACCTATACCTCCCTGATCAAATTCATCGAAACGGTCGAATCCTCCGGAGTGGATTCTCTGCTGCTTCTTCATTTCAACTTCCTGGATTCAAAGCTTTTCCATGCCCATGAAGAGACATTCCAGCGGCTTTTTGGAAAGGGATCTCCCAGCTGGGGAGGCTTTGTTTATGACACTTCCGGGATGGACATGGATGAGATCGTCCGTACCATCCGGGAGGCAAAGGGGAAGAAATTCACCATTCCCATTAATTTTCTGCCTGATTATAACGAAACGGAGATCCGGAATTATTATACAGGCAAGCGGTTCTATCCGAGCCCTCCGAGAGGCATTTGCCATGGGCCCTGGAACTCTGTGAATATCCTTCCAAACGGTGACATGAGCCCTTGCCTGGATGTGGTCGTAGGGAACATTCAAGACGAGGGTGGATTCATCAATGCCTGGAACGGTGTCCCGATGCGTCGGTTTCGGCGCCTTCTGAAGCAGGAAGGCCTCTTCCCGGCTTGCACGCGCTGTTGTACGTACTATCGCTTCTAGCCTTTAACCGGCAGAGGATAAAAACAGGTTCAGGTTGTTGCATCTATCTTCACAGAAGTGTTTATGATTGCGGGAAGGATTCGAGTGTGATAAAATTGTAAAATTATTAGGATTTGGTCAATTTATTTGTATATCTGCATTGACCATACAGGATTATTTATTTCTAAGGCAATGAGAGAGAATGAAATTATCGTTGGATGAGCATAGCTCGGCGGCAAGGCGGGTGGAGGAATACTATTCCACCGAGGAACTCCATTCGGCCGGAGAACACCATTCGGTCAAGGAACACGATTCGGTCAAGGAACACGATTCGGTCCAAGACTACTGCACCCCCAGATTGTTATCCTTTGAAAAGCGACTCATCGACATTGTGGTCTCCCTTTTCATCCTGATTCCTTTTTTCCCCATCATGGTCTTACTTGGAATCTTCATCCGCCTGGATTCCCCTGGCCCGGCCATATTTCGACAGACGCGAATCGGGCAAAACATGCGAAGCAGAGGATGGAGAAAGAAGCAGATAGGAGAAAAAAGGGAAATACGGCTAAATGGCTCCCCCTTTACGTTTTACAAATTTCGAACGATGTACGCAGATGCAAGGGAACGCTGGCCAGAACTTTATAGTTACGAATATACGGACGAGGAGATCCAGACCTTTCGATTTAAATTGATGGATGATCCGCGCCTGACGAGGATGGGTGCTTGGTTGAGGTGTTATACCCTGGATGAGCTTCCAAACTTTATCAATGTCCTGATCGGCAATATGACCCTGGTTGGGCCCAGGCCGGACATTCCTGAGATGATGAAATACTACAAGCCGTGGCAATTACAGAAATTCAAGGTCAAGCCGGGGCTGACCGGCTTGGCCCAATGCACGGGAAGAGGCCTGCTGACTTTTCAAGAGACCATCGAGAAAGATGTGTATTACGTGAGGAATCAATCGTTGAAGCTGGATCTTATGATTGTCCTCGGTACGATCAAGCATATCATCACTCGGAAGGGTGCCTTTTAACCCGAAAGATGCATTAGGCCGCTCGGATTCCGTATGGTGCCCTCCGAATGGATAAACGCCCCCCTGGATTATCTCCAGACCCTGGGCCACGCTGGTAAAATCTTTCTGGCCCTGCACACTCCCCGAACGACAAAGACCGGTCCCCTTTATGTCCAGATCGGGATCAGCAACCGATGCAATTACAGGTGTGCCATGTGCTGGGATCATCCAGAACCATCCCCTACAGGATCGACCTACCCGGACGAAGCCGCACAAAAATACTATCAGGAACATCCCGAAGTAGATCGGAATCGTGCCCTGATGGACCGCACTGTTTTCCAAACCCTCGTAAACAACCTGTATGCGATGGGAACGCGCAGAATCAAGCTGATCGGACGAGGGGAACCTCTCCTTCATCCGGCGTGCTCCGAAATGGTTGCGTATGCCAAAAACAGGGGAATGTCCTGCAGCCTGACCACAAACGGCTCTCTGCTGACCGAAGAGCTCGCCGATCGCTTTGTTCATGTAGGTCTGGATGCGGTCGAAATCAGCCTGAACGCGGCCACGGAAGAAACCTATTCCAGCATCCACACCGGTTCCAAAGGGATGAAAAAAGTACTGGCCGGAATCCGGTCCCTCATCCATGCCAGGGCCGAGCGAGGCAAAAAGAAGCCACGGCTGATTCTTTCCTTTGCGATCCACGCCATGAATTGGCGGGAAATTGTGCAGATGGTCTCGTTGAGCGCGAAACTAGGTGCGGACGATGTCGCCTTTCGTCAGACCCTCTTTTACCCAGCCATCGGCTCCCTGAAGCTTGAACCGGAGGAGGTCACGGAGCTGGCCGGTAATCTGAAAAGGGCTGAAGGGCTGGTGCGATCCCTGGGGCTTCGATCCAACATCCGGACCTTCCTGCCTTCTGTACCCCGGTTGGGAAAGGCCCCCAGGCCGGACAGGGCATTCGATTTTCCCTGTTACGCTGGCTGGTATTTCAGCCTGATCCTCTCCGATGGGACGGTAAGCCCCTGCTGCCAGTGCATGCGCACGATGGGAAATCTCAGGAGCCGTCCGTTCCCTGAAATATGGGGATCAGCGGCTTATCGACGTTTCCGGGAAGATGCCAGGAAGATACCTGATCGAGGAAGCTCTCTGGAGGGATGCCGGTGTCACGATTGCGCCTTAGAGCCCCACAATCGCGCCTTTCACCATGCGGTCTTTTTTTTTCGGCCCCAGAATCCTCTACGATTCATCCGGACGGTTCGGCGATGGATGTGACGGGATCATAGTAAGATGGTTGCTTTTCCGGAAATACTACCTATCGCTTTTCCGTAGGCTGGTACTCCACCGTGGCTAGACCCGCCCACATGTCAAAGGCCTGCTTGGCGGTCCCGTCGGTGTTCAGGAGGCCGCTGGAGTAAAAATTTTCCAAGAGGCCCGGTATCAGGGCCGGATCGGGATCGGTCATGAAGAACCATAAGAGGAATCGGAGATCGAGCCCCTCCGTAAGCTTGATGATCTTTGGGATGAACCGGGCCTGAGCCGCTTCGTCCCTGTACTTGGCCGTCCACCCCTCCCCTTCGGAAGGCCAGCCTGTCTCCAGGATCGCGATCGGCACGCTCACATGGTTCGGTATGTCCGTGAAATAGGAGTCGGTTATCGCTTCCGGTGTCACGAAGGATGGAAACGCGATCGGGAAGGTCGAGATGGCGAAGAGATCGAGATATCCATCGAACATATCGACATAGCTCCAGCGCTGCTCATACAAGCTCTGCAGAAGCGGCAACAGGTCCAGGGTGGCGAACTGGTCCCACTGGAAGCTGGTAAATACCGTCGTGCCGGGTGAGCCTGAAGGCCCCTTTATTTCCTCGTAGATCTCCTTGTACAGGGAGACAAAATTTTCCCCATCCGGATTCGTATCCCCTGAAAAGAAGTCTGGGAAGTAATACATATCGGTCTCCACTCCGACAGAGATGTACTCAGGCCCGAAGTTGCTGGCAAGGGTCATGCACCAGTCTTTTATGATATTGCGCAGGTCCTGATTGGCGAAATTGCGCTCCTCGGGGGGGATGTAATCGGGGCTGCTCGGATTGGTAAAGCTCTCCGGCAGGGGACCGATCTTCTTGCGCGTGTCATCCGAGGCGACCTCCACGGCAAAGATGATCTCAAGCCCCTTATCCCTGGCATGATCGACAAGCTCGGTCAACAAGGTTAGTGTATCCGCCGTTCCGTCCCAGTCTATCCAGTGTGATAACAAGACCGCATCGTTTACTGAACTGACCAGTTCGAAAACCTGAGACATTTCCATGCCCACGGGTCCATTCGGGCCCATCGCCATTTTAAATTCTCGCACCTCCGGGAGAGTGAGCTCCTCGTCACATGCATCTCCAAGCCCATCCTGGTCGGTGTCGATCTGATCCGGATTGTAATTCCCAGGGCAATTGTCCTGGATATCGAGAACCCAGTCGCCGTCCAAGTCCGGATCACACTCGTCTCCGAGGCCATCGGAGTCGGTATCGGTCTGAAAGGGATTACTGATAAACGGGCAGTTGTCTGCTTCATCAGGCAGACCGTCCCCATCGGCGTCAGGATCGCACGGATCGCCAAGCCCGTCGCCGTCGGTGTCTATCTGGAGCAGGTTGAAATGGGTCGGGCAGTTGTCGAATATATCAGGAATGATATCACCGTCATCATCCAGGTCGCATTCGTCGCCCGCGCCATCCTCATCGGTGTCGGCCTGCACCGGATTTGATACTTCCGGGCAGTTATCCAGTGCGTCGGGGACGCCATCGGCATCGGAGTCAAGCGTCGTGTCGGGGCTCGAGGAGGAAGAGGAGGGCTTGGAGGGGCAACCCAGTCCCAGCGCGACCGCGGTGAAGAGAACTAAAATAGCCGGCAGGACCAACAGGTGTTTTTTCATTGTTTTGAATCCTTCGTTATCGGTATCGATCAGAGACCCTCATGTTTGAAGAAATATTTTACCAATTTGTAGACGCTCACGTCAATAATCCGTAGGACAGGATACAGGGCCTCGGACAAAGTCCGGAGTGAGGGGCGGGGGAGGCTCTCGGGTGGAGG
>CAZFWM010000412.1:0-6423 GCA_964522545.1 uncultured Thermodesulfobacteriota bacterium
AGGATCGGCTATGCCTCCAGTCCGGATGGAATCGTGTGGACCAAGTATGTCGACAATCCGGCGATCGATTTGGGACCGAGTGGATCCTGGGAGGATGTGAAGGTTCGGGCCCCGATGGTTCTTTTCGAAGACACTGCATATAAGATGTGGTACGGCGGCATTGACGGGGAAAACGAGAGGATCGGCTATGCCGTCTCCTCTGTGAACTGATAGGGCTGCTATTCATCACCATTCGAGCAGGAAATTCTACCCTTTCATCCGCGGCTGCCTCAAGACGGCAGTCGCGGACTTTTTTTTTAACCCGAAAAATACAATTGGACCAAAAGCGCGAAACAAGCGTTGCAGCAAGGTTTTTCAAGCCGCAGTAGGTGTCTACTGCATTTTTCGGGTTTAATTTGCTTGACAACAAATCCATCTTTGACATAATGGTATTTTTCCTCGACTAGGGCATTCATTCGCTTTTACTGGCATTTTCGAAATCGGGGTTCAATCTATCGAGGTGAAGCTTGGCCATCATCATTTCAGATAAATCCTATGACAGGGAGTTCGTGGAGAAGGTGGAGGAGATCAGTGGGGAAAACTTCCACAAGTGCATGCAGTGCGGTACATGTTCAGGAGTCTGCCCCATGACGGACCACACGGACTACACCCCCCGAAAGCTGGTCATCATGACCCACCTGGGCCTCCGGGACAGAGTCTGCGAAGCCAACAACGCCTGGGTCTGCGCCACCTGCAATTCATGCACCGTACGCTGCCCCCGCGGCCTGGAGCTTCCCAAGGTCATGGAAGCGATTCGCCTGCTGACCCTGCGAAAAAATAGTAACTACGTCGAACCCTCCGGCCTGCCTGAAGAGGCTCTGGCCGAACTCCCCCAGATCGCCCTCGTGGGTTGCTTCAGGAAACACACTTCGTAAGGTAGGCCATGAAAGTCAGTTATTACCCGGGATGCACCTTAAAGACCAAAGCCAGGAACATGGATGAAACCGTTACCGCGTCCCTTCGGGCGCTGGGTGCGGATGTGGAGGAGCTCGCACGCTGGAACTGCTGCGGCGCCGTTATCTCCCTGGCGGACGATGACCTCCTGCACCTGATAGCGCCGGTGAGGGACCTGATCCGGGTTCAGGAGGCAGGCAACCCGATCGTGGTGACAGCCTGCTCCATGTGCTACAACACCCTGGCCCGGGCAAACCGGATCGTCCGCGATGACGAGGAAAAGCTGAGCACCCTGAACACCTTCATGGAAGAAGAGCCCGACTACAAAGGCACGGTAGAGGTCATGCATGTCCTCAACTTCCTGAAGGAGAAGGTGGGCTTCGATACATTAAGGGAGCGAATTCAAAACCCCCTTGCCGGGTTGAAGGTGGCTCCCTACTACGGCTGCACTCTGCTGAGGCCCCGGGAAATTGCCATCGACACGAGGGTTCGCCCCCGGATCTTCGAGGAGTTTCTGGAGGCGATTGGGGCCGAGGTCGCGGACTTCGATGCCGCCCAGGAATGCTGCGGCTCCTATCAGGTCATCAGCAACCCGGATCTGGCAGTGGAAACCTGCGCCAAGATCCTGGTCGAAGCGGCCAGGGGCAAGGCCGATGCAATCGCGTCGAGCTGCCCCCTGTGCGAGTTCAACATCGGCAAGATGCAGCCCGCCATTCAGGACAAGCACCCGGAGGCGGCGGGGATCCCGACGTATTATTTTTCGCAGCTCCTGGCCGTGGCGCTGGGGCTGCCTCAGGAAGAGTGCCATTTCGAGCTCAACATAGGCGGGGCAAAGGAATTCTTACAGGAGCGAGATCTCCTGTCGGCTTGACTTGAACCTATCGCCCTCTGGATGGACTTTGGCTATCAGAATTTTAACGCAAAGTCGCAAAGACGCTAAGACGCAAAGGATTTTAAATCAATTGATTCAAATGGACTCAATTGAGGGTCGTTGCGAGGAGCGACAGCGACGAAGCAATCCACTGAGCACTGTGGCAACTGAGCCCGGGGGATTGCTTCGGGGCTCCGCCCCTCGCAACGTCCATGACTTTTTCCATATTCCCTTTTGCTTATCTTCTCTTTGCGCCTTTGCGCCTTTGCGTTAAAGCTTTTCCGACGGAATGAATTGGATTTCCTATGTAATCAAGTTGAGATACACAATCATAACAAAGCGGTGAGGAAAAATGAGCGAAGAAGCGAAACCCACGGAAGAAGGCAGTGAAGTCGAGGCGTCCGGGAGGCTGATACCCATCTTTATCATGGGGAAGAGATACGAGGTCCCCGAGAGCCTGACGATCATGAAGGCCATGGAGTACGCGGGCTACAAGTACATCCGGGGCTGCGGCTGCCGTGGCGGCATATGCGGCGCGTGCGCCACGGTCTACCGCAAGCCCGGGGATTACCACATCCGGGTGGGGCTGGCGTGCCAGACGGTGGTCGAGCCGGACATGTACCTGACGCAGCTGCCTTTCTTCCCGGCCAACCGGGCGGTCTTTGATCACGAGTCCGTCACCGGCGACCCGGAGGAGGTCTTCAAGAAGTACCCGGAGCTCTTCCGGTGTGTCGCCTGCAACGCGTGCACCAAGGTGTGCCCCATGGACGTGGAGGTGATGGACGTCATCTCGGCCGTCAAGCAGGGCGACCTGGTAAAGGCCAAGAACCTCTCCTTCGACTGCATCCAGTGCGGTCTCTGCACCAGCCGGTGCTTCGGAGAGCTGCCTCAGTACCACATCGCCCAGATGGTGCGCCGCATCGTGGGCGCCAGGATCACCCCGCGGGCGGATCACCTCGCGGCCATGGTCGGTCAAATCGATGAAGGCAAGTACAGCGAGGCCCTCGGAAAACTGAAAGCCATGAGTGAAGAGGAGCTGCGAAAGCACTACAAGGAGAGAGAGATGGAGCCGGCAACAGCGCCGGAGGATTGGAAGCCGGAGGATCCTGCGTATCTCTGAAAGGTTGAACCATGCCATACCCCGAGGAACTGAAGAATCTGATCAAGATAGTGGAAAAGACCCGACCGGAGCGAGTCGCCAAAAAGCAGAAGAACGAGGAATTTCCCTTCATGTCTCTGGAGGAGAGGCAGGATATTCTGAAGTTCCACCCCGACTTCAAGGATGAGGGGCGCCGGGAGATCCGGGTCGGACCCAGCAAAGGATACCGCATCGCCCACGAGATGGTCGATCTGCTGGAGGCCGGGGCACGGGTAAATCCTGACAAAGTGGATCTGGGCCAGATCGATTACGAGACCGACGTGCTCGTGATCGGAGGGGGCGGTGCGGGCACGGCCGCCGCCATCCTGGCACAGGAGCACGGGGCCAAGGTGATCATCGCCACCAAGCTGCGCCACGGCGACGCCAACACCATGATGGCCGAGGGCGGCATACAGGCCGCCACCAAGGGGGACAAGGACTCTCCCTACTTTCACTACCTGGACGTGATGGGCGGCGGTCACTTCAAGAATGTTCCGGAGCTGGCCGAGACGCTGGTGTCGGGCGCCCCCGATGCGATCAAGTGGCTCGTGGATCTCGGCTGTAACTTCGACAAGTTCCCCGACGGCCGGCTCAAGAGCCTCCACGGCGGCGGCACCTGCAGGAAGCGGATGCACTCCGCGGCGGACATCACGGGAGCAGAGATGATGCGCACCGTACGGGACGAGGCCCGCAACCGGGGCGATGACATCTCGGTGATCGAGTTCTCACCCGCGGTGGAGCTGATCCTCAACTCCCACGGACACTGTACGGGGGCGCTGCTCTACAACATGGAGACCGAAGAGTACTTTGTCGTAAAGGCCAAGGCGGTCGTCCTGGCCACCGGCGGAAGTGGGCGGCTCCACGTGCAGGACTACATGACCACCAATCACTACGGCGCCACCGCGGACGGCCTCGTGATCGGATACAGGGCCGGCGTGCCGATCTGCTTCCTCCACACCGTTCAGTACCATCCCACGGGGGTCGTCTTTCCGGAGCAGGCCGAGGGGATCCTGATCACGGAGAAGTTCCGGGGCTCCGGGGCCAATCTGGTCAACGTGGACGGCCTTCAGTTCGTCAATGAGCGTGAGCCCAGGGACGTGGAGGCCTCGGCCATCATCCGGGAATGTGAAGAGCGGGGCATGGGGGTTCCCACCCCGAGCGGCAAGTTCGGCATATGGCTCGACTCTCCCATGATCGACACGCTCTCGGGCGAAGGGACGGTGGAGCGGGAGTTTCCGGGCAAGTTCATACTCTACAAGCGCTTCGAGATCGACATCGCCAAAGAGCCGATGCTGATCTATCCCACGCTCCACTACCAGAACGGTGGCCTGGAATTCAACAGCCAGGGTGAGACGGTGCTGCCCGGCCTGTTCGTGGCTGGAGAGGTGGGAGGCGGAATCCACGGCGAAAACCGCCTGATGGGCAACTCGCTGCTGGACATCATGGTCTTTGGCCGCATCGCGGGCAAGAGTGCGGGGCTGTACGCCAGGGAGAAGTTCCGGGACGGCGAGCTCTCCCTGGACCACGTACGGTCCTATCACGGCGAGCTGGCCGATGCCGGGATCGACGCAGAGCGGGTCGCCCCCATGCTGCTCCCCGACTACACTCTGCCGCGGGTCAAAAAGCGCCAGCTGACCTCCCATTACCTCGGCACGATCCGGTAAAGTATATCCGCATCGAAAAGAGGATCCTATGAAGCGGACGCACATCAGCGGCCTGTCGGCTGTTTTGTTTATAACGTTCTTAGTATCGACCTTGTGGCCTGAGGGCCTTCTTGCGCAGCCGAAAGTCCGGTTCACCCAATATCCGCCGGACGAACTGGATATCGCGGTAGAGACGACGATCGCCTGGAGTTCGGAAGAGCCTGATGTGGAATTTCGCTACAAGGTCGAAGTGCCCGTAGACCGGTCCGAGGAGATCGAGGTCGGGCACGAGAAATGGTCGACCTGGGGAGAAGGGACGAGCGCAACGTACTCGGATCTCATCCGGGAGGGAAATTATATTTTCATCCTAGAGGCCCGGCGCAGAGGCGCTAGCCGGACGGCGAGGATTTCCACCGACTTCGGCGTATATTTTCACATGCCCGAGATTTACGAGGAGCCGGCGAAGATCGATTGGGACAAGGTGAATGCTGCCGTGGACATATCGGAGAAGTACCGATCGCTCTCCGAAGTGTACAGACAGGCCTGCGAGCTGTGGATGGAAAAGTACGAGGCAGAGAGAAAGAAGCTGAATCTCACCTGGTCGGGCGATCAATTCATCCATACCCTGTCGGGCGAAATTATCGGGACCGGCAAGAGCCTGTTCACGGATTGGGCGAAAAAGGGGGAGTCCGCCAGTGTGAGCAAAGTGCTCACGCCCAAAATCCTGTACGGCATCGTCAAGCAGTCGGGCCCGGATCCGGTGCGGATCTATCGCAATCCCGACGCCAACAGGGCCGCCTTCTCCGCCCTGGGGGCCTACTGGGCCTGGAAGGGATATGACGAGCTGGCATTAGAGAAGCGAGAGGGTACATCCAGAACGTACTACACCAGCCCCTCTACCGGAATGAGGTTCGTCCTCATCCCGTCCGGGACCTTCATGATGGGGAGCCCGGCCGCGGAGCCGGGACACTATGAGGACGAGATTCAGCACGCGGTAACAATCACCAAGCCCTTCTACGCGGGAGTCGCAGAGGTCACCCAGAGCCAATGGAAGGCGGTAATGAGGACGAACCCGAGCCTTTTCGGTGGCTGCGGGGAAGGGTGCGCCGTGGAGAAAGTCATATGGTACGAAGCGGCGGCGTTCTGCAACCGCCTCTCCGAGCGGGATGGGCTTACCCCGGCATACAAGATCAAGGGAGAGGAAGTGGACTGGAACCGGAAGGCGGACGGATACCGACTTCCCACGGAAGCAGAGTGGGAGTATGCCTGCCGGGCCGGGACCACGACCCCCTTCAACACGGGTCCGTGCCTCTCTTCGAAGAGTGCGAACTATGATGGGAACGCCCCCCTGAAGGGGTGCCCGAAAGGGAGGTACCGAAAGAAGATCGTGAAGGTCGGCAGCTTTGCCCCCAACGCCTGGGGCCTTCATGATATGCATGGGAACGTGTGGGAGTGGTGCTGGGACCGGTACGATGCATACCCGCTCAAAGAGGTGAAGAATCCGGTGGGCCCCTCCTATGGCGCCTACCGGGTGATGCGCGGCGGCGGCTGGATCATCGGCGCTCGCGCCTGCCGCTCGGCCCGCCGCAACTGGCTCGTTCCCGACTACCGGTATAGCGCCCTGGGCTTCCGCGTCTTCCGAAATGCCAAATGAGTGCTTAGTCGACAGTCAACAGTTCAGAGTCAAGAGTCTCCTGTCCCACACTCTCGACTCTTGACTCTCGACTGTTGACCAATATGGCTAACGAATCGAGCATACATGTGCGCAAGTAGCGTAGACGTTTAGTCAGAAGTTCCTGAGCTAATTCCCCCAAAAACATAATAAAAAAGCAAGGTTA
>CAZFWM010000413.1:0-6375 GCA_964522545.1 uncultured Thermodesulfobacteriota bacterium
CGCAAATGAAAATCCTTATCGTAAGCTCCCTTTTTCCTCTTCCGATCGAGGCCGGCGGCAAAGTAAGATTGTATAATGTTATCAAGAACTTGTCAAGAGATCATTCTATTTCCTTGCTCTCCTTAATATCCGAGGATGAAACCAAATACATCCCGTCGATGGAGCAATATTGTTCTATTGTGGAGACGGTCCCGATAAGGACCAACGAAGATATCGCCAGCAAAATATTCTCATTGCAGGATCTCTCAAAATTTTCCTATTTCTCGAAGAGACTACGGATGGTTCTCTCCGGATATCCTCACGACATTTCAAGATGGTACTTCCCGGCATTTCATCAAAAATTCAACAGGCTGATAGAAGAGAATTCGTTTGATCTCATAAAGATCGAGCTCCCCTTTGTCGAGCAATACATGGATTACGATCAACTACGCGAGAAGGGCATCAAGACCCTTCTGGCGGAATATGAAATCCGCTCTGTTTTTTTTCGAAGAAAATCAGCAACGGAAAAAGGATTCCCCAAGCTTGTTTCCTACGCCCTCTCCAAACAAATGGAGCGTTACCTGCGTAGCGTTTGGAGGCGAGTCGATACGGTCGTCACGGTCTCAGAAGTAGACAAACGAAAGATCTTGGATCTCGAACCCGCAAGCAATGTGATCGTCGTGCCCAATGGTGTCGATATTTCCTATTTTTCTCCCCGACGGAAACCTGTATGCACAAATGACATCCTTTTCATCGGAGAGATGAGACACGTTCAAAATCTCGATGGGATTTCTTATTTCGCAGAAGAAATATTTCCTTTGATCCTCTCTGATATTCCTGATGCTACATTGACCATTGTCGGTAGCTATATGTCGAAGAAGGTATCAGCGCTTGGGAAGCGGAAAAACATTGAGGTAGTGGGACGTGTAGAGGATGTACGCACTCCCCTTTCAGCTTGCGATGTTATGATAGTTCCTGTGAGGATCAGCGGAGGAACCCGGCTTCGCATACTCGAGGCTATGGCGTCAGGTGTGCCGGTCGTTTCCACTTCTATCGGAAGCGAGGGTCTTGATGTTAGTCCGGATGAAAATATTATGATAGCCGATGATAAACATGATTTCGCAGAGAGGACTTTGAGACTGCTGAAGGACGATACGCTGCGAAAAAACATCTCACTGAAGGCTCGAAAATTTGTAGAAAAAAGATACTCCTGGGATAAGATAGTCGCTGATTTTTCTGAAAAGTTAAATTGTTCGGCCCGATAGCCTGCTTACCTCCATGCATCTCTTAAACGGATGAAGACTTCTTCAGCATCCGCCATGCCTCCCCATCGAAATCTTGAATCACACCTGGCGCACACCCCCCTAGGATTTGAATTAACAGTTTTTCTCAGCTCCAGGAAGTTCTCTCCGTTCCATATATCTTCAAAGCTCTGTTCTCTCAGATTTCCCATTACAAGCTCAGGAGCCACACAACAGGCCATAACGTCACCGTTATAGTTGATTACAGGTTGCCTCCAGGGTTCATAACAATTTGGAAAATGAACCGGCGTCTCTTCCCCAAAGGCCACTTCTTTTGCAGAAATCACAGCAGGCAGCTGGAGGAAAACCTTTCTCTCTCTTGCCAAACTACTTGCACGCTCAAAGATCTCCTTGGTCAGATCAGGGGAATAGACCAAGGATTCCTTCCTGTAATCTTCTTGCCACACGACAAGGTGAGTAACCCATATAGAATAGACCCCCATTTCAGAAGCAAGAGCTACAAGATCTGGAAGCTCTTCAACATTGCTCCTCATAGCAACAAAACAGATTTCAATCCTGGGATATTTCAATCCATGCTGTATCTTGAATTTATCGAGGTCCTCAAGATTTTCAACAACAGTTTCGAACTTTGTTCCCTTCCTTATATAATCGTTGGTCTTGGCAGTGGCCCCATCAATGGAAAACGTGACGCTGGCTACTGTCTTTCCGGAGTGCTCGAAAAGATCTTCAAAGAGCTTTTCCCTGAGAATTATTCCATTGGTAAAGAATGTTATTCGGCCACATTGCAATAGCTTTAGCAGCCTGTAAAAGTGTTTTGATAGAAGCGGCTCACCATAGCCAAAAAGTTTCACTTCCCCGGCGGTCCTCGAGAGAGAAATAATATTCGGTATCAGGTCCTCTGATATATCAGCGTCCGCGACAGAATCTCGAAGACACATTAAGCAGTTGATATTACACCTCCTGGTCACCTCTACATGAAACACGGGCGGCATGGAAAGCAGGTTGACCACTCCGGACTTGCGCTCAAGGATGTTCTTAAGCGTATTCCATCTTTGTCTTCCATCGGAGAAGCCGAAACTATGCCGGATGCTCTCCCTGACGCTATGAATCTTCAGACCTGTGAGAAATCCATCTCTCATCTTCAACCGCCCTGACTATCGGATGATTTCAATCCACGTATCCTTCTTGGTACTGCGCCGAGTCTGAATCCTCACAATCCCATTATCAGAATCGTAGGACCAACCATCCCGTGTGGCCTCGCCGAAAGTCGGCTCACTGTTCCGGGGCAGCCCGTTCCCGCTCAACGTCACTCGATTCGGCTCTGTCTCACAATGATGGACATTCAGGATGTACCGCCTCTGCTGGAGCATCCCCGCATATTCGCCCTTTGCCCGACCGATGGACAGACGGACATTCGCTTCCCCTTCCCTTCGGCAAGCAATCTGCGTCAGCGAATACGCTCCACTCTGGTAGTACGTCGAGACTCCGTCATCCTCGTACAATGTAAAGGATGAGGCCTTCGAGGGATAAATATCCAGGGAGAGCGGATCGTCGGGAAGTGTCGGATCGATCCAGTTGCAATCGTCCCGCATCGGGATGATCGCCCCGGATCGAACAAACATCGGCAGCTTCTCGATATCCGAGGTGTCGTACTGGATGACCTCTCCACCGGTATAAACCTCTTCGCTCCAGTAATCGATCCAATCCGTCCTTGCAGGAAGATAGATCTTCATGGTGACTACATCCGCATAGACCGGGGCCACCAGGATGGATTCCCCGAACATATACTGATAGGGCCATTGATCGGCATTGCAGTTTTCATCTTCCGGAAAGGCCAGCAGCATGGGCCTGCAGATGGGAATTCCTGCCTGGTAATTGATAAAGGCATGGGAGTAGATGTAGGGAAGGAGGCGATAGCGCAGCTTTCGGTGTTTGCGGATGCTCTCCTCGGCTGTGGGATGGCCAGAGGTCTCTCCTCGGGCGGCCTTTGCCGCAGCTCCTTTGTCCCCGGCGATCGCGGCCTCCGGCTCCCCCTCCTTCCTGCCTTTCCCAAAAGCTCCCCAAGGCTTGAGGTTATGTGAACGTGAGACGGAATTAAAATCGATGAACTGGTTCCAGCGTGCCTGGATTTTCCAGTCGAATGTCATCGAATCATTCGTCACATAGGTGACCCCCTTCATGGAGCCGTAGGTATTGGTAATGGCACGGATCTGCCATTTGAGCTCTTCCCAGGTGAGGCCGCAGTCACCCGTCCAGTCGAAGGGGTAGCGCCGGGCTCCGATGATCTGGTTGATGGGAACGGTATTGGGCGGAGTCGGCCAGGGATGGGACTTCTGCATGCAGCGGCACCCCATGAAGAGAACCCGCTGCTCGGGCTCGAGATAGTCCTTGAGCCCCCTCCAGATCACGCTGTCCGTGACATCGTTTCGCCGGGTATCCTGCCAGGTGCCCTGTACGCCGATATCCAGCCCCTCTACCAGCTTGCTCCACCAGATCGCCTCATCCCAGACCGATACGGTCCAGCCCTGTCCGGAGCGGTTGGGAAAGTCCGGAGCGCTGTGATGGATGAGCATCACGTCGAAATGCATTCTCTTGAGCTGGGTGATCAATCCCTCTGGAGACAGAGGATGGGCATAATTCAAGGACCAGTCCATACGACTTCCCAGCTTGACCTGCTCGTCGCCGTCGCACCCGTCTCCCCATTCGATATCGAGGATGAAATAGTCGCAGGGGATGTCCCGCTCGCGGAAGGCGAGGGCGGTCGCCATCAGCTCCTCCTGAGTCCCTTCACAAAAAACATGCTGCGTCTGGAAGAAGCCATAGGCCTTCTTGGGAAGCAGTGGTTCCGGGCCGACCAGCTCATTGTATTGAGCGAAGAGTCCCTCGTATTCCGGCCCGTAGATGAAATAGGTATCCATGATCAGGTCTTCGGCCAAATAGGTATCCACATAGCGACCGGTCTCGGAATTGTAAAACCAGTGGGCATAGCGGCTGTTCAGGTTTCGCTCTCCAAAGGCGCTGGCGCTGTCAAAGACCGTGTACCCGTCGCGGAACATCCCGTAGATGGGGCCGTCCGAGGGATGGATCCGCTGTCCGCCCCCGGGCGTAAAGACCTCCCAGGAGTGATCATCACGGGTGAGGCGGATGCGAATATCGTTCGTCTCCACATAGGAGTACTCTTCATCCTCCCATTGGGAATACGGCACTTGCGACCAGCTTTCCAGCTTCCCGATGACAAAGGGGATCTCATATTCCACTGGAAAGGTCTCTCCTTCCAGGCCGGAAACCCGGAACCGGAACATGGTACTGGAGTAGAGAGAGATCTCCACGTCATCGTATAAGAGTACTTTGGTGCAATAGTCCCGGCCTCCCACGCACATGCTCATAGCCAAGCACATGGCGAAAACGAGAACAATACCAAAGCTCCTGGTGAATCCGTCTCTCATCTTTGTCTCTTATGAAAGAAGGCCGTTCCTTCGCGCAAATCCGTTGCGTCTATGTAAATTTTACGAATAAAGTATAAATATTAATTAGTTACAACTATATCATATTCTCATGCGAAGATCAACGGAAGCTGCCGAAGGTCGGTGCGCGGGCCCGAAAAAAAATCTATGAAGTCGAGAATCGTCAGCCCGATGTGACTGCCCTGTAATGGAGAAATTATTAATTTTTTGATATAATCAGGATACGTTGGAATATTTGTTGGAGAACATATGTTAAAAAAAGGGTCTTTATCTGCTTGGGCTGTAATAGCCGTCCTGTCCGTTATTGGGTTTATTGTACCTCCCCCGGCCGAGACAGCCCCGCTGTTCGAGGCAAGGATTGATTGCGGAGTCGGTATTTATCCTTTCTCGGTAGCCATAGAAGACTTTGACGGAGATGAGACCCCGGACATGGCCGTGGCCAATTGGGGAAGCGATAATGTCTCCGTGCTTCTGGGCAGAGGGGACGGCACCTTCCGGAGCGCCGTCGATTACGGGGCCGGTCCAAATCCCGGATCAATCGCCACCGGGGACCTGAATGGAGACGGAGCGCCGGACCTGGCCGTTTCGAACTATGTGAGCGACAACGTCTCCATCCTCTTGGGCAATGGCGACGGCACCTTCCTAAGCGCCGTCGCCTACGGTGTCGGTCTCTGGCCACAGGCGGTCGCCATAGAGGACCTGAATGGGGACGACGCCCTGGACCTGGCCGTGGCAAACTTATATGGCGATAGTGTCTCGGTGCTGCTGGGCAACGGGGACGGCACCTTCCAGAGCGCCGTCGAGTATGACACCGGTGACGGGTCACAGGCGGTCGCCATAGAGGACCTGAATGGGGACGGCACTCCGGACCTGGCCGTGGCAAATTTTAGCAGCGACGATGTCTCCGTGCTGCTGGGCAACGGGGACGGCACCTTCCAGAGCGCGGCCGATTACACGACCGGCGTGGGGCCACAGGCGGTCGCCATAGAGGACCTGAATGGGGACGGCACACCGGACTTGGCCGTAGCAAATTGGGATAGCAATAATGTTTCGGTTCTGCTGGGTAATGGGGATGGCACCTTCTTGAGCGCTGTGCACTACGGAGCCGGTTCTTTGCCTGAGTCGGTCGCAATCGAGGATCTGAATGGGGACGGCTCGCCGGACCTGGCCATAGCAAATTGGCTTAGCAATAATGTTTCGGTGCTGTTGGGCAATGGGGCCGGCACCTTCCTGAGTGCTGTCCATTATGGTGCCGGTAACGGGCCGAGTTCTGTCGCCATAGAGGATCTGGATGGAGACGGTTCCCTGGACATGGCAGTGGCCAATTGGGCCAGCGGAACGGTCTCATCGCTCTCTGGCAGAGGAGATGGCACCTTCTTGACCACAGAGCACTTCGGAGCCAGCGACGGGCCGACCTCAATCGCCGCAGAGGACCTGGATGGAGACGGCGACCTGGACCTGGCCGTGGCAAATGGGGGCAGCGACAATGTCTCTGTGCTTATGGGCAGTGGAGAGGGCACCTTTCCGACAGCAGTCCATTATATAGCGGGTGACGGCTCGATTTCAGTGGCCATAGAGGATCTGGATGGAGACGGGGCTCAGGACTTGGCCGTGGCAAATCATAATGACAACAATGCTTCGGTGCTCTTGGGCAACGGGGACGGCACCTT
>CAZFWM010000414.1:0-6346 GCA_964522545.1 uncultured Thermodesulfobacteriota bacterium
CAGTCGTCGCCGCCGCAGGCCTCATCCTCGTACCCGTCGCCGTCCGCGTCCCAGCAGGTGAGCCCCGAGCTCTCCGGGTTGACGGCTCCGGGGAGATTCTCGAAGAAATCGGCCGAATTGTCGTCCGTGTCCTGGTCAGGGTGTCGCGAGAAGCTGTAGCCCTCGCCCGTCGGGTTCGTCGCCGGCGTCCCCTCATAGGGCTCGCTCGCCGTGGGGTTTCCCCAGCCGAAGGCGTCGACGATCTCGTCCGAAGCATCCCGCACCGCGATGCCGTGGTCCGCGTTGTAGAGCGACATCTCGTCCTCCACGTCGGCCAGGGGCCAGCTCATCACATCCCTTCCGGTCGACCAGTCGCCGTCGGCGATCAGGAAATATCCGTGGGCCGGGACGACTCCGGCCGGAATCTCCGCCTCGATATCCCAGCCGTCCCAGAGGTCCCAGCCCGCCAGGTCGACATCCGTGTCCGTGGGATTGTAGAGCTCCACGAACTCGCTGGCGCCTTCATCTTCGGCGTCGATATAGACCTCGCTGATCACCACGTGATCCGGTGTCTGCGGGGCGCTATGCCACTGCCCGAGCCAGTACTCGAACCAGTTGACGTAGTCGCTTTTGTACTCCCCGTAGTCAAAGTAGCGTGTGCCCCCCGGGGGAGTGGAGCCCTGGGATGCCGCATAGTCGATGCAGGGGTGGGCGTCGACCTGCCACTCCGGGAGCGAGATCCACCACCCAGTAGAGTATTCGGGGATGATCTTGGCCCCGATGTGGAGCTTGTCGTAGAAGGCGGCGAACCCGGCCCAGTCCTCCGCGGGTATCCACTCATCGAGCAGGGTGATCCGGTCCTCCCCGGCGTACAAGTCGGCCCGAACGATGAGCTCCCAGCCGTAGGTGGGGTCGTTCACCAGCACCCCCTCGATGGAGTAGATGAAGTTTTCCTCAAGCCTCCCGTCGGAGATGGGGTCCCAGGTTCGGTAGAAGTTCGCCCGGCTGTATGGCTCGCCGTCGGTCTCCTCCCATAGGTCGTAGGGGTCGAGCAGGTGGCAGGCGCTTCGATCCGTCATGTAGACCTTTAGCTCATCCGTGGAGGTCGGGGTGAAGGAGCCGTAGTCGCCCCAGTCGATGATCTCAAAGGACGATGAGGTCGCGGGATTGTAGATGTAGCTCAGCGTCGCCTTTTGGATGCGGATCACCTGGTTCTCGTAGGCCTCCAGGTAGGCCAGGACCTCGTCGACCCTGAGGCTGAGATGATATCGGGGGTAGGGGCCGCCGTACTCGGCCACGGCCTCGACGTAGACGCCCCCAGTGTAGTCGGTTACGTAGATCCCGGGCGAGCCCGCCGTCCAGGCATCGACCTCGGTCACACCGACGCCGTTCAGCACGGAGAGCTGATCCTCTTGCTCGTAGTAGCTCGAGGCGTCCCGGTGAGAGACGATCGACCCGGACGTGGCCGGGCCGATCCCGAGGATCTCCTGGAGCTCGTCGGCCGTGGCGTTGTTGAGGTCGTGCTTCGGCCCGTCCCAGCCGTAGTAGCCCTCGGCCTGGGCATAATCGAGAAGGGCCTGCATGGTTGTCGCTCCGATGTCCGGGGCGTCGGAGACCCCCTGGAGGCTCGCCCAGGGCCGGCCGTCGATGATGGTGGTCTGCTGCGGGTCGAGGATGCCGCCCGGCAAGAGGAACTGGGTCCGGGAGGCGCTGTTGCAGATCTCCAGGGCTGCGGCCGCCTCGGTGTCGGTAAAGGTGACGCCGTCATAAGTGCCGCCGCCGTTTCTCATTGTGCCGCCCTGAAGGCCAGTGGAAGGCAGGGCGAGGAGGATCAAGGAGATGCAAACGAAAAGAGAGACCGGCAGGATAGGCGCATTTTTACACTTCATGCTTCCCCCCTCCTTTATTCTAGCTTTAAATGCAATTATGACAGACTGACATGCCCTGCCAATTTATAATAATCAGGCCTCCCGTGTCAAACTTGCCCAAGCCGGATGGCGGTTGATCGCGGGCGGAGAATCATGCATAAATGACGGCGATGGGGCTATTTTAGACGTGAAACCGACGGGACACATAATCACGACCGGCCTTCTGGCGGCTGCTTCGTACTCGGCCGGTGCGCCTTTGACCGCTTGCGCGGGGATGGTGGCCGGCGGGATTCTCATCGACGTTGATCATATAGTGGATTTCATTCTGTTCTCTCGTGATAAGCGTCCGAGCCCGCGCAGAATCTATGCCTACAATCTGAACCTGGAGTATGGAAGAGTCCTTTTCTGCCTTCACTCCTACGAGCTGATCGTAGGCCTGGCCGCCCTGGCCATCTTTCTGGCATCTCCAATCTTATGGGGACTTTTCATCGGAATGGCCCTTCACCTGGTGTTCGACGTAGTATTCAACGCCCCGATTCACAAGCGTCCGGTTTTATTCTATTTGCTGCTGCTCCGGCTCTGGCATAAGTGTGATGTGAAGCGCCTGGAGAATCGCGCAGAAGAAAATGATCCGTGATGGGCCGAGAGGAGAGTTCAACGCAGAGACGCAGAGGCGCAGAGAGAAGAGAAGGGAAGGAGGAAAAATCATGGATGTTGCTTCAGTCCTTCGTGCCTGACGTTGACCTTGCTACGCTGTTGGCTCAAGGCGAAGTATGATATCATGAAGGCTTACTGTGTATTCCTGTTCCCCAACGTTAGAGACTTTCATCAGAGACTTTCATCGAAATTTCTACGCGGCTTGCGTAGATGTTACCGAATTGTCCGTTAGGGAAAATTATCACACAAAGACACAAAGCCACGAAGAAATGATAAAAAAACTTTGTGATCTTTGCGGCTTTGTGTGAGAAAAAATAGATTGCGGCTCGGCCGCGTTAGGGTTAACAAACGGAAGAAAGGACGACCATGCAATTTTTCACCGCTCGGATGCTGGGCCGGTTCGTGATTGCTATATGGATTTTTTCTTCTCTATCCTTGCTTGTCGGGTGCCCCCCGAGTGAGTCCTGGAGGAGCCAGCTCTACCCCGAGGACTGGGCGCCCGGGTACGAGGATGCAGAGGGGCGCTTCCTGCATGACTTTTCCTACGCCGGGTATCAAAACGGCGAGGTGGAGATCCCCACCGATCCCCCCGGCGAGTTCCTCGACGTCATCACCCTGTACGGGGCCGATCCCCAGGGGGGCTCGGATGCCACGGCCGCGATCCAGGCGGCTATCGACGATGCCTGCGGGCTGGGCGGCGGCATCGTGTACCTGCCCGCCGGCCTGTACCGGTGCGACGGCCAGATCTCCGTTCGCTGCTCCGGTGTTGTCATCCGGGGCGAGGGGCCGGACCTGACACGGGTCTACTTCACCTCCGTGGCCGGCATGTCCGGCCGGAGCCACATCACCTTCGACGGGAGCCTGGCCCAGGGGCCCGATCTGCCCCTGGCCGTGGACGGCGAGAATCGGTCTCACGTGGTCTACCTCGACGACGCGAGCGGCCTTAGCCTCGGCGATGACGTGAGCGTGGGGTGGGTCATCACGGACGAGTTCGTCGAGGAGCACGGCATGACCGGAACCTGGGTTGTCTTCAGCGGGCAGTGGAAACCCTTCTTCCGGAGGGAGGTCGTGGCCCTGGACCTGGGGAGCACCCCCCACGCGGTCACCCTCGACGTTCCGCTCCGGTACCCGGCAAAGCTCCGCGACGGGGCGAGCGTGCGCAGGGAAACGGGCCACATCCGGGAGTGCGGGCTCGAGGCCTTGGGCATATCCAACGCGGTCGACGTGGAAGAGGCGTGGACCGAGGAACGGGTTCACGCCATCCTGTTTTCGGATGCCTGCGACAGCTGGATCCGGAACGTCCACTCTTTTCCATCCCCCCATGAGGGCGCCGGCGGATACCACCTTCAGAACGGCGGGATGAGGATCATCTCTTCCAAGAGGTTCACCGTCGAGGGCTGCCGCATGGAGGACGCCCAGAACCGTGGAGGCGGCGGATGCGGGTACCTCTTCGAGATCACCACGAGCAACGAGGTCCTCCTTCGCGATTGTGCGGGGATCGCCGGACGCCACAATTTCGTCCAGAACTGGGACTTCGGCACCACCGGCTGCGTCTTCCTCCGGTGCACGAGCGACGAGGGGCGCTGTACCTACGGCCCTTACGACCCGATCGGCAAGGCCTGCTACTCGGAGTACCACCACTCCCTGGCCATGGCCTGCCTGGTCGACCAATGCACACTCGGCGACGGCTGGTACGGCGGGAACCGCGGCGACTGGAGCTCGGGAGCCGGGCACTCGGTCACTGAGAGCGTCTACTGGAACACCACCGGACCCGGCGTGCTGAATTCGTGGCAGTACGGATGGGGCTACATCATCGGCACCAAGAATCTGATCGCTAACACCCTCCTCGTGGGAGGATCCGCAGCCGGGACCGAGCCCGAGGACTGGACCGAGGGGCTGGGGGGCGGAGATCTGCTCGTACCCGCGTCCCTGTATGAGGACCAGCTGGCCCTTCGTCTGGGGCTCTGACCGGGGCGTGATGTATGGTACAGCCCGGATTCGGTCCCCGGATAATGTAGGGGCGCCCGGCCGGTCGCCCTTCCGTGGACAATGTTGCGCCGTAGGGGGTCGATTCATCGAACCCTTTGAGCGTCGTGAGCAACGCCCCCGCAAGGAGGACAAAAGCCGATGAAGAGCTACCGGGAAGAACTCTGGTTCGAAGTGCCCGAACGGATGGATTTCATCAACATCACCTCCGAGGTCGAGCAGTGCGTACGCAAAAGCGGCGTACGCGAAGGCCTCGTCCTCGTCAACGCCATGCACATCACGGCCAGCGTCTTCATCAACGACGACGAGTCGGGCCTGCACGAGGACTACAAGAAGTGGCTAGAAGAGCTCGCACCTAACGAGCCGATCTCCCGCTACCGCCACAACCGCACCGGCGAGGACAACGGGGATGCCCACCACAAGCGCCAGATCATGGGCCGCGAGGTGGTCGTGGCGATCACGGAGGGCCGCCTCGACTTCGGCACATGGGAGCAGATCTTCTACGGCGAGTTCGACGGGCGCCGCCGAAAGAGGGTGCTTGTGAAGATCATCGGAGAGTGAGGACGTCTCTCGGACTCAGTGCATCCCCCCGTGCTCGACCGGCTCGAAGGGGTCCTTGATCTCGGTCCAGGGGTCGACCCGGTACAGGAAGACCTTGTCGATCATCCACTTCACTTTGCGCACCGTGCCCATGTCCCTGTCCTGTGTGCGGTGGGGGCGTGTGTACTCGGCCATCACCTCCCGGCACATCATCCCGTCTATGCACTCTTGCTTTGCATCGAAGGTCTCGGAGTAGGGCCCGGGATCGGCCGCGCCCAGGAGGACGAAGGGCCAGTAGCGGTTGAGGGCGTAGTAGGTGTTCTCGACCCGGAAAGGGGGGAGCCCGTCGATCTTCACGTCCGGGTCGGCCGCCATCCGGACCGCCAGGGTGGCTAAGCGGGCGGTGAGCTGGTGCTCCGGGTGGCCCGTGAAGCCGTGGTCCGGGCAGAAGGTGACGAGCACGGTCGGCTTGAAGTCGCGGATCGCCCGGGCGATCTTCAGGGCGGGGTCTCCCTTTTCCTGCCACATTTTCGCGATCTCGTGGCGCGGGGGAAAGCTCTCCACGGGAAGGGGGGCGTTGTAGTAGTACTCGTGCTGGAGCTCTGCCTTGTAGAGCCGGGCCACCTCCTTCATCTCCTCGCCGCGCACGGTCTTTACGTCCGGGTGGCACCCCTCGGGAAGGCAGCACTCGCCCCCGTCGCCGTGGTTCATCACGAAGAAGTAGAGGGGATTGCCCAGCTTCGGACCGGCCTTGGCGAAGATCGCTCCCACGAGGGACTCGTCGTCCGGGTGGGCCCCGACCCACATGACACTTGCCCCGGCGTCTATGAGCTCGTCGAGCGTCATGGGAGCCTCCTTTTTCACCTGGGGGCCTGCGCAGGCCGCTATTGCAGCTATAAGGAGAGTCACGCAGATTCCTGCGAGAGTCAGGGGTGACGTTCCTGATTGTCGGCAAAGGGCATGCATTTTAGTCTTCCTCCATACTTGAATGGTGCTCGGGGGATTGCTTCGTCGCTAGCGCTCCTCGCAACGACCACAGGGTGCTCGGGGGGTTGCTTCGACTCTTCGTGCCTCGCAATCTTCGACTTCGTCGCTGTGGCTCCTCGCAACGACCTAAACTGGGCGTTATTTTTATTTCGCAAGCAACTCTAACACAGGAGGACTTCCTGTACAATTTCAACCGGACCCGTCTTGGCGTCAACGCCCTCTTTGATATACAAGTAAACCCTACCGTTGCATAAAACCGCAGGCGGAAACCGCATACGCTCGCACCAGAGCACGCCATCTGCGGCCGTGCTCGTCTCGGCCAGGTCCTC
>CAZFWM010000415.1:0-6341 GCA_964522545.1 uncultured Thermodesulfobacteriota bacterium
CAGCGCTATTACCTGAGGCTCGCTATCCTGTTCCCTCTCAGCCTTTTCACTCACTTCTTCTCGGTTTTATACCTCGCATGCAACCTGGCTCTCCTCGGGGCCCCCCTGTGCTTCCCAGGGAGAACAGGCGTGGAGCAGAGGGAATCAAAAAAACGCATCCTCATCGTCCTGACGGTGGCGGCGGCTTCCATGGTGCTCTTTTTCCCCTGGATCCTCAAAGTGCCGGATTATGCCTCTCGGCACTCCATCGGCGCTCCGGAGATCACCATCCCATTTCTCCTGCGCACCCTCTCGAGCATGGGCTCGGGCGGACTCTGGCCGACACTCATAGAGACTGCGCTTGCCCTGGCCGGGGTACTCTTCTCGCTCCGATCCAGAAAGACCGAGACCGCATTCCTCTTGGTGAATGGGCTCGGCTTCATCATCCTCGTCCTATGCACCGTCAAACTGTCCCATCACCGGTACGGCGTCAGGTATGTCGCATGCATCCAACCCCTCTACCTCATCCTCGTGGCCAGGGGAATATGGAAACTCTCCGGCGCCCTGTTCTCTGCCGTGGGAGACCACCTGTCCCGGTCTTTGTTGCGAAACATGCTGGCCGCTTTCGGGATCGCCGCCATTCTGTTCATGGATTCCTTCGCCCTTCGTGAATACTTCCAGAGCAATGTCAAGTATATCTGCCCTCAGGACTGGCACGCGGCGAGCCGGCACTTACGGGATCATCTTGAGGAAAATGCGGCCGTGTATGCAAAGTTCCAGTATACAAGCGATTTCGTATCCCATTATCTCTTGGAAAAGTCTGACCGGTTGGACCGTGTGCTCCTTATCTCCGACCTCTTCCCATCAGGAGCTCCTCCTCCCAATCCCTCGGGGCGGATACCGTGGTGGGTCTTCCCTGCCTTTGAGGCAACCTTCAACCATGATCTGGACCTGATCGAGTGGTGGAGGCAAAAAAAATCCGACCGCTTGGCTCGTCTCACCCAGGCAATCGAGGATCTCGGTTTCACAACTATGCCTTTCACGGGTATCCTCCTTGTCACTTCGGGGAAGACTGTCGATACCTTTCAAACCTATCTTGAAAAGATGGTGTCACTTATGGAGGCCTATATCGAGATCTATCCGAGCTTCGATTTCGCAGCCTACATTACATGGGGCCAGTGCCTGGAACACCTCGGACGGATGGAGGAGGCCACCGGAATTTACAGGCGGGGGCTTGGCACCTGGCCCAATGAGCCACTCTTTCGGCAGAAAATCGATCGTCTTTCGCGACCATGAGTAGACGTCTATTTCCATGAAGCAATCATGAGCACAAAGAAACGTCATACACCGTGCCCGGTATGCGGGAAGAGGCTGGCAGCGGAGATCATCCGGCGGGATGGGGATGTATACTTGCTTCGAAAATGTGACGAGCACGGGACCTTCGAGACACCCTTTTTCAGGGATGGAGACCTCTTCGATCGACTGGAGTCGACCGCTTCGGCAGATCGAATACGGTTCGAAGCACCGACGCGTGATTGGGCGCCCTTTTCTCCCTTCGTCACGACGATTGCCATCGACGTTACAACCCAGTGCAACCTGTTCTGCCCGGACTGTTTCTCTCGATCCCTGCCTGACGATGGGCAGCAGGACGTTCTTACCATCGAGGCGATCCGGGATCTTCTGCCGGATATCCCCCGGGGAGCCTATCGGCCCAATGTGTCTCTCGTCGGAGGCGAATCGGTCCTTCGAGAGGACCTGCCGGACATCGTGCGCATCGTCCACGAGAAGGGTTTTACGGCTCGTCTCAATTCGAACGGGATTCGGCTGCTCGACGACGACCTATTGAAGACGCTCAAGGAGGTCGACCTGCGCTGGGTGATCCTCCAGTTCGACGGCTTTTCTCCGGAGACCTCTGTCACATTCCGGGGACAAGATCTGGTCGATCACAAGCTCGCTGTTGTCGAGAAGCTCCAAGAGTACGGCATCAACGTCCACTTGGCGGTCATGATCGATCGCGGGGTGAACCTGGATGAGATCCATCGAATTCTCGAGTACGCGGCTCAGACGCCCAATATCCTTCGGGCCTCGTTCTTTCCCCGATCGAAGGTCGGGCGGAATCTGAGGCCGTCGAAATCCCAGACACACCTGGCCGACCTGTTTCGAGCCGTCGAGCTTCAATCAGGAGGTCGACTCACGCAGAAGGACGTCCTCGCTCAACGGAGAATGTGGAATTCTTTGTTCAGAATTACACACAGTCCTTTATTCCGCACACGGATTTGTATTACGCCGCTGGTACTGTTGCCGGCGGGGAGTACCTATGTCCCTCTGAATCGACTGGCAAGCCCGAGCACTTTGCTTCGGTTCCCGGGAAAGCTGCGAATTCTACTGGACCTTCCGCATGTGGTCCGGTTCGACAGAGGGCACTTCGGAAAGAAATTTCTCTTGGTCAACTTTGAAAAATTCTACGACACCGAGTCATTCCTGTACGAGGACGCCTTGAATTGCCATCATATCTACCTGACTCGGGAGGGGTACGTTCCCTTTTGCTGGCACAACTCGTTCGGCCGCAAGGGTGGCTGCTGAAGGTGATTCCATGAAAGACCGTCACCTGAAAAACCTTTTCAACCGACATTACAAACACCTACGGGCAAACCCGCATATCGTTCCGCGGCTGGTGAGGAACTATTTCAAGCTGCTGGTCCTGAAGCGGCCCGTGCTCCGCAAGGTCGAGTTCGCACTGACCTACGGCTGTGCAGGCCGCTGCCAACACTGCTCGGCCGAACTCTTGCGACGATCCCCGGGAGAGGAACTTGACTTTGCGACGATCGATCGCACGGTTGAGCAGGCGGTCGGGATCGGCGCCATAGACATCCATTTTACGGGCGGTGAGGCATTGTTTCACGGAGAGATCGAGTCGATTCTGAGGGCGACTCGCCATCGCGGTGTCATCACGTCGGTGGCGACCGGCGGCGTCCCGCTCACCGCCGAAAATGTGGAGCTTATGAAGCGTTCCGGAGTCTCTTTTGTCTCGGTCAGCCTGGACAGCTCAAGGCCGGAGGAACATGACCGCTTCCGTGGGCGTACCGGCTGTTTCGACGCCGTGATTTCCGGGACAAAGCGATGCTTAGAGGCCGGTCTATCCGTGTTCCTCTGTACGGTAGTGACAAAGCTGAATATCATCTCAGGCGATCTTATGCGAATCGTGGAGATAGCCGACGGTCTGGGAGTCCCGCTGACGCTTGTATTGCCCTGCAAGGCCGGCCGGTGGAACATGGAAAATTCGGTGCTGCTGGGCGAGGAGGAACTGGCCGAATACCACAGGATACTCAAACACCCCTCCGTGCGCTGGGAAGGCGAGTCGAACTACATGATCGAAAGCTGTCCCGCCGGTCGGGAGAAGATCTATATCACCCCATACGGTGACGTGCTGCCATGCAATTTCATGCATGTGAGCTTCGGGAACGTAAAACATGACAGGGTGGACGCTATCTGGCGGCGGATGAACAGCTTCGAGCCCATCACACGGCGGTTTGGTGGCTGCAAAGCAGGCGCAGACCAAGACTTTATCCGAGACGTCATCGATCCCGCCAACAAAGCACAACGCATGCCCATCTACTATGAAGAACACCCACTTTGGCGGGGAGAGGACAAAAGAAGTCCCATAGAACAGCCAGTGGCGACGACGGATAAGAGACAAAGGAATCCTTGACAATTTCAGAGGATGTGAATAAAATAAATACACACAGATTTTATATTGTCCTGGCACATCAGGCGAGCGAATGAAAGAAACACCACCAATTTCACCCGCAACAAAAGATCAAAGCAGGAACGCTTTTATTGGGCATCGTCCCTCGACCGTCCATATCTGCATCACGGACCGGTGCAACCTGAAATGCCGGCACTGCGACATCTGGAAGCTTCCCGCCAGCAAAGAGCTCGACTTTGATACATGGAAGGGGATCATCGACAGGTTCGAGCGGTGGCTGGGCCCCTTCTCACTGAAGTTTGCCGGCGGAGAGCCGCTCGTCCGCAAAGAGACTCTGGAGCTGACACGCTACTGCCGGGAGAAAGGGATCACGGTCGGGATCAACACGAACGGCACGCTGATCAACAAAAAGACCGCCAAGGAGCTCTTGGGTGCCGGCGTGAACGAGCTCAACATATCCCTGGACGCGATCGATCCAGATATTCACGACTACATCCGCAACAAGGCGGGCACCTTCGATCGGGTCATGAAAGCGATTCAATACTTTGAGGGAGCGAACTCCACCTTCAAGCTGAACCTGGCCACAATCATCTGCAACCAGAACCAGGACAACGTCATCGAAATGCTCAACTGGGCCAGATCCAACGGAATCAATATCGTTACATTTCAGGCCCTGTTCCAGAATTTTGGAGCGAAATACAATCCAGCCTGGTTCGAGGAGAGCGACCTTTTTCCCGATGATGTAGACAAGATCAACGAGGTGTTCGAAAAAATATTCGAGTTCAAGATGCGCCGAGGGCTGATCAGCAATCCCCTGCTTCAGCTCAGCCTGATGCGGGCGTTCTTCAACAATCCCCGGATCCAGTGCGGGCAGGAGTGCCGTGCCGGCACATCCGACGTGGCAGTGGATGCCGCCGGCAATATGCTCCTCTGCTTCAACCTCGAGCCCATCGGATCTCTGATCGAAGAAGATCCCGAGGTCCTCTACACCGCGCCGCGTTCCTGGGAGCGCCGCGGGGACATTTCCCGCTGCCGGCGGAGCTGCAGCCTGCTCAATTGCAACTTTTCGCGATTCTGATTCACATAGCTAACCCGGATTGTTCGCGTAGCCACGCGCATTACTCTCTTCACACAACCATAGCATTCTGAATTTCATACTCCGGAGCCATCTGTTCCACTTCATCCGAATGTCCCTCCCGGACATCTTTATGTACTGGCGCTTGACGCGGAAAAGGCGGTCAGTACCGAGGCGAGACGAGCATGGGGCAGCCGACACAAAAATCCGGCCATGATCCGCGAACCAGCGCGCGCCGGAGATCGCGCATGGCCTTGCCGTTCCAGGCCGAGCGGAAATCCTCCTCCCGGAGGTCGCTCAACGTAACGCCCGTGGGCCGCGCGCAGCATGGAACCGTCTTCATATCGTATCCGACGACGGCCACGCTCCATGGAAACCAACACGCACGGGGTCGGCGGGAGTGTTTTCTGTAAGAGGCGAACCGGTAGGTCTTGGAGCGGGGAAGCAGGCCCTCGTCCGGAACGTCCACCAGCGGCTTACAATCAACATGATCGACGCCAAGCGATCGGGCCAGCCGACGGAACCTCCCGATTTCTGCTTCGTTAAATGAGGTCACGATCATCTGCAGGGCTATGGATGGGGTTCTCTGCCCCATGCTCCGGCGCATATGAACAAGGGCCTTGACGTTTTCCACCACTCGGCCGAAGTCGCCGCCCGGCTTCATCCGCCTATAGCTTGCAGGTGTAGCCGCGTCCAGGGCTATCGTTAACAGATCGAGGCCGGCCTCGAAGATTGCCCCCATTGAATCCCTGTCCATATGGACAAGGTTTGTCGAGATATAGGTGGCTATACCGGCCCGGTGGGCTATCCGGACCATCTTGTAGAGCTCCGGGTGAAGGAGCGGCTCTCCCCACAGCTGAAGCCCCACCATAAATAGGGTTTCCTCGATCTCTCCGACCACCCTGCCGAAGTCCTCTGTGGAAAGACGGCCACAGGGGGCAGAGACCCTCGACCGGCCGCAGTACGGGCACGACAGATCGCATTCATTGGTGGGCTCGATCTTTGCGAAATATGGAAGGGCCTTTACCTCAATCAGTCCTCTCGCCCTGGCGATCTCGCACTGGATCAGATTCCTCAGCTTGGCGGGGGTCCCATATCGTTGAGCCAACCCCAATGCCCGGAGGGTGAGAGCCGCCGTGAGCATGGGATTCACGGCCTTACAATCCCTCTCGAGAAGTTGAAGAAATTTCCTTCGATCAAAGATGCAAGAGAGGCTATTCTTAAGCTAGGAAAGAAGAAGATATTTTCCATTGGTCCTGGAGGCTCTCCAGGCAGTATGACATGACTGGGCTATCCGTTTGTCATATCAAGAGAGATCAGAGCATCTCACTTCCTGGAAGGACGAGGTGGCTTTGGGGAAGGTCTCGGCCCCGGTCTCCAAGGGCTAGGGTTCGGCCTCCACCCCCTGATTTGTTTACCCGGCATAGTAGTTCTCCTTGCTCATCCGAAGTGATTGAACTCATCCCTATACCGTTATATTTATACATTATATATCCCGGAATGTCAATTACAGAGGCCTTTGATAGGACTCGACAGTCAGAAGTTTTCTTAAGCTGCGTCATTCAGAAGTGTATCTTTTTC
>CAZFWM010000416.1:0-6286 GCA_964522545.1 uncultured Thermodesulfobacteriota bacterium
GGCCCCTATTCTCTCTCAACCCCATGGCCCGTATCATAACCGAGATCAGGGCCGTGGTCTTCGGCCAGGAATTGCGCCCCCTGCCCGAGACCCTGAGCACGGCGGCCCTCATCGCGGCCATCTTCATCTTCGGCTACATCGAGTTCCATCGCAAATCGGCCATGCTGGCAGAGGGATGATATCCGTGGTGCCGATTCATCTGGAAGGGATCTCAAAACACTTCGAGCTCGTCCGCGAGGGCAAACCGGGCCGGCTCAGCTTCACGAAGCAAGAGGTCAGAGAGCCCCTGACCGCCCTGAATGACGTATCCTTCACCGTGGAAAAGGGCGAGTGTCTCGGGATCATCGGTGAGAACGGTTCGGGCAAGAGCACGCTGCTGCGCATCATCGCCGGCATCTATGCGCCGAGCGAAGGCAAGGTGGATGTGAAAGGTCGAGTGATCCCTTTCATCGAGCTCGGATCAGGGTTCCAGGGGGAGCTGACCGGCAGAGAGAACGTCTATCTCTACGGCACCCTGCTCGGCCTCACCCGGGGCGAGGTCGAAAGAAATTTCGACCGCATCGTCGATTTCTCGGGTCTCTCCGAGTTCATCGACACGAGGTTCGCCTCCTATTCGTCCGGGATGAAGGTTCGGCTCGCCTTCTCCACGGCGATGGTCTACGATCCCGACATCCTGCTCCTCGACGAGGTCCTGTCGGTCGGGGACGAGGACTTCCAGAAAAAGAGCGTCAACAAGATCAAGGAGTTCAAGCTCCACGGCAAGACGATCTGCTTCGTGTCGCACGGCATGAACGACATACGCAAGATCTGCGATCGCGTGATCGTCTTGAACCAGGGGAACATGATCTTTCAGGGCGCCGTGGAAGAGGGAATTGGCCACTACCTGAACCTCGTCTTCGAGAAGCACAGGGATTCACTGAAGTGGGGCATCGAGGAAAAACGGGAGCGTCTCACATCGCTGGAGGCCGATCTGGCCGCCCTGGAGGGTCGGAAGAAAGGGAAAAGAAAGAGTCGGAAACAAGACCGGGAGCACCAGGCCCTCAACGATCAGATCGGCATGGTCCGGATCGAACTCTCCGAGCTCTTCGAGCAGGCCCTCAAGATCGAAGAGGACCGCTCCACCCTGGGAAAAGAAAAAGTCAGCCTTACCTCGAGTGAAGAGATCAACGAGGAGCTGGAAGACATCTTCACCATGGCCCTCGACTACGGCGACGATGTGGTCTCTCAAAAGAAGGTCCTCTCCAATCTCGAACCCCTCCTGTTCGAACAGTTCAGCAAGGGGCAAATAGAGAAGGACCTGGACCAGCAGATCCGCTCGCTCGAAAAGCTCAAGACCGTGCTCTTCCGCCAGTTCGAAGCCTACGAGGACGAGAAGATCCGGCGCCTCATCTGCACCGATTACCTCACGATCGCCTCATCGATAGACCTGGTCGAGGTGACGGACCAGCTCAGCTCGGAGCAAATCTTCGCACACGTGCGCGAGATGGTCCAGTTTCTGACTGACAAGATCGATCCCCTGGGGGTCGACCATATCCGAGAGGATGGATACAAAAAGGTCGATCACTACATTGCCCACCACATCTATGCGAACCAGTCGCTCGGCCTCGACCTCAAGATCGAAATTTACGGCCTCCTCCAAGAGCAGTTTGGGGACTTCCCGCGGGAGCGCTTCGAAATCCTGAGCCACGGCTTCATCACGAACTCGGTCAAGCAGGCGATCACCTCCTCGATCCTGAAGCTCGAAGAGCGGCTCTTCGAGATCAGAGAGCAGCGAGAGCACCTCCGCCGGGACGCTCTCGAATCCCCGGAAGGACGGGCCGCGAAAAAGTGTGAAAAAATTTCAGCGGAGATTGCGGAAATCGAATCCGAGCAGGCGGAGCTGCATAAAAAATACGAAGAGCTATTCCATGTCCCGGGGCAGGAAAAAGCGGGCGCCCAGATCGGCGGCGAGAGTGACTGCGTCCTCTGCGGCATCCGATTTCTCAATGGGAGCGGCGAAGAGACATCCACCTTCTCCACGGGGGACAAATTCGTGGCCGAGATCTCCTATGACGCACGCAGGCCCATCGAGCGGCCCATGTTCGGCATCGCCGTCCACTCTCCGGACGGCCACCTCCTGTTCGGGCCGAACACCACCTTTGCAGGAAAGAACATCGACCGCATCGAGGGACACGGCAGAGTCCTTTTTGTCGTGGACTCGCTTCCGCTGCTCTCCGGAGTCTACCGGGTGAGCCTCTCCGTAGGGGATCACTCCGGAACCCACATCTTCGACTACAAGGACAAGCTCTACCATTTCAAGGTCACCAACAAATCTTCGACGGATGAGTACGGGATCGTGCACATCCGGTCGGACTGGAAGTACGAGGATTAGCGAAGGGAAAACCATCCATGGAAGAAGCGATCCAACGTCTGGCAACATGGGCCCGGGGAGGGAAGGCGGGACCCGAGACGGTACAGATCTACCCAACGAATGTCTGCAACCTCAAGTGCATCTTCTGCTGCCAGGTCCTCGGGGAATACGACTTCAAGGACACCGTTCCCACGGAGCGCTGGCTCGCCGTGGCCCATGAGATCTGTGAGCTGGACACGCGAAGCGTGCTCCTCAGCGGCGGGGGTGAGCCCCTCGCCGTTCCCGAGGTCACGATCCCCCTGATGCGGATCTTCAAGGCCGCCGGCATCAAGGGGCGGATGATCAACAACGGCACCCTCTGGAAACAGGAGATGATCGAGGAGACGGCCCACATCGGGTGGGACGATATCGTCTTCAGCCTCGACGGGCCCGACGCCGTTACCCACGACTACATACGAGCCGTGCCGGGCGCCTTCGACAAGACCATCGAATGCATCCGCTCTTTCAATGCAACCAAGGGGGGCGACCCCGACCGACCGCCCAAGATCGAGCTCACCATGGTCCTCACAAAAGACAACTACCGCACCGTGCCGGGCATGATCGAGCTGGCCCACGACCTCGGCATCAAGAACGTCACGGTGGAGCCGGTCTGCGTGAACAATCGCGACGTGGAGAAGATGAAGATCACCGAGGGGGAGCGCAAGGAGTTCTTCGCCGGGCCCCTCGCCCGGGCCGAAGAACTCGCCGAAGAATACGGGATTTCCACCAACTTCCACAAGCTCCACGACGTGACCACCATCGAGAAGGCCGGGAACCTGGAGGAGATCATCCTGGAAATGGCCGACCGTCAGGAAGAATCATCGCACGCGCCGCATGATGAGGCGGAGCGAATCGAAGAAGCGCCTCGTCAAGACGAGGCGGCCGGCGGGGACGCGGGACAGAAGGAGGAAGAACCTGTCCTGCGACAAAACGATCATCAGGCCCCGGAGACCTCCCATAAGAACCCGGCCCCGGAGCCGCCCGGCCCGCCCCTCGATCCGGACGCTTCCGAGTTTCTCTCTCTCCCCTGCTACGAGCCCTGGATCTGGCCGAAGATCGAGGCGAACGGCGAAGTGTGGCCCTGCTCCACCAGCCCGCTCAAGGTCAACATCCGTGACCAATCCTTCACCGACATCTGGTACGGGGAAGAGTTCGAGGCCTTCCGGGACAGGATACGGGAGGGAAGGCTATCCGAGTCCTGCTCCAACTGCGTAGTCACCCACATCTCCACCAACAGAGAGATCAGCCGCCGCCTCCGGGAACACCTGGAGGACCGTCTTCCATAGGGCGGCCCATGGCCGCCCCACCCTCAACGAGCAACGCAGGGGTGCTGCCTGCAGCGCCCTTACCGTGTAACGAAGGGGAGACCTACCGGTCGCCCCTTCTCGCCGTCCGCCGAAACAGTCCATCCAATTCCCGGGGAGGCCGACCTGCGTGTCGGCCCAATAACAAGCTGCGTTGATCGCTTAAACAGTTAGGCCCTTAAAAGTCTATTGTGGATTAAACCGGAAACCAACCATCGCATTCCATAAAAATCAGAACGAAGAATTTTTAATTGATCTAATGTTACATTTTTGGTATGTTTAGAGCAGACGATTTAGGAAGGAAATGCAGATATTGGTTTGATATGTTGAAGAGGCAGTAAAATAAAGAAAGCATTGATAGTAACAAGAGAGCGTAAAAACACGAAAACTGCAGATATCTCCATAAAATCTTGACCCTGAACGAAAGTAGGAGTAGGATTGATATTGGCAAGTTACGTTGACCCCGCCAAACCTGCATATTTGTCGATGATATCATCACCTTCCATTCTCTGAAATTACCTCAATATTCCGATTCCATTTTCCTGAAATCTTAAAAGTTTAGTTATATGTGAGTGATTTGAAAAATTACTGTTTTAATGATATCCTTCTTTGCTTCACGAAAATGGAGTATAGAAATGTTAAAAGACAAGGAGCGAAAGGTTTTGTCGAATCATCTCTCTTTTGATAAAGAGAAGCGGTCTCTTAAACGTCCTTTTATTAAGCCCGAGCTTACTCGTCACGAACGTCTTCATCAGGTCGCTCGTTTTGGGCAGGCCTCAAGCGTGGCCGGGCTGCAGACCGTGGGCGTGGCGAGCTAGGGGGGGGCAAAGGAACCAATCCACCTTGATCCGAACGAAAGAACATCCCAAAGGAGAATTTCCATGAGAGTCAGAAGTACAGGGGCGGGTGTAATTGGCTTGAGTACTATAGCGGCGACAGCGGGGGTACTGCTTTGCGCTTATTTGAGCGAGGCCTTCGAGACAAGAGATTTGACCGAGTCGGTAGGAATAGAAGACCTACGAGAAATGCGGACGATCCCTGAAGTTGGGCAACAAGTTTTCCGCCTGGACGACGGCACGGCCGAGATCCACACCGGGTCGAGCACGGGGCTGGCGGTGGCGGCGAATCGGTTCGAGGCGGACGGGCCGTTGACACTCTGGACGATCTCCTTTTACACAGCGGCGGCTTCGGCCAGGCAGACGGCCGACGTGGTCGTGTACGAGGATCCCACGGGATTTTCCGCTATGCCGGATTGGTCCATGGAAGTTTGGAGGAAGGCTGTGGTTCTGGATGGCCGATTCCAGCAGGTGAGGACGGGAGGTCTTGTAGTGAACGAGGCGGGGTTGGCTGGAAGCGCTTTCTATGTGGGGCTGGCCGAGGCGGGCGATGGGAGCTTCTCCTTGGGAATCGACCGGAGCGGGGCGTGGGCCGATGCGTCCTACCTGTCCGAGGACGGGGGCGTGAGCTTTGCTCCTCTCTCGGACTGGCCCATCATCGAGGGGAACGCCATGATCCGTGCTTCGGAGGGGCCGACGCTCCTGGAAGCCATGGACGGGCCGTGGCGACGGGGTGCGGGGCGCAGGGAGAGCGGCCGAGACGCGGCCGTCATGCACCCGGCCCAGGGCCGAAAATCGGCCGCCGTGGGGCACGAGATCGAGCTCACCCCGCCGCGTGTTGAGGAGCAAGAGACGGGCCGGCAGGCGGACGTCCTTGTGAACGACTACATCCAGGCCACTAGTGGAATTGCCAGTTGTCCGACCTGCCCCCAAGGCACCCCTTATCCATCGTTTACGCTGGGCACCCCGGACCTCTACGAGGACTACATCACCCTAGAAAACGACTCAACAGAGAACATTCAGATGCCGATGGAGGTGAAGCTCCAGACGCTCGACTGTGAAGGGGACGGCTGCCTTGTCCCCCAAATCGAAAATCCTGACGGAGGAGGCACGGGTGTGGGTGGGTACTGGGAATACAGCCTCGCCAGCAACGACGGCACCGACACCACGGATGACGTACTCGAGCCTGGGGAATGGATCACCCGAAAGTGGGGATTTGAAAACGAAAGTGGGTGGGAGTTCGACTTCTGGGCGAACGTGTACGCTCAGAGCATTGTTTCACCAATTGGTGAAACTGAGATTTGGCTGGATCCGAGTCTGGATTATATCATAAAAGATGGCTCAGATTATGTAAGTCAATGGACAGACCGATCCGGCAACGACAATCATGCCACACAGAGTACCGAGTCGTATCGGCCTCTATGGGTAGAACTTGTAGATGGTTTTCCGGCCGTTCAATTTGACGGATCAGTCGATCATCTAAATGCAGGTGATTTTAATAATATCATACCCGACAGCCATACCCCCATGACTATCGATGTTTGGTTCAAGATGACTGGCAATAAAAGTTGCTATCTTTATAGTACACAGGATGGTGCTAATAACAATGCAATGGCATGGTGGGATGGAGGAACAGATTTTTACCTGTACCATCACGCGAGCAGAAGAAAATTCGGTTGGACATATGATACTAACTGGCACAACCTAGTCCTCAATCAAGCGTAGATAGACCGGAGAGTACTTGTTAAAAAAAAGAA
>CAZFWM010000417.1:0-6267 GCA_964522545.1 uncultured Thermodesulfobacteriota bacterium
TCCCTCCCCCTCCTAACCGCTCCACCGAGGCGACAACTACCCTAACACAGGGGGGGAACGCTTTGCCGAGGGACTGCGCTTTCTGTTGTTCCGCGATGAAAAAGGGAAGCCGCTGGCCTTCCTCGAATACGTACCGGGCGAATACGCCTGGCGGCCGGTGGACGCCAAAGGCTGGCTGTTCGTGCATTGTCTGTGGGTATACTCCAAAGGGCAAAAGGTGGGCGGGCTGGGCGGCCGGTTGATCCGGGCCTGCATGGAGGAAGCGCGCCGGGCAGGCGCCACGGGCGTGGCGGCCATGGTGAGTGATGGGACCTGGATGGCAGGCAAACAGGTATTTCTCAACAACGGATTCGCACAGATAGCGGAGGCCGATCGATTCCAGCTGGTCATTTCCCGTCTAAAAAAAGGCCGCGAGCCGCGCTTCCGTGACATCAGCGGCAATCTCGCAAAGTACCGGGGCCTACACATCGTGTATTCCGCTCAATGTCCCATGCTGCCCAAGTCGGTAAACGACCTGTCGGCAATGGCTGCCGAGCGTGGCCTGGAGCTGAAGGTCACCGTGCTCAACAGCGCGAGCGAAGCGCAAAACGCACCTTCTTACTATGGTGTTTTCAATCTGGTGTGGAACGGGCGGCTGCTGTCGGATCATTACGTGAGCAAAGGGCGATTCAAGAACATCTTGCGGAAAGAGATCCTGAAAGAAAAGGAACCGGGTTGACCTCGTGGAAAGGGGTGAAGGTTCGGTTCGAGGCGGCCCGGTGCCCGACGTTTCTCTGGACCAACGGCCCATCCGATTTTTCGGCCGTCGAGGACGGGGCGATCATTCACAGGGTGGAAGTCCTCGAGCACGGCAGGAGTGGCCCAGTTCCCTAGGAGGCTATTCTTGGACAGCCTCCTAGCCCGGCAACGCGCACGCCAAGCCGTGAGCCGTTTGTATTTTGAAAAGAGGAGTTGAGATGGCCATGAGCGACAGCCGCATCACATGGATCAGGGGAGAGACACAGCCCGGTCCCGGGCAGACCATCGGTGTCCTTGAAATTCGCAAGGACGGCAGCTGCCGTGCAGCCCTGGCCGAGCGCACGGAGATCGACGGCAGGTGCCATATTCTGCTCGCCCGCAAGGCCTGGGGAGGCAAAGACTCCCTTGACACACGCTGGTGGAGTCTGGTGCTGAACAGCGATAACACAGTGTTCACGATTCGGAACGGCTCTTGTGGGGATTCGGTCACAAAAGAGGACGTACCGCGAATCAAAAAGGCCCTTGAAAATCTCGGGCTTCAGACAGATGATACGATGATCGTGGTTGATGACGCCCCTTCCGTGCTTCCGTGGTACGACTTCGACGGCCCGGGGAAATAGTGGACATGGAATCGGACCACTAAGGTAGATACGCTAAAAGGAGGATGGATCGATGAGAGAATTGTACAAGGCCTTCATCGCGTTGATCTCGATGGTGCTTTGAGGGGGGCTGCTGTACGCCGGGTGCGTAATATGGCCTTTGAAGTTCAGTCCGGGCGTCGGACTTGTCGTGGGAGGGTTTGCGGCTCTGATCATTCTGATCCAGTACTTTGTGGGGCTGATCAAGCGGATGATGTAAGAGCCGTACGGACATGCCCGTCGGAAGAAGATTGGAGGAGCGATGATCTCACTCCGTGAAGAAAGGCCGGGGGACATCCCTGCCGTGAGGAGCGTCAACGAGCTCGCTTTCGGTCGACCTCAGGAAGCCGATTTGGTCGATACGCTGCGTCAATCCTGCCCGGAAGCCATGTCGCTCGTGGCAGAGGAAGAGGGCCGCGTGGTCGGCCACATCCTGTTCACTCCGGCCGTAATCGACAGCGGCGGCAAGAGTACCCGGGGAATGGGGCTGGCCCCCATGGCCGTCCTCCCGGAGCGGCAGCGCGACGGAATCGGCTCCGCCCTCGTCGAGCACGGGCTGAGACTCCTCCAGGATAGCTCCGGCCCCTTTGTCATCGTCATCGGGCACCCGGATTATTACCCCCGCTTTGGCTTTGAACTTGCATCTAAATATGGCATTGCGTGCCAGTGGGAGGGGGTTCCGGACGAGGCCTTCATGATTCTCGTCCTGGACGAAGCCGCCATGGAGGGTGTCGCCGGCCTCGTCAGGTACAGAGACGAATTCGACGAAGCGACGTAGATGATGAAACCGATCTCCACAGAGGATATCCTCGAACTCCTGGACTCCAGTTTTGCTGCGGCAGCTGCTGGTGCGGCCCTGGAGCTCGGGCTCTTCTGGCTGCTCGAGGAACGGTCATTGAGTCTCGAAGGCGTTGCTCAGGCTCTGGGAATCCCCAAGAACCGATGCCAATACTGGCTGCAGATCTTGAGCCGTTCCGGCCTTATTGAGAATGGCCCCGATGGGTATGCGCCATCCGAGTCGGCACGGTCCGCGATTCTGGGCGCGTACAGTCAGGCCTCCTGGGCACTTCTGGCTCAAGAGGCCAGAGAGGCCTCCCCATCCGTTCGGGACCTGGCCCTGCGCTTGCCGACCTCCCGCACAGCCACGGAAACCCAGGAGCCGAAGGAGTCGGACTACATCAAGCAGATGTCCGAGGATCCGGACAGGGCACGGCGCTTTACCCGCATGCTCTATGAGATCCACGGGCCCCTGGCGGAGGCCCTGGCCCAGGTCCTGGACATGAGCGGCGTGAATCGCCTGATGGACCTGGGAGGGAGCTCGGGAGTCGTATCGATGGCCCTGCTCCGGCGGTACCCTCACCTTTCCGCCGTGGTCGTTGACATCCCGGCCGTCTGTGCAGCCGGGCGCGAGATCGCCGCGGAGAAAGCCATGGCGGACCGGATCGGCTATCACGCCTGCAATATCCTCGACGACCCTCTCCCGTCGGGATTCGACATGGTTCTGGAATGCGACGTGAACGTCTATGGCGAGGAGCTTTTTCGCAAGATCAGGGATGCATTGAATCCCGGCGGTCGGTTCGTGATCGCGGATTACTTTGCGCCGGCCGAGGGCCTGGCGCCCCTGTCGCGTGCCCACTGGGCGCTTAGGCACTCCATGACAGACCCGGATTTCCTCTACCCGACTGCGTCGCATGTCCGCAATCTGCTGGCGGAGACCGGTTTCCGGCTACTGTCCGAAAGCGTCCTGGCTCCGGATATTGCGGGGACAACCAGGTTCACAGGAAAGATGACTATGATCGAAGCCCACAAGTGATCTTCTCCCGCGACGACGGTTCGGCCGAGGGGTACTCCATGAATCCCGAGACCGGCAAGATGACCATGATCTGGCACGAACACCCCGACCGGGACGATACGCCCGAGATCGTCGATCCGGGGAAAAAGGAGACCGGAGATGAGTGATCCGGAGGACGTCTCATGACGGTGCGGCACGGCGCTGTAGGACGCCGGTTTTGCCTGTCCGCCGCCTGCCTCGTCGGCCTCACTCTCCTGGTTTGTCCGATCGCGGCCCGCGCTCAGCCCGGCCCCCAGGCCTTCCGGATCGTCGAGCCCGTCGTCGATCCTGAGGGCAGGCCCTTGTATCAAAGTGGGCCGGATGGAGAGGAATACCCTCTGTTTCGCCCGGCCGCCCCGGACGATCCCATTGCCCGGCAGGCCGCCTCGATACTGGAGAAGACTTTCTGTGCCCAGGCGATCCGACTGTATGACTGTACCCGGGCGTACCTGAGGCATGAGGGGAGAGCTTCCGGGCAGGCGGAGGCCGTTGGTGGGCTCGATCTCGATCAACCCATACACCTGAACCTCTCGAAGAGACAGGGAGGGTTCGGGAAGATAGGGTTCTTCCTGAAGGATGGCGACGGCCCTGCTGCGTTCGTGAATGCGGGCTATGTGGACCTCGTGGTCGATTCCCGGTCCGTGGAGGAGGGCCGGCTCGAAGAGATCTTCCCCCACGAGCTGGGGCACGTGATCACCGGCTACCTCCTCGGGGTCGGGCTTCGGCACGATTCGACGAAGATGCACATGAGCATGGTCGTCACCGATTACTCGATGGCCTTTTGGGAGGGGTACGGGGAGCACTTCCAGCCGCTGGCCAGGGACCGTACGGAGAATCCCCACCTTCTTTCGCTCATGAAAGGGGACACCGGACTGGACCTCCGGAATGCGTGGCACAGCGCCTACGACCGGGAGCTCCGGACCCACGGCGTCAAGAGGAACCTCTTCATCTACGACAAAGTGCCTCCGTCGGGATGGGACGGACCCGATCCGGATCTATACGCGCTGTTTCTGGATGACGCCACCAGCTCCCTTTTCTGCACGGATCGCGTGATGACGGGGCAGCAGATGATGGCCTCCGAAGGGGTGGTGTCCACCCTGTTCTACCGGATCGTCAACAGCAGAGAGCTGGGAGAGAAGTATCGGCCCGCGGAGTTCTATCGTCCCTTCTGTCCCTCCGGGGCCGCCGACATCGATCCCGAAAGGGACTTCAGCCCTTACGAGAACGTCAACTTGAAGCTCATCGCCGTGATGCGGGATCGTCTCAGGGCCAGGCTGACGGAGTGGGAGAGGAGCGGGATGTGGGGGCCGGTCATGCCGGAGCTGATCCGGGCATACGGGGAAGTCTATCCGGAAGAGAAGAGGGAGATCTACAGGCTCTTTCTGTACACCACGCGCTTTGCAACGGTCTCCAATTCCCTCCGAAAGCTCTTCGGCAGGTTCAACCGGGCCGGAAGGATCGGAGACAGGAACGAGAGCAAGGCCATTGCATCCAGGCTCCAGACCGAAGGGAAAGAGACCTTCGAGAAGATCCTCGCCGGAGAGCTTCCCCTGGGGGACAACATCGGGCCTGAGATCTGGCTTCTGAATTCGCAATTCAAGATTGCCCGGGCGGTCTGGTCCGGCAAGAGAGACACATCGCTGGCGATCAATCTGAACACGGCAGGCCCGGTCGAGCTCATGACGATCCCGGGCGTAACGCCCGACGTGGCGCGGGCGCTGACCGATTGGCGTGATTCGAACGGCTTCTTTCGCTCGCTTGAGGATATCAAGCGGGTGGACGGTGTTCCGGACAGCATCCATCAGGCAATGGCTTCCATGGAAAAGGCGAGCCCTAAGTAGGAGAAGATCATGAAAAGGATATTGCTGATTTCGTTTTGCCTGTCTCTTTCGATCTTTTATGTGACGATTGCGGTGGCGGAGGAGATAAACAAGGGCGACTCAAAAGCGAAGGTCCTTTCGATTCTCGGTGAGCCGGACGGCTACATGAAGGTCGGATCAAAGGAATATATGGTCTACGGCTCGAAAGAGGTCGTTCTGAAAGAGGGCAAGGTGATTCGATCGACGGTCGAGCTGGACAGAGCCCCCGCCGAACCCCAGCCTATCCCCCAACCCCACCCCCAGTCCGAGCCCCAGGCCGAATCTCAAACTCCTCCCTGGGCCGAATCCGGGGGCTCTACGAGCACGCCGGTCAGCGAAGAGAAAATGGATCGACTCGAGTTCGACGACCACGATGAAAAGCAGAAAGGTCCGTCCAGCTTCGACGACGTGGACATCCATAATGTTCCTGTTGCTCCCTTCCTGAGCGAGGTCCGGGGCAAGGTCGACATCACGAGGCACTCCGCCTACGTGAACATGCCCCGGTACGAGGGCAACTACCGGCACATCGTGGATCCCTTCTCTTTCGACAGGGACCGGGGCGATGTTCCGACCTACCGGTACAGGCAGTTCACCACCTTCAAGACCATGGGGGAGATCATCAAGTGGTACAAAACCAAGGCTTCCTCAAGCTCCGGCGGGGGAAGGGGCTTTACCTACGGGAGCTGGTTCTCGAACGGTCCCTTCGACGATGCGGCGGCCAATGTGGGCGTGAACAACGGGCGCAACTTCATCCAGGTTTCGATGATGAAAGGGGCCGGCGACGACAGGATCTCGGTCTACATCTTTCAATATCGCACGGCACCACCCCCATCAAAGCCGAAGGTCCCCACATGGGAACAGGATGTGATCTTCAGGACCGGAATGCCGGTCGAGGTGAAGATGGGATCGAGATGGCTCGGGGGCAAGATCCTCCAGATCGACATGAGCAGGGACAAGCCGTATTACGTGGAGTTCACCGGGTATGTGGACTACTTTGAGTGGCGTGCCAAGGATACGCTTCGCCCCCGGGAATGATGAGGGGGAAGCTGTTTATCCGTTCAAAGGGATTCAATTAAGGGACGTTGCGAGGGGCAAAGCCCCGAAGCAATCCCCCGAGCCCATTGGCCTGCGGAACCCGGGGGATTGCTTCGCTTCGCTCGCAACATCCATGATTTTTTCCGTATTCCCCTTGGATTATCTT
>CAZFWM010000418.1:0-6255 GCA_964522545.1 uncultured Thermodesulfobacteriota bacterium
TTGACCGTCACCAGTGGAAAGCGTATATTCAAAATTGACTGAAAAATTGCTGAAAATATAAAAACTCCACTATAAATTTGGCGCGGCAGAGACGCAGAGAATGAGCGAATACTATTTGAAAAGCTTTCTCTGCGAGCTCTGCGGCTCTGCGCGAAAAAAAATCTCAAGAACAACTTGACGACACTACACCGACCGCCCGGCCTCGAAGCCCTGTGCTATGGCGCTGCGGAGGTCGCCCGTTCCGGAGACATCCCCGACCACGTAGACCTCAACCGACATAGCACGCAAGGTCTCGGCGAGCCCGTCCCGCGGGGTTTCTCCTGCGGCCACGATGAGCGAATCCGCACGCAGCTCACCCGACCTGCCTCCGTCCTTACCCAGCTCGGCCACGATCTCTCCCGCCTTCTCTCCCTCATCACGCCTGACCGCGGTCACCCGGTTCAGGGGCATCATGGCAACGTCAAGTCCGGCCAGCTCCCGCATGGTGGCCTTGTGCATGGCTCTCCCCATTCCCCGGCCGATCCGCCTGGCCATCTCGACGATCGTGACCTCCCTCCAGCTCTGAGTGATCCTCTCGAATGCCCCCCCCGCATCGAGGATCCGGTTCTCCGCCATGAAGCAGGCCACATCGGGCGGCACCGTGGAATTTCGTGCGGCGTACAGGGCCAGCTCGCATCCGAGGCTCCCCCCTCCCACCACGAGCACCCTCCGGCCTAGTGGGACGCGTTCGAGGAGCACCTCTTCCGCTGTGAGGGCTCCCACGGAGTCGAGCCCCGAGATATCCGGGAGGATCGGCTCAGATCCTGTGGCCAAGATAACGGCGTCCGGCTGAAACGATTTCACTCGATCCTCGTCCGCTTCCTCTTCGAGTCTGACATGGACTTTCAGTCTGGCCAACTCCCCTTCATAGTACCGGATCAGATCGCCATATCCCTCCTTGTGCGGGATCTCTCCGGCCTGTCTGAGCTTGCCCCCGAGCGCAGGGCCCCGCTCCATCAGAGTCACGGCGTGGCCGCGCAGGGCGGCTGTTCTGCCCGCCTCGAGCCCGGCCGGGCCTCCCCCGATGACAAGGATTCTCCGAGGAATTGCGGTTCTGTCCAGGCGCGTCCCTCCCTCTCGACCTACAGAGGGGTTGACCGTGCAGGTGACCGGCCTGTGCTCGGCCGCCACATCCATGCACCCCTGATTGCACCCCAGACAGCGCCGTATCTCTCTGTGGCGCCCCGTCCTCGCCTTATTGGGGGCTTCGGGATCGGCGAGCAGTGCCCGGCCCATGGCCACGAGATCCGCCTGCTCGGACGATACGATCTCTTCGGCGAGGTGAAAATCGTTGATACGAACCGAGGCGGCCACGGGCCCGCCCGCGGCCCTTCTGATCTCCCGAGCCACGAAGATGTAGGCACCCACGGGGACATGGTGGACCAGGAGCGGCACATCGCTCTCGTGCCAGCCCGGGGCGATATTGATGACGTCCGCGCCGGCCCGGCGGATCATCCGGGCTACGACAAGGCTCTCCTCCAGGCCGGGAGCCTCCGGGATCAGGTCGAGCCCCGACATGCGGAAAAAGACCGGTGTATCCTCGCCGACCGCGGCCTTGACCGCAGCCACCACTTCACAGGCGAAGGTCATCCTTCCTTCCAGGTCCCCTCCGTACCGGTCGGTCCGTTTGTTGGTCAGAGGGGAAAGGAACTGGCTGATCAGGTAGCCCATGCCTCCGTGGACCTCCACGGCGTCGAATCCGGCCTCGACGGCGCGTCGAGCGCCGGATGCATAGGACTGGATCACGGCGGCTATTCCATCCTCGCTCAGCGGGCGCGGAGTCACCTTGAAGACCCGGGACGGGACGTCCGAGGCAGAGACAGGGTCCCGGCCGGTGAGCCGGGGTATGGAGAAATTCCCACCGTGGATGAGCTGGGCTGCAATGCCGGTCCCCTCTCTGTGCACGGCCTCACAGAGACGCGCAAGGCCGGGAAGGCGATCGTCACTATCGATGGCCAGCTGGTTCGAGGCGATTCGACCGCCGATATCGGAGTAGAATCCTCCCACCACGACCAGGCCCACGCCTCCAACGGCCCGCTCAGTGTAGAGGCCGATGATCCGGTCTCCCGCATGGCCGTCCTCTGCGGAGCACAGATGCATTGCGGCCATCACGATCCTGTTGCGCACATCGAGGCCGGCGATCCGGATCGGGTCATATAGGCTGGGGCTCACCGATGATCTCCTTTGTCATATCCATCTTGCAGATAAATTACGAAGAAGATGCTAGTATATCACTTGAACCCGGTCAACGCCTTCGCGTCGTCCGCACTCTATTGACCGCACAGATCGTTTTCAGTAGAATTTTTTTGTAATGATCCACAACACTGATTCATTAGGCATGAAAATAGCAAGAATATGGAAATAGGATAATCCGGATGCCGATCTACGAATATGAATGCAAGAAATGCGGGACTGTAAGCTCCTTTTATGAGAAGGTCGACGAATGGGGTTTTTGGAGGAGGAAGTGCGAGAATTGCGGGAGCCGAAAGCTCAAGAAGGTACTGTCCAGCTTCACCCCGTCAGCATCCCGATCCTCTACCGAGACGCTCAATGAGCTCAAGCAAATGGGCAATGTCCAGTTCGTACCCAAACACGTCCCGCCCTGGGGGACCGGCCCGCCTCCGGGGGGATGCCCATACGAAAACATGGAGAAAGAGGCTGAAAAAAAGGAAAAGGCAGCGAAGCCCGGAGGGACCTACACCATAAAGGAGTGAGGTACAAGGCGAGCCAAGGCGGCCTTGACCGAATTTATATAGCCCGTTTTGTTCCATCCACTTTCAGGGGTGCGAGAAATGCCTGACGAAAAGAGAAAAATTCAGAATCGGCCCAGAGCGTCGAAAGTAGATCACAAGGATTTTCGAGGGGAGGGAGAGTACGTGCTCGTGGTAGATGTCGTCGAGAACGATCGGAGGGCCAAGTACTTTGCCGCCAAGAAGATCTACGAGCTGTGGGGCAACAAGCCTTTCACAGAGATCAAACAGGAATTCGATGCTTATTACATTAAAAAGATCGTGGTCATGAGAACCAATGATCGCACTCAGGCCGAAGAAGTCCGGAAATACTTCGAGGACAACAACTGCGACGCACACATCGTGAGCCAGTCCCAAATATCAGGAATCAACGTCTTCTGAACATTGTAAGGCAGCTCTTATCAAATCTGTTCCGCCCCTCCTTTGATCAGCTTTTCGATCCTTGTGCCGACAACCTCCCCTGACCAATCGACGGGGCCGATGTACTTCTCTGAAATCCGGCCGCCCCTGTCGAAAAGCCTTTTGACAGACAGGTCTCCGTAAGGTAATCTCGTATCCCATAAAGCCCTTCACCCGTCAAACCTACCCATATGGAGGTAACCGATGATCGTTGGAAAGCATATGAAGAAAAAGATCATCACCCTCAAAAAGGACGATAGCGTGGAAAAGGCGATTCGCATGATGAAGCGCCACAACATTCGCCACCTGCCCGTCGTCGAAAAGGACAAGATGCTCGGAATGATCACGGCGAGCGACCTGCACCGGGCCATGATCCCGTCCCGGTCCAAGAGCAAGGCCCAAAGCACCCTGTCCCCCCTCAAGCGGCCGGTGCGGGAGATCATGCCGAAAAAAACCATAACCATTACTCCCCACACCGATATTGAACAGGCTACCAGTCTGCTCCATTACCACAAGATCGACGGCCTCCCTGTTGTCGAGAACGGGAGCCTCGTGGGCATCCTCACCCTGACCGACCTGCTGGAAGTGCTGATGGAGATCATGAGCATCATAGGCTCGAGCGTGCGCCTCGACGTCGTGCTGGGCCGCAAAAAAGGGGCTTATGACGATGTCTGCAATATCATAAAGAGCACGCGGGGTAGCATCATCAGCGTTGCCATGTCGGCCCACTCCAATCTGGAAGAACGCATATACTTCTTCCGACTCAAGGCGAGGAGCCTGAGCCCTATTGTGGACGCCCTGACCACAGCGGGCTACAAAGTCGTCGCGGCTATCGAGTAGGCCCGTATGCGGCGGAGCCGCAAGCGATCAGCTGACAGCATTCAGCTCTCTAGCTCCCCCAGCCATCGCCCCCCATAAGGGATTACACGCCCTGACTGTTAAACCCTTCCAGAAACGCATTGAACTCTTCTAGGTCGAGCTGCTGATCCGCGTCGGAGAGCGCCACGGGGGGATTGTTGTGGACTTCGATCATCAGGCCGTTTGCCCCAACGGCCCGCGCCGCCTGTGCAAGCGGCAGGGCGATGTCCTTTCTACCGGCCGAGTGGCTCACGTCGACCCAGACCGGCAGGTGCGTCTCTTGCTTGAGCAGCGCCACCGCGGATATGTCCAGGGTGGCGCGGGTGAACCGCTCGAAGGTCCTGATTCCGCGCTCGCACAGGATGACGCGGTTGTTGCCTCTTGAGACGATGTACTCGGCCGCAAAAAGAAACTCCTCGATGGTCGCCATGAAACCGCGCTTGAGGAGGACCGGCTTGTCCTGATTCCCCAACGACTCCAGGAGCCGGAAGTTGTGCATATTGCGCGTACCGACCTGGAGGATATCGGCGAACCGGCCTACCAGAGGTATGCTTTCGACGTCCATCACCTCGGTCACGGTGACCATGCCGTAGCGCTCCCCCACGGTCTTCATGTGTTCCAGCCCCTTTTCGCCTAGTCCCTGGAAGCTGTACGGAGAGGTCCGGGGCTTGAAGGCCCCGCCGCGAAGGAACCGAACCCCCAGAGAGGAGAGGTGTTTCGCTATGGCGTCGAGCTGGTCCATGCTTTCGATGGCACACGGCCCGGCTATGATGTGGAAACTCGCTCCGTCGATAACCTGATCGCGCACGGCAATGACGGTCTCTTCTTTCCGGCTGGCCCTGTGCACGAGGAGCGAGCGCCTGCGCTCCTCCTCTTCCAGATCCAGTGACGCCTTGAAGATCTCCTTGAACAGCCGCTTGATCGTGCCGACGGAGAACGGGCCGGGGCTCCGGCGGACAACGGCGTCGAGCATCTCCGTCTCTCGCACCGGGTCATACAGGTCGAGCCCCATGCGCGTCTTTAACTTGCCGATGGCCTGAATCAGCTCGGCCCGGCGGGTCAGGGCTTCCAGAATTTCTATATTCTCCTTGTCGATCTTCTTGCGGAGCGAATCGAGCTCCTTCATCGTCATGGCCGGTTCTCCTTCACCCTGGCGTTAGCCCCGTCCCCTTCCCTCTCCTGACGCTCGGACACCTCGTCCAGGAGTTCTTCGAAAATCTTCAATGTCTCTGAAAGATCCGCTCCATCAAGCCCGCTCTCCCCTTTGATCCGGTATATCTCATTAACCGATTCGAGCAGTCTGAGTGCATCCCCTTCGTCTCCGGACAGGCCTCCTTGTGACGGTCGCCCCTCTTCGCCGAGTAGCTTCATGAGCCCCAACACCATTTCGCTCTGCTCCGAATCGAACAAGGGATTACTCGAGGCGATCAGCCGCGCATAGATGGACTCGTTGAGCTCCGCATCGATCCTGTCGAGCTTGGCCAGAGCATTATCGGGCAGCAGTTGCAATCCCCATATGACGATCGCCCAGGAGACCAGGGCCAGGGCGGCAAAGGCGACCGCTCCGGCCATGCGGTTGATCCACTTGAGAGTCCCCTGGCGCATTAGGCGCCGCATGATCCAGAGGCCCGCGATCATTACGCATGAAAAAATGACGAGGCCCGTAATGGAGCGCATGGCGATCTGGGGCCATCCAGGCTGGGCAAAGATGTCGGGCGCCAGGAGCTCCGCCGCAATCCCTCCCACCGGCCCGGAGAGTCGGATGGCGACCCACAGGGCAAGTATCGTCACGAGGTACCGGGCCAGCCCTATCAACGCCCCGACAAGGAAAGTGAGCAAAACGGTTACGAGAACGCCAATATCGAAAAGCATGGCTCCGCCTCCTTTTTTCAGTACACGCCCGTTAATCTTATTCCATATTTTCCAAAATGAAAACCTAGTCGATCGATGAATCCGAGGTCACAATTATGTACACCAGGGTTACATTATCCGGCACTTTGTGAGATTTCCCGGGGGGGGCGGCTCATACATACTTCTTTTTCAGCGCCTCTTTGGGAGGGCACCACTCTATAAGGCGAAACAGAGAGTGATCATGTAAGGTCTTTATTTTATTCGACTCTCTCTCCCCGGCCCTTTCCTTCACATTTTTTAATAAACTTGAGAGTACCGAGTTCTGAAGCATACTCCGACTAGATCAGAGGGAAAGTTC
>CAZFWM010000419.1:0-6209 GCA_964522545.1 uncultured Thermodesulfobacteriota bacterium
TGCGACAAGAACAATAAACCGTCCCTACAAAATCGCTGCTTTCGCGGGGATGACGGGATGAGGGGCGAATTGGGTTTCCTATGCGATTAAATTAATGGAACGGACAAAATTCTCCAAGGGTGTACGAGCCCAAACGATTATCATAATTCGACACAGTCCGTCCAGATAGCTCATATTCAAGGATAAGGCCTCTGGATCTTGCGATGTTGGGAGGATATTGATTAGATAGTGTGCGCTGAAAAACGACTGCTCTCACGGAGTTCGAAATGAAACAGAAGATATGTCTCGCTCTGGCAGTGACGGGGGCGATCCTCCTGGCTTGTCCCCCGATTACCGGCGCCGGGGCAACTCACACCGGCCCCCTGTCCGGCTACACCATCCGGGTCGACCCGAGCCCATTCAGGATCTCCATCCTGGATGACCAGGGACTGGAAATATTCACCCAGAGGTCCCGGTGCGGCAAAGGATCTATCTTCCTGGAGCGCGGCTGCAGAAAGATCCACGTCCTGGACGTCCTGGAGGAGCGTACCGAAGGGGAAGCCCGGATTTTTCGATGCTCCACCGAGGACCCTCTGACGGAGGTCGAGATCTCGGTCGGCCCGGACCGGGTCGGTGCGGTGCGCCTCGAGATCACGCCCCTGACCCCTGATCCCCCCGACCGCATGGGGGACCTCATCTTCTCTCCCCGGGATGAGCACCTGCACGGTCTGACCGAGCGACTCGTGGACGGGCCCCAGGACCTGAGCTGGATGCCATGGGTCAGGCCAAGCCTCGACCGAAGGGGGCACGTGGTCGACATGTACGTCAAGCCGACCCTTTCCCTCTACACTCCCTTTTACCTCGCCTCGGGCGGGTACGGCCTCTACGCGGAGACCACCTGGCCCGGCGACTTCGACATGGCCTCCTGCGACCGGGAGGGCATACGGTTCGCCTTCGAGGGAGGGACCCTGCGGTATCACGTCTTTCCGGGGTCCTTTCCCGAGATCCTCGACCTCTACACCGAACTCACCGGCAGGCCCTGGCTCCCGCCCCGGTGGGCCTTCGGCGTGTGGCGCTGGCGCGACGAGCACGAGAATCCGCCGACCCTGTACGACGGCACTCCGAACCCAAGCCCTTACAACGCACAGGTCTACGAGGACATCGCCATGTTCGAAGAGCTCGGGATCCCGTGCCACGTATACTGGGTCGACAGGCCCTGGGCCACGGGTAGCTTCGGCTTCGACGACTTCGACCCGGATCTGGAGCGGCTGCCCGACTTCGAGGGGATGGTCGAGTGGCTCGCATCCAGGGAGATCCGATTCCTCCTCTGGACCGCCCCGTGGGCCTACGGCGAGATGCGCGCCGAGGCGGCCGACCTCGGCTACCTTGCGCCCGGGAGCTCCAAGGTCCTCGACTTCACCAACCCGACCGCCCTCGACTGGCTCGCATCGAAATACAGGCACCTCCTCGACGCCGGGGTCGTGGGATTCAAGCTCGACCGGGCAGAGGAGGTGGTTCCCAGCCGCCTGGAAGACATCTACTTCGACGGCCGCACCGGCCGGGAGGTTCACAATGACTTCCCCCGCCTCTACGCCAAGGCCTACCACGAGGGCCTCGCAGAGCACTTCGACGAATTCATCGTGCTGCCCCGGGCCGGTTTTGCCGGAAGCCAGCAGCACGCCATTTTCTGGGGTGGGGACACGGCCTCCACCAACCTCGGCCTGCGTAGCGCCGTCATAGCTTGCCAGCGGGCCGGGCTCATGGGAATGCCGATCTGGGGGAGCGATACGGGCGGCTACAGCACAGACCCGTCCAGGGAGGTCTTTGCACGATGGCTGGAGATGAGCTGCTTCAACCCGATCATGGAGATCGGCGGCCGTGGCGCCCACGCCCCCTGGGACATGAGAAGGCTCCCCCACTACGACGAAGAGCTCATCCGCATCTACCGCACCTATGCGCTCCTGCACACGGCCCTCAGGGACTACTCCTATGACCTCGCCGTCGAAGCCCACGAGACCGGGATGCCCATGGTGAGGCCCATGTTCCTCCTCTTCCCCGACGATGAGCGCTGCTGGCGGGAGTGGGATCAGTTCTTCTACGGCGACGAAATCCTTGTGGCCCCGGTCTGGAAGTCCTACCAGCGGCTCAAGATGGTCTACCTCCCGCAGGGGAGGTGGACCTACTACTGGAGCGGAAAGACCTACGAGGGGCCGAGGACGCTCATCATGCACACGCCGCTCGACCGGATCCCGATCTTCGCCCCCGAGGGATCCGAGCCGCTCCCGCCGCCCGAGACGCTGAAAAGAGGGGTTCTTGCGCCGTCCCTTAGGAATGGGCTAGATTGATACGGTTGCACTGATCGCCCTTGGGCGGACTTTTACTCTCAGATTTTTTAACGCAGAGACGCAGAGGATTGTTAATAAAGCGATTCAAACCTTTACGCTTGACAATTGTTGATTTTATGAAAAGCAGGATCTGTCATTTCGACCGCAGGGAGAAATCTTATCTTTTCATAATATGCCATCGGAAAGATTTCTCGCGGAGTTTATCCTGAGTGAAGCGAAGGACCTAAATGACAAAAAACCTTCCGCCGTTGTATTTTTTCTCTGCGTCTCTGCGACTCTGCGTTAAAATCCTTAAACGGAAACAACTGGATTCCCCACGCAAATCAAGTTGAGAATAAGGAGATCCCCATGAAGATCGTCGAGTGCGTCCCGAATTTCAGCGAGGGCCGGAACCGCAAGGTGATCGACGAGATCGCGGCCGCCATCGAGGGGATCGACGGCGCCCTCCTTCTCGACGTGGATCCCGGCGCCGACGCCAACCGCACGGTCGTCACATTCGCCGGCTCTCCCGAGGCGGTGGAGGAGGCCGCTTTTCAGGCCATTGCCAAGGCGGCCGAGCTCATCGATATGCGAACCCAGAAGGGTGAACACCCCCGCATGGGGGCCACCGATGTCTTCCCCTTCATCCCGGTCTCCGGGATGACCATGGCCGAGTGCGTGGAGCTGGCCCGGCGCGTGGGCGAGCGCGTGGCCCGGGAGCTCGGCATCCCCATCTACCTCTACGAGGAGGCCGCCACGCGGCCGGAGCGCCGCCTCCTGGCCGACGTGCGCAAGGGGGAGTACGAGGGGCTCGCGGAAAAGCTCCGCGACCCGGCCTGGGCGCCCGATTTCGGCGAGCCCGCGTTCAACGAACGCTCCGGAGCCACGGTCATGGGAGCCCGGAAATTCCTCATCGCCTACAACGTCAACCTCAACACCCGGGACACCCGCCTGGCCAACCGGATCGCCTTTGCCCTGCGCGAGATGGGACGGGCCAAGAGGGACGAACAGGGAAAGATCGTGCGCAACCCGGACGGCACCTCGGTGAAGATTCCCGGTCGCTTTAAAAAGGTGCGGGCCATCGGGTGGTACATGGACGACTACAACATGGCCCAGGTTTCCATGAACCTGACCGACTACGACGTGAGTCCCTTGCACCTTGTCTTCGAGGCTGCCTGCGAGGAGGCCGAAAAAATCGGGGTGCGCGTCACCGGGAGCGAGCTGGTCGGCCTGGTTCCCCTCGAGGTAATGACTCGGGCCGGCGCTTACTTCCGCGAGAAGCAGGGGCGCTCGCCCGCCGCCCCGGAGCGGGAGCTCGTGCGCATGGCCGTCCAGACCCTGGGCCTGGGCGAGCTTCGGCCCTTCACGACCGACGAGAAGATCATCGAGTACCGCCTCGGCGGCCCTTCCCGCCCCCTGGTCCGCGACACCCTGTCCGGTCTGCTGGACAAGTTCTCCGAGGACACCCCTGCGCCGGGCGGCGGAAGCGCGGCGGCCCTGTGCGGGTCGCTCTCGGCGGCTCTCGCGGCCATGGTCGCAAGCCTCAGTGCCGCCAAAGGGAAGGATGAAACGGTGCGGGGGGAGATGAAGGCCGTGGCACTCAGGGCCCAGGCCCTCAAGGCCCGGCTCTTGGATGCCGTGGACGACGACACCGCGGCCTTCGCGGACCTCATGGCCGCTTTCCGGCTGAAGCTCCCCTCCGAGGAGAAGGCCGGGGCGGTCCGCGCGGCCACCCTGGAGGCCTCGCGCGTGCCCCTCGGCGTGATGGCGGCGGCCCGGGAGGCCCTCGAGCTGGCCCGCGAGACGGCCCGGTCCGGCCTGGCGAGCGCCGTCACCGACGCGGGTGTGGCGGCACTGGCCGGCAGAGCGGCGGTGGAGGGGGCCTGGTACAACGTCAAGGTGAACCTCGTCGATCTCGAGGGGGACGAAGAGGCGGGCAAGATTCTGTCGGCCGCGAAGAAACTGCTCGAGTCTGCTCGAACAACGGCAGACGAAGTGGCGGAGAGGGTGGAAGAGAAGCTCGGCTCCTAGACAGGGCCGGACTACCTTACGACCCCGGCGCATATAATGTAGAATACAGGGGCGACATTTTTTTGCGTCCTGAAAGAAAGGGCCCGATGAATCGGGCCATTACCCGATACAGAGGTTCTTCATGAAAAAATACGCACCGGCCCTCGCGGCCTGCATGATCGCCCTCCTCTGCACAGGCCTGCCGACTCATGCTACGGAAAGAAGCTGCCCCCCCTTCGGCTCGGACCACTCCTTCGACATCATGACCTGGAACATCGAGTGGTTCCCAAAGGACGATCAGGCAACCATCGATATGGTCGCAGAGATCGTCGGGGACCTGGACCTCGACCTGATCGCCCTACAGGAGATCGTGAGCCCGAGCGCCTTCGACTCCCTCGTCGATCTGCTCCCGGGGTGGGACGGAGTTCGCGCGAGCGGCGAATACGAGAATGTGGCCTACCTGTACAACACCCAGACCATCGACGTAGACAGGACCTACCAGATCTTCACCGATGATTTCTACGCCTTCCCCAGGGGGCCCTATATCATGGAGTTCCGCTGGCGCGAAGTTCCCCTCATCGCCGTCAATCTCCACCTAAAGTGCTGCGACGGCAGCGAGGACCGGAGACGGGCCGCCAGCGAGGCCCTCGGGGAGCACCTGCTGGAATGGATCGGTCTGCCGGGTAAGCAGAACATCATCGTCCTGGGGGACTTCAACGACGAAATCGACGAGCCACCCGCGCAAAATGTCTTCCTCAACCTGATCGAGGACGAGGACCATTTCTACTTCGCCACCATGGAAATCTGCGGCATAAGCGGCCAGGAGTCCTGGCCCCACCCGCCCCATTACAGCATGATCGACCACATCCTCGTTACGCGCGACCTCTTCGACGAGATCGACTCGGAAGGCTCCCGCGTTCAGACCCAGTGCGTCGACGATTACTACCACTACTACTTCGACATCGTCTCTGACCACCGCCCCGTTGCACTGGCACTCGACATCCGCCCCGATGAGCCCATCTGCACGGACTCGGACGGCGACACCTACTTCGCCGAGGGCGGCCCCTGCGGCCCGGTCGACTGCAACGACTCGAACCCCCTCACCTACCCCGACGCCCCGGAGGTCTGCGACTTTGCCGACAATGACTGCGACGGCGCGACCGACGAAGGGCCCTGCCTGCTCGTCGAGGCCCTCGGCCTGCTCGCACTGTCGGCCTGTATGGGCGAAGGCGAGCCCCCCCAGCCGGAGCCCGAGGAAAATGACGGAGGAGGTGGTGGCGGTGGCGGGTGCGCCCTCTACCGGGCGGCCGATCGAAGCGCTCTGGCCACATCGGTACTGGTCTACCTGTTCCCTTTAGCACTCATCGCTTTCCTGAAGATCCGGCTGCGGCGCTAGATAGCCCCTACCCTCCGACGATCCACCAAAGCCACGATCACAAAAGCGGTCACGGCCGCGATGAGGGTGTAGAAGACCGGATGGGGAAAGACGTGCCACCCCTTGGGCACGACGAACCAGGCCCCGAGGCCGGCCCCTGTGGCCAGCAGGACCCAGAGGGCGCTCCCCCTCCGGCAGAGGGAGGGGCAGAAGAGGGTCGTACAGACGATCACGGCAAAGCCCGCGTTCAGTGCCAGCCCTGCGAGCAGGGTCTTGAGAATCCCCGAGACGCCGGTGGCCATGCAATAGGTAACCAGGCTGATGAGGAGCACCGTACCCCTCGAGGCGAGCCACTCGCCCCGGGCGTCGAGGCGGGGAAAGAAGAATCGCTTGAGGATGTCGTCCACCACGAGGGTGGCGCTGCCGAGGAGCAGGGCACAGGCCGTGGAGACGTCGGCGGCCCAGAGCCCGGCCAGGATCAGACCCGCCACGAAGGGGCTCAGGTCGAGGACCACCATGGG
>CAZFWM010000420.1:0-6194 GCA_964522545.1 uncultured Thermodesulfobacteriota bacterium
TTTGTTTCTCGAGTGAGCTACAACCGAGTCAAACTGCGCTTATTTTGGGACTAGACGGCTCAATTGATCCGCTTCTCGAGTATGGACTTCTCGTGGCCACGGAGGACGGCCGGATTCATACTCCCAATTTGGTTTTGCTCAACACATTCGGCATATGGCTGTTCTGCCAAAAGCCACAAGTCAATCCAACGCTCTACTTCGGAGACGACTCGGTGGCATTGCTGTTTCGCCTGCGTCCAAAAAAAGGAGGGCGGTGCCTCGATCTGTGCGCCGGACCGGGTATCCAATCCCTTTTTTGTGGTCTCTTCACTCGAACAATAACAGCAGTCGAAATCAATCCTGTGGCCGTGGCGCTGGCCGAAATCAACGTCATGCTGAACGACTGCGAGGATGCGGTGACCGTTTGTTGTGGCGACCTCTATAAGCCGGTGCATGGCAAGACCTTCGATACAATCATAGCCAACCCACCACTCCTGCCTTTTCCCGACACGGTCGACTATCCCTTCGTCGGACACGGCGGCAGTGACGGAATGCGGATCACGTGGCGCATTCTGGATGGTCTGCCTGCAGCTATGGCGGACGATGGAACAGCACAGCTAATCGGGACCTGCTTGAGCGACGGCATTCTCCCGCTGAGCTTAGAGAGATTAGACGCATGGGCACAAGAGGCGGGTATGCATGTTCTTATCACAGTAACCGCCCACCACCCCCTCGAACCAGGATCCGTCTATTTCGATGGTCTCGTCAGTACGGCTTCAGCAGCATCGAGCGAGATAAAACAGACCGTTGCCGAGCAATATCACAGGTCGCTCATCGAACAAGGGGCGAGTCATTTGTGCGCATATTTTCTACATATTAAACGAGGTGCCGGAGGCCTTTCGATTCAGGATTTATCGAGGGATCACTCTCAAGGACTTTGGTTCGTTTAAGATCCTATTCCAGGGGAATTTGGTATTGGGAATATCAAACATTATTGAATCTGGTTGGTCTATTTGCTACGAGACGAAGCTCAAAGATAAGACGTTCATCCGTGCTTGGGGGATATATAGAGGTATTCCTGACAAGGTGGACTTCCTTGAATCCATCCATACGCTCGATCTACACCATTTTATCTTTATTCGGGAAGTCGATGTCCGCGTGCTTGGACACAGGGGCAGTCCCGTCCGCCTGGAATCCAGGCTTATGTGCACGGAGGATTATCGCCCCGTACTCTATGAACAGCGGTTGGGCAAGGAAAAATTCACGATCCATTTCAGCGATACGGCGATAACCGCGACTCTCCCCGATGGATCGGTGAATAAGGGAATTTGGGAAGGTGCGGATTTCCTCCTTGCAGGCAATATGGTTCCTCAACTCGCACTGAAAATCCGGCTACTCAAAGACGAGAATGCCCTTCCATACTATGGCGCTTTTTTTTCTCCCGATTCCCTCCAAATCATTCCATACGAATTGACCGATAACAGGAAAGGGTTATTCAGCTCTTTGGAAGAGCATATTCGGCTTAGCCAAGAGGGCTGGATCGAAGAGCTCATCCTGCCCAGCAAAGAAATCTCCATCCTCCGAGCTAAAGCCAAACTACCCCGTTGGTACGATAGCAAAGGGACTCCTTCAGAAAAGGTTCGACCAAAGAAATATCGTCCTCCCCCGACTAATATGGTCAATCTCGTCGATGTCATGATTCCGGGCCCGGTCGTCGATCTGGGTGCAACCCTAGCGCTGCCGACGGCGGGGATAGCAACACGAGCCGTGGCGCTTTTCATCGGCGGTTCGGGGCGACATGACCGCCACGGTATAAGCAATGGTGTGGACCTCGGCTATCATGAACTTCTCGACCGAATCGCCGGCCATGGGATAGCAAGCCTTCGCTTCGACAAACGTGGAGCGGGGAAAACCGCGCTTGGCCCGGACCTTTATGAATTCTCCTTTGAGCGGATCGTTGATGATGCTCAGGCGGCACTCGTTTTTCTATATTCCAGACCTGAAACTAACGGCCTTCCGATTTTCCTCATCGGACACAGCCAAGGAGGTTTAATCGCGTTGATCCTGGCCGGCGACTGCGAGCGTATCGACGGAATCATCCTGATGGCGACTGCGGGAAGACCTATCGATTCTGTTCTGGAAGATCAGGTGAGAATCCAAGCAAAAGAACTGGGGTTGAGCAGGGAAAATCTGGCACTCCAAATCGAAGAACTGAAGTCCCTTTTCCATTGCGTCCGTGACGTAAGGGACTGGACGCCCGAGACGGTGCCCCCAAAAATCTATGCAGCGAAACATATGCATCGTTGGTACGCTGAGCTTCTCGATCGAGATCCACTGCGTTTAGTCACGGATATTCACTGTCCACTGCTCATTCTGCAAGGGGATCAAGATCAGCAAGTGTCAACACGCGACGCCGAACTGCTGTACAGGGCCGCAACATCAACGGGTATCGACGTCGAAAGTATTTTATTTCGTGGTTGCGACCATCTGTTCAAACGGGTTGGTAGTGTTCGAGGAATCCGGGCCTATTACGATGGTCGTCGCCATGTCGTCCCCAGTATAATCAAAACCGTAACACAGTGGATTTTACGTGTTGCCGGTGAGCCTATCGACGGACCGGAAGCTTCATAATATTCATACAGACTCCTTATTCGAACACTCAATTCTATAGCCTACCACACAAAGGTGTTCATGAGCCTAAATCCGAGCTAATCCACCGGCAAAGCCGGTGGATTAGCTCGGATTCATCATTGAGAACTTATTTAAATAAATGTAAGATCATTTTAGCAATCTTCATCATGTCCCGGCCCTTCCCTGGAGGTCAAACAATGAAGAGACGCGTCCGTTATTCCTTCCTCGTCTTTTTCTTCACCTTTTCGAACAGCCCCGTTCTCGCCGCAACGATCCATGTCCCGGCGGATCAGCCCACGATCCAGGCCGGGATCGATGCGGCCGCAGAGGGAGATCTCGTGCTGGCGGCCCCGGGCACCTACGAGGAAAACCTTGACTTCCTGGGCAAGTCGATCACGGTCCAGAGCGAAGCGGGTGCGAAGGCGACGCTGATCGACGGGAGAGGTGCCGGGCCCGTTGTGACATTCGAAAACAGTGAGTCCGAAGATACGGTCCTGGATGGATTTACGCTCACCAATGGCCATCATTGGTACGGAGGCGGGATCTGGTGCTCAGGGACTTCCCCGAGAATCATGAACTGCATGATCTCGGGGAACAGCGCCAGCTCGGCCGGCGGGGGCATGAGCTGCCGTTTCGAGTCCCACCCGGCGGTCACGAACTGCACGATCTCGGAAAACAGCGCTCTCGTTGGCGGCGGGATCTACTGTACCAGCTCCACACCGACGATCCTGTATTGCACAATCTCGGAAAACAGCGCCGACTCGTACGGCGGGGCGATAGATTGCTATAGCTCCCTGACGATCACGAACTGCATTGTGTGGGGGAATTCTGCTCCTTCCGGGCCGGGAATATACGTACATGTGGGATCACCGGTGGTCACCTACTCGGATATCCAGGGGGGATGGACGGGAGAGGGGAACATAGACTCCGATCCGCTCTTCGGCGGCGAAGGAGACTACCACCTTACCTTGAGCTCGCCATGTATTGATTCGGGCATTGACGCGGGAGTCTACAATGACTTGGACGGCGACGTGAGACCCCAGAGGGCCGGATTCGATATGGGAGCGGATGAGTATGCTGATTGCTGGGATGCGGACATGGACGGTTATGGCGATCCAACCTGCGGAGGATACGACTGCGACGATAGCGATCCAGTCGTTTATCCGGGCGCCGACGAGATCTGCGACAGTGGGATTGACGAGGATTGTGACGGACTCGTGGACTTGATGGACACGGACTGTTGTGACGATGATGACGGAGACGGGTACATCGATGCGGACTGCGGCGGTTCAGACTGCGACGATTCGGATGTGGATACCTACCCCGGTGCTGATGAGTTCTGCGACGGAAAGGACAATGACTGCGACGGCACAATAGGCGATGATGAGGCCGATGCCGACGGGGATGGCTGGATGATCTGTGCGGGGGACTGCGACGATACCGCACCGGATGTCCACCCCGGAGTGATGGAAAGCGCGGTAGCCGGAAATTGCGACGACGATCAGGACAACGATTGTGACGGCCTGGTAGACACCGATCCCGAGTGCTACAACATGATCCATGTTCCCGCTGATTACTCGACGATCCAGGCCGGAATCGACGCCGCCATGGAGGGGGGTCTCGTCATTGTCTCTCCCGGCACCTATCCGGAGAACATAGACTTCCTCGGTAAGGCCATCACGGTCCGGAGCGAGGAGGGAGCCGAGGTGACGATCATCGATGGGAACCAGGCCGGATCGGTGGTGACCTTCTCGAACGGCGAATCCGAGTGGTCGCTCCTGGACGGATTTACGATCCGCAATGGCCATGCCAGATATGGAGGCGGACTCTTCTGCTTGAATTCTTCACCGACCATCGAGAACTGCACGATTTCCGGAAATCGTGGTTATATCGATCAAGGATATACTTATGGGGGCGGGATTTATTGCAAGGAATCCTCCCCGACGATCGTGGGCTGCACGATCCTCGAGAACACCGCGAAAAGCAGTGGGGGAGTCCACTGCGATTCCTCCTCATCCCCGACGATTACGAACTGCACGATCATGGGAAACGTCGCGACCTACTACGGCGGCGGAGTTGGCTGCAGTCATTCGTCCGATCCATTCATCGTGAACTGTGTCATCTCAGACAATACGAGCTCTAGATATGGTGGTGCGATCCGTTGCTCCTCCTCTCCGAGCATAATGAATTGTTCGATCTTCCGAAACAGATCGGATCTGGGAGGTGGAATCAGCATCCACGGGAGCTCCCCCATGATTACGCACTGCTCTTTTGCGGATAACAGCGCCGGATCGGGAGGCGCCGTCTATTGCAAGGACAGCGCCGAACCCACCTTCACCCACTGCTCTATCACTGGAAACATGGCCGTCGAGAAGGGCGGCGGGATTTACTCCCACCACGCCTCATTCCTCATGGACAATTGTATAATAGCCTACAACAGCGCCCCCTATGGAGGCGGCTTATATTGTTATTCTTATCAGTACGACAACCGGAAAATGCAGAACTGCATCTTTTATGGAAATCATGCCGATCAAGGCGGCGGGATCCACTGCTACAAATCAAATCTGACGATCACCAACTGCGTCCTGTGGATGGATCGCGCTCCGCAAGGGCCGGAAATATGGATCGGACCGACGGATTACACTTCGGCGATCACTGTGAGCTACAGCGACGTCCAGGGGGGAGAGTCCGTTGTCTATGTGGATCCTGGATGCGAGCTGCTATGGTTGGAAGGTAACATGGATTCAGATCCGCTGTTCGCCGATGAAGATGACTTCCACCTCACCGTGGGTTCACCCTGCATCGATGCCGGGGATCCGGACTCATCATTCAACGATGCATGCTTTCCCCCTTCTTTGGGGACCGAGCGCAACGACATGGGCGCCTATGGGGGGCCCGGGGCATGCGGCTGGTGCGGGGACCATGATGGTGACGGCCAGACCTCTTCGGACTGTGACGGCACGGACTGCGATGATCTAGACCCTGACATCTATTCCGGCGCACTGGAGCTCTGCGACGGAAAGGACAGCGACTGTGATGGAATCACCCCGGACGATGAGGCGGATGATGACCTGGATGGATGGAGGATCTGCGAAGGGGATTGCAGCGATGGAGATTATGACGCAAATCCCGGGCGACCTGAGATCCCGGGTAACGGCGTCGACGACGACTGCGACGGATTGATCGATGAACCCGCAAACACGATACACGTCCCGGTGGACCAGGCGACAATCCAGGCCGGGATCGATGCGGCTTTGTCCGGAGATTTCGTCCTGGTCGGCCCCGGAACGTACGAGGAAAACCTGAGCCTTCTCGGCAAGGATATCACGGTCCGGAGTGAGGCGGGCGCCGAGTCGACGATCATCGATGGGAACCGGGCCGGGCCTGTGCTGACGTTCGACGGCTGCGGGACCGAATGGGCGGCCATTGAAGGCTTCACTATTCAGAATGGAAGGTCCGATAACGGCGGTGGGATCTACTGCGTATCCTCGTCTCTTCGAATCAACAACTGTGTAATAAAAGATAATCATGCTACTGCCTATCCGGTTGACTCAGCATGGTACAACATGTAGTATTGGCGGACC
>CAZFWM010000421.1:0-6182 GCA_964522545.1 uncultured Thermodesulfobacteriota bacterium
CTACCAGAAATAAAAGAGAAAACAGGATTTGTTACGTACAGCCGCTATCTATACGCACCAATACCCCTTTCGCAAAAAGTTATAATTTCATTTTGATATATTGAGTAATTTATCCTCTTTGCTCTGGGACGGAGAGGAATTCATGAAGTTTGTTCAATGGAATGCAATCCATTTCTTGCTTCCATCTTTCAAGCCTGGTACCCTTTCCTTATCTCGTTAAAAGATGAATGTCTTATTGTCTGTTGGGAATGACAAAGATGATAGGAGCGGGGGAGAGATGATCAAATATCGTTTTTTCTGTTCGGTATGGTTCGTTATCTCCTCGGCAATGATACCGATCTGCGACGCCCACGCTCGATTGCTCTTTTCTGATAGAGTTGATTATCTCGCCGGCGATGGGCCCTGGTCCGTCGAGACGGAGGATTTTAACGGCGACGGCAAGCTGGACCTCGCCGTGGCCAACATTTATGGTGACGACATCTCGATCTTCCTGGGCAACGGGGACGGCACCTTCCAGGCCTTTGGCCGCTGCGACGCCGGCGATTATCCCATCTCTGTGGTGACGGAGGACTTCAATGAGGACAGCCACATCGACCTCGCCGTCACCAATAACTATGACGACGATGTTTCAATCATCCTGGGCAATGGAGATGGTACGTTCCTGCCGGATGTCCGCTACGGCACGGGCGATGGACCTCAGTCTCTGGAGGTTGGGGACTTCAATGGGGACGGCCACGCCGACCTCGCCGTCGCCGCCTTCTCCAGCGGCGACGCTTCGATCTTACTGGGCAACGGGGATGGCACCTTTCAGGAGGAATTGCGCTGCGCCGTGGGGAATGGGCCTATCTCCATTGAGGCGGAGGACTTCAACGGCGACGGCCAGCCCGACCTTGCCGTCGCCAACTTCCACAATGACGCCGTTTCGATTCTCCTGGGCAACGGGGATGGCTCTTTCCAGGCCCATGTCCGATGCGGCGCAGGCGATGGGCCCAGGTCTGTCGAGGCGGAGGACCTCAACGGCGACGGCCACACCGACCTCGCCGTCGCCAACTACTATGGCGACGATGTCCGGATCCTCCTGGGAAATGGGGACGGCACCTTTCTGGTTTATCTCCGCTACGGCGTGGCGGACGGGCCTATCTCAGTCGAGATGGATGACTTCAACGGCGACGGCCACAACGACCTCGCCGTCGCCAACTACTATAGCGAGGACGTCTCGATCCTATTGGGCAACGGGGACGGCACGTTCCGGGAGGATGCCCGCTACGACGCCGGCGATGGGCCTAGCTCTGTCGAGGCCGCGGACTTCAACGGCGACGGCCACACCGACCTCGTTGTCCCCAACTACGATGGCGACGACGCCTCGATCCTCCAGGGAACTGGGGACGGCACCTTCCAGGACGATATCCGCTACGGCACAGGCGATGGGCCCTGGTCTGTCGAGGCCGCGGACTTCAACGGCGACGGCCACACCGACCTCGCCGTCACGAACTATTTGGGCGACGATATCTCGATCCTCCGGGGCAATGGGGACGGCACCTTCCAGGCGGCCGCACACTACGGTGCCGGCGATGGACCCAAGTCTGTGGAGGCCGAGGACTTTGACGGGGACGGCCACGCCGATCTCGCCGTGGCCAATTACTCTAGCGACGACGTCTCGATCCTCCGGGGCAACGGGGATGGCACCTTCCAGGCGGAGGTGCGCTACGGCGCTGGCGATGCACCCAGGTCTATCGAGGCCGCGGACTTCAACGGCGACGAACACGCGGACCTCGCCGTCGTCAACTCAAGCTACTATAGCGAGGACGTATCGATCCTCCTGGGCAACGGGGATGGGACATTCCAGGCGGATGTACGCTACTCCGTCGGAAGAAATCCCAGCTCTGCCGTGGCGGAGGACCTCAATGAGGACGGCAACCCGGACCTCGTCGTCACTAGCTTCTATGACGACAACATATCGGTCCTCCTGGGAATCGGGGACGGCACCTTCCAGGACGCTGTCAGCTACGACGCCGGATTTTCTCCCGACTCTGCGGAGGCGGCGGACTTCAACGGCGACGGACACGTCGACATCGCCGTCGCCAACACAAGCGCCTTATGCGAGGACGTATCGATCCTCCGGGGCAAGGGGGATGGCTCTTTCCGGTTCCCTGTTCAATACGGCGCCGGCAAGTGGCCCTGCTCTGTCGAGGCGGAAGACTTTAACAGCGACGGCCGCCCGGACCTCGCCGTCGTCAATTGCTATAGTGACGATATCTCCGTCTTCCTGCAAAGATCACCCTATGGCTTTCCATTTACACTGCAACTGGATGCATCCTACGAGGAGGGCCTGCTTCTCTTGGACTTTTCCGTGGGCACACCGGAGCCGGCCCTTTGGACAGCTCTTCTGATATTGAGATTTCCAACAATCGTGGTCAAACCGCTTTGGTCTTTTCCCTTGCCGGCCATAGATCCACCGATCGATTTACCGATATCTGTTCCATTTCCAAGCATAGGGTGGGCAGCGATTTATACGGCCCTATCGACGGCAGCGGGTCGTCAGGCGGATGATATTGATTTCGTTTATACTGCTCGACCGCTCCCTCGACTGCGACCTGCTTCTGGAGGCACAAGAGGGGTAGATCGTCGGAACCCTGTCGAGCAAGACTGATCCACTTCGTCGAGGGGGCGCCAACGCGCTGACCAACATGGCCAACGATCCCGTGGCCAAGATCCCGGGGTCCTATGCCACAGCGATCCCCCCCCTGTGTCAGGGTAGTTGTCGCCTCGGTAGAGCGGTTAGAGGAGAGGTGGTGGGGTCAGGGGGAGAGTAGAAACCCAATTTCTTGAGGATTGCTGAAGCCAGGTTCTCTGCAATCAATATGTCTCCCTTCGGCGTTGCGTGGCCGAACGTCTTATAGCACCGGTCGATAAAATATTCTTCATAGCTTCCGTGCCGCAAAGAGGACGAGAAGTTTTCACGGTTGCTCACAAAGACGATCTCTTCTGTTCCCACGAACATTCTCTTGATTTCATCGACATCCAACAGCGGATACTGCATGGCGATATACATGATATTTCGGCTGTTCAGAATCTCATACAGTTTCCTGTAGTGATAGCGAGTGGTGTCAACGGAGGGATCCACGGGGACGACCGAAATCCCCGTTTTCTTCGAGATGCTTTCGAGCTCCTCCGCGAAACCCTCTTCGAATCGAAACTGACCGACAACGAAATTATGAAGGGAACGGTCATGTTGAAAATCCAGCTCGATTGCTTTTTTCAGCATCTCTTTCGCAAGGGCCTTCTTGCCCAGCGCAGAGTAACATTCTACCAAATTGAAAAAAGCATCCGGGACATTCGGATCAATTCGGAGGGCTTCCTGGAAGAGAGCGACAGCTTTCGTCCATTCCATCCTTTCACGGTAGATTTGCCCAAGCCTGTCGTGGGCGTTGTATTGGTTCGGGTTGAGCTCTACTACTTTTTCAAAGAGCTTGACGACCGAGTCGTCCTTGCGGCCGTGAATAAAAAGGTACTCTCCAAGGCCGTAGTAAAGCCAGTCACTGTCAGGATGCTCCTGCAGGGCCCGCTCATAAGCGGCCACGATCTCATCGAACCGGTTCTGTCGAATCAGCTGATTAATCCGAGTCATGAATTCAACTTCCTCATTTCGGTCGAGGCGCTTGATGAAGTGATCCTTCTCTCGGACGACGCGTACCTCCACACTTTCCTTCTTCGTGCTCTTGATGCCGTCCCATATGAGACTGAATAATCTGACTATCCGCAAGGCGCCGATCACCGACGCAGGACTCCATGCTGGAGGGGCATCATATCTCACATGAAGAGCATCCCCATCATTCATGCCCATCATGGAAATCACGATGTGGGGATCGTATTTCTCTAGATTATCTTCGAGCCTTGATAAGATGAACGCCGTGTTCGTTCCCGCAACGCCGGCGTTGAACACTTCGAAACGAAAAATATGAGACCGGCTGTTCAGGACCTCCTCGAGCTGCTCCGGCCATGAGGTGACGCCGTCCCCCGCCGTGGTCGACTCACCCAAGCACAAAATTCGATACACATTGGCACCACGGTCTGCTTCTCCTTCCGGTACTTCATGGCTACTGTTTATCGGATTCGAAGCTTCCCTGATCTCCAGATAGACATAGGCCCCTGCACGCAGAGAGACTTCAAGAAAAACGGCTCCGACAACAAGCCAGAGCACTTTATTCCAGACCGTCTTTTTCTTCATCAATCCTGCGTCTCCGCGTTAAAATCCTCTCCGTCATTCCCACCGGATAACTCCATCATCACTATACCACACCTGAAGGGTGACCGTCATGGATCCGCCTCATCGCTTTCCAGGATGCGAACGATATACCCAAGGAGGATCTCGTCCGTAATCTCCATGCCGGAAAGATCCTCGAGGCTGCCGATAAGCCAGCCGTTCACAACAAAGGAGGCGGCGGTGATGGCAGCCAGATTGATCCTCCGGAGGAGATCGTCCCGTGGAACATGGGGCAGGATCTCGGCTGCTTTCGCGGTGAAATCCGCATAGGCCTCCCGGGCCTTGTCTCGCACCAATCCTGTGAACGGATGGGTCGCCTGTTGATGGTTGCTGTAAAACCGGCTGAAAACGGTCACCAGTTCCGGGTGCTCCCGCTTGAAGGCCAGCCAGGGATTCAAAAAGGCTCGAAGGACATCCCGGATGGTGATGCCGGATGGGCCGGCTTGCTTTTCCGCTTCTTCCAAAAGATGCTCCCGCTGCAGATCAAGGGAGGCAATGAAGCGGCCGAGAACGGTCTTGACCAGATTCTCTTTACTTCCAAAATGATAATTGATCGCCGCCAGGTTCACTCCGGCTTCCGAGGTGATCCGGCGCATGGAGGTCTTTTCAATCCCACGGGATGCAAACAGCTTTTCAGCCGCGTCCAGAATTCGGGATTTCGTTTGGGTCATGTTCTTCTCGCCAAATCAGTTATTTACGCCATAGGTGAAAACCGTGTCGATCATGGCCTCTACGTTTTCCGGCTTCGCTTCATCGGGCAGGCCCATTGAGCTGTCCACAATGAGGCCTCCATTGTCCGCGAACATGTCGATGAGCTCCTTGACGTCATCCCTGACTTGATCCGGCGAGCCGGTGATCAGCAGTCTTGCCGGGATATTGCCCCAGAAGCACATGGTGTCTCCGATGACTTCCCTGGCCTTCCTGCGATCGACCCGGTCAAAATGGGCCATCAGCTTCCCACGGGGCAGCTCCGCGAGATATTCCAGCCTCGGCGTCCAGTCCCCCTCGAAAAAAGTCACCGGTGTCATCCCTTCATCGATCAGGGCCAGCAGGAGCTTTTTCAGGCTCGGCCAGTAGAAGGTACGGAACTGGTCGTCGGACATGAACATGGCCGAACCGCGATGGAGGGGCATCCACACCCGGTTGTTGGCCGATGTGCCCGACAGCATCCTGGCCGATTCGATCATCATGGTTGTAATCATTGCCGTTGCCTTCAGGACATTGTGGGGCTGCCGGAACATGTCGAGCATGGAGCCTTTCATCCCACGCAGCTGATCCGCCAGGTAATCGTACGGCGCATCCGCAGAAGACCCGTAGTTCATGGGGAACCCCAGCTCTCTCATCTCTTCGATGTACTCGAACATCCTGAGTGAGAATTGAAAGGCCTCCTCCCCCACTTCAAGCATTTTCTTGAAGAAATCGACGAATGGTTGCATCCCGAACAAGGGCGCCAGCAAGTAACCCAGGTTCCGGCCGTTTGAAATCCAGTGCAGCGGGGGCAGGCCGGAAAGGGGCATCATGGCACCGGCCAGTCGTGGCCATAGAACCCGGAAGGTGAAGTCCCCCGGGTTTTCCAGAAACGCGTCGTATTCGTCCGCTTTCAGGTATTCGTTTTCAACGTACTGGAAGGAGGCATCTTCGGGCAGGTCCTGCCCCGGCCACTTGTATTGCCGCATATCCAGCCCCATGAAGGGCTGGGCCGGAGGGAGGACAATGGGGTGAATCGCCAGGTCCAGGTTCAGCTCCTGAGTGACGGTTTTCCAGGCATGAAGACGCTTTTCGTGGTCGAGCATGGCGTCCTTGTTCGAGATTCCCATCATGCGGGTCATGTAGTAGAGGGAATGACTGACTGCCACGGGCACTCGGTCGGGGACCTCGAGGCGGATCGCATCGGCAATCCGTTTTTCTCGCGCGTCGT
>CAZFWM010000422.1:0-6179 GCA_964522545.1 uncultured Thermodesulfobacteriota bacterium
ATAAGAGAGGTTTTTTATGAGTAAATTTGTAGAAAGAGGTCACATTATTTCAATGAATTCCATGCGTCAAAATTCTCCAAACAGAATCAGCGACCACCGGTTCTACCGGTGGTCGCTGATTGAAGAGTACTATTGCTTGGAACCAGGCAATAATATCTCACAGCAAGACTTTAGGTTTGTGCTTTTAAGGCATCGAGGGCATCCGCCAGCGTAAGGGCTCCAAACAGAGAATTCTCCTCCCTGGAGGCCCTGGCGAAAAGATCGGAGAGGTAACGTTCATCCGCATTCTCGATCGTCTCCGGAGTCAGAAAGCGATCCCCCATGATCGCTCTCGCCACGTCGACCAAGGTGATTGTGGCCGGTGAGCGAGCCGGTACGAACTGGTCTTCCTCTCCGCCCGCCCTGGAGAGGATTCCCCCTTCGGCCAGATCGCCCGCGATCTCCTTGGCGATGAACTCCGGACAGGCGAGCTCCCTTGCCAGCGACTCAACGGGAACCGGGGATCTTCCCTCCATAAAAGCCCTGGTCACGACGATGGCGGTTCTCATGGCGAGAAAAAGACGCTGCTTGGATCCCCTGGCCTGCTCTTCATCCTTCTTGGTGAGACTGCGGAAATTTTGTATGGTGAAGGTGATCTCGGCCGCGAAGAGCACAAGGATCCATGATAGGTAGACCCAGACCAGAAAGACAGGAATCACGCCGAGTGAACCATACACTTTGCTGAAGGAGACGACCCGGGACACATAGAGGTTGAAGCCGTGCTTGGAGATCTCCCACAGGGTGCCGGCAAAGAGAGCCCCGATCAGGGCGGGTCTCAGCCGGACCTTGGTATAGGGGACAATGATGTTGAGAAGTGTGAAGGTGATCCAGGTGACGGATATCGGAAGGATGAGATAGGATATGCGGTTGAAGAGGCCGATGTTGAGTATCTGGCGGACGAAGAAGACCTCCTTGAGGCTCGCACTGAGGTAGATCGAAACCCCGATCAGGATCGGGCCCCAGAGAAGAACGGCGGTGAAGGCGGTAAATTTGTGAAAGAGCGAGCGCCTTCGACGGATGTGCCAGATGTGGTTGAAGGAATTTTCAACCGTGTGAATGAGTGACACGGCGATGACGGCGAGCACACAGAAGCCGATCGCGCCCACGGCACTTGCGTTGTCGGAGAATCGGGAGATGTTCTCCTGGATGAGGTCGCCCGAGGTTGGAATGAAGTGCTGAAAGAGGAAGCTCTGGACCTTGAGCTTTACCCCGGAGAGGGAGGGAAGGGCGGCGAAGATCGAAAAGGAGATCGCAAGGAGCGGGACGAGGGAGAAGACGAGCTTGTAGGCGAGGGCGGCGGCCTGTTGAGCGCAGTCATCCCGGATGAACTCTCGCGTCGTCTCGATCGTCAGGCGCACGAGGTATTGAAAGACTCGCATGCGTCTCGACAGTTCCAAGGCATCGGTGTGGAGCACCCTGTCGAGCCACCTCAGGAAGTTTGAGGTCAATGTTTCACCACCTTATTTGATGTGCCCTCCAGAACCGGTCAGGTATTTGTGGAGCTGGAGTTGGAGCCGTGCAGGCGCCCGGTCCGAAAGCATCCATCGGGCGAGCCTGCCGGGCTCGAGCCGCTTATGAACGGGCGAGAAGAGAACCGGGACGCGGTCTGGAAGACTGTATCTCGACGAGATCTCGCAGGCCCACTCATAATCAAGTCGGTCCGAGATTACGAACTTTACCTCATCCCCGTGCGAGAGGCAATCGAGGTTGTCAAAGAGAACGCGATCCGATGCCCCGCTGGCAGGGCATTTGATGTCGACGATGCGCGTCGCCCGCTCATCGATGGCACGGATGTCCAGCGTCCCGTTCGTCTCTACGAGAACCGTGTGCCCGTCATCGAGGAGCCTCTTCACGAGCCGGCCGCTCGCGTCCTGGAGGAGGGGTTCCCCCCCGGTAATCTCCACAAGTGAACAGTGATAATGATCGACGGCTCGGATAACCGAGTCCAGGGACATCTCATCGCCTGCTTCATAAGCATAGCGCGTGTCGCAGTATGTGCAGCGAAGGTTGCATCCTGTGAGACGCACGAACACGCAGGGGCTTCCGGCAAAGGTGGATTCCCCCTGGATGCTGAAAAATATTTCATTCACTTTGAGCAAGGCCGATCCTTTTAAAAGAAATATTTCAGCGATAGGAACACCTGGTCATTGTTGTCCAGATGACCTATCATCGTGTAGTGCTCGATATCGATTAGGTTTAGGCCGCTGCCGAGACCCATTCCCTCGAACCAGTTCAGACCTGCCGAAATGGAGAGGTGGTCGGTCACCTTGTAACTCACTCGAGGGCTCAGGATCAAATCCCCCCTGTTCAGCAGGCATATCGCAACGATCTCATAGCGGAGCGCTTCATCCAGAAAGCTCGCACGGAAGGCTGCTGCCAGGCCGGTCGTGTGTCGGTCGTAGAACAAAAGGGGCCGGTCTACGCTTTCCAATACAATGCTGTGGAAGAACTGCCCAACCAGGAAATATCTGCCCCGCCACAGGTAGTCCAGCGATAAGGTGTAAAAAAAGGTCGGGCTCCTGACTTTGTCGGCCTCGCTCTGATAATACGTGCGCTTCAGATGGCACGCCGCCTCGGCGTTGAGAATGACTGGCCCTACAGAGGCGGCCAGGTCGGCTCCGATGATGTGGATCCGCTCGTACCTGGAACGATAAATAGAGCTCCCTCTGTTGATCTTTTCGACGACTTCCAGGTACTCGGCGAGAGTAAGGGTCCCATCGGTGAAGAAATCGATGAGGCCCGGATCCAGGGTGACTGTGGGCAGGTCGCTCCGGGTGAAGAGATAGCTAGCAGCTAGGTCAAGTCCCTGCCCCGACCAGGTCAGGCGAATCCCTGCTTCGCTCCCTTCGGCAAAGTTGTCCCGCGGCCACTTGGTGGCCAGCAGGGCCGGTTCGAGTCGGGACCAGAGTTCGGGAGTCAGGTCGGAGAGGGACCAGATGTCCGGAAAGATGTCGTGGTCGACCAGGGTCTCCAGCAATCCGGTCGGAGGCGGAATCAGCTCGATCTGTTTGAGGGCGGCATAGTCGTGGCCGTACAGGTGGAACGGCGAGGGTTCGAAGAACGGAATGTAGATTACCTCGACGGTGAAATCACCGATGTAATAGTCGAGGCGTCCCATGAGCAGGGGGAGGCGGAGGTCCTCGATCTCAGGATTGAAGAAGCCTCGCATGTCCCGGGGGTTGAGGTTGTTCACGGGGCTGATGATATCGGTCCTCCCCCAGCTGACGATCTGTTTGCCCAGGCGCAGGTCGAATCGAGAAAATGTGAGATCGGCATATCCCTCGTAGAGGTCGATCTCCTTGAATGTATGGGTCTTCCCGTTAGCATAGAGCTCGTAGCGACCGCGCGTGGAGAGCAGGGCGCCGAACCGATCCGAAAAATGGATCTTGCCTTCGAAGAAAAGAGACGTGTGAAGAGCGACCAGGTCCTCATCGCTCAAATCATCACGGATGTCGAAGGCCCCTTCGGCCTTGGCATAGCCCCTGTACTCAAGGTCCTCGATCCCCAGAGATGGGAGAAGCATGTCGGGATAGGCAGGTAAAGCTGGAATGGCAATGGCACCGAACAAGAGAAACAATGGGATTGCCCAATGCCATCCGTTCGCTTTCCGGTCATGGGTCATGAATAAAACCGGCCAGGAGGAGATAATCTAACGTTTGAGCTGCCGTTTTTCGAAGGTCGAATCGGGGATATCCAGGGCGACCTGGAAGTCGTCGATTTTTATCACGGTTTTGTGGTTCTTCTGGACATTGGTCATTGAAAAGTCTACCGGCAGATCGATTTCAGCAATCCTTTTCACTTCAGCGACATCCAGAATCTTCAAAAGTCTCCCCTCGTTGTCATAGAACTCCGATTTCCAGAGAATAAGACGGTCCTTTTCCACCCAGGAGATGATCTTGCTGTACTGGAATTCCTCAGGGTCCAGCGGAACGGTCTCGATGACGTGGCACTCCAGTTTTTTGCCTGCTGGTGTGCCGTGTGTCTCTGTTCGCAGCAGGGTATGCGTGCTTTTGTCCGCCTCCTGACCCTCCATATCTGCATAGGTGAAGTCGGAGCCCATGAAACTGGTGTTTTTCTGTTCGCCCGCAATACGGCGAACCTTTTTCATCGAGGGAAAATAGATGAAGACTTCGTTTTGTCCTTTGATATGCTCGATTACGAGAAATTTGGTCCCCTTGACGTCAGGCGGCGAAAGGAATTGAGCAAGGGATCGGGACTCGTTATTCTCGGTCAGCTTGCGCCAAGTCTTTATTTCCCGGGTCCTCTCGTCTCCCCTCTTGTTGATCAGGATCATCTTCATCTGGGCAACTGAATTAGCTGGGAATTGCTTGTCGCGAGCCTTCTGAATGATCTCCTGAGAGGTAAGATCAGCGCCGTGGGATACGCGTGATTCGAAGATCAGGAAAAAGCATAGAAAAAGGCATATGAAAGAGGATAGCCCTATGATAAAGCTGTATTTTTTCATGTGTCGACCTCCGATTCCGGTGTCCAGTAGAGAATAGAGAATATTTTCGCCAAATTGCATTTTTCAAATCTATTATAAATCAGGCAAGTATTTTTTGGAAAGTCCTTGACATTAAAATAATCATCAATTATTTATGAATATCATTTATCCATGACTTGTCTACTTGTAAATTATTGTAAAATAGGTAAAAATAAATTACCAGTCAACCCGTAAGAAAGAATGGAGAAAAGATGGGAATTCTCTGGATTCATAAGAAAAGAGCATATTATGCCTTAAACCTCATCCTTCTTCTGGCTCTGAGCTGCGGGCATGGCGAGAGCGATAGAGGTGATGACTTCGATCCCTCGGACCACGTACCCGAGCCGGTAAGCCAAGCCATCGGTCCTGCAGGGGGGAGTATTCTCACGGACTGGGGCGATTACAATAGCACAGGGATGTTTGTCCCTGCCGGTGCTCTATTTAGTGAGATCTTCTTTACCATTTCACACGGCATGGTCGATTGCCTTCCTCTTGATCAGTGCTTCGGCCTGGTCATCGATATCGAGCCCGATGGAACAGAATTTCAAGTTCCGGTCACGATCAGCCTTCAATATTTCGAGAATGATTATATCCTCGCGGGCCTGGATGAGGATGAAATCACTCTATATCAATGCGAGGATGTGGAGAATCCCAATACGTGCGAGGATATCACCACCGGCATAGACAAGGTCAATAACATCGTTTACGGCGCGGCCGAGTCGCTCTCGTACTTCGGGATGGCCTTCGGAGAGGCTCCGACCACGACGACGAGCTCGACGACACCGACCAGCTCAACAACCTCTACCGTGCCGGCGACAACGACCACGCTGCCGCCGACGACCACCACGACGCTGCCAGGGACGACCACGACGACCCTGTCTCCGACCACCACAACGACGCTGCCGCAAACGACCACGACGACTGTGGTTGTGGTAACCACTACGACTCTGGGCCCGACCACCACGACAACGAGTACCACAACGACCACCACGATTCCCGGGGCCTACCTACCGGGAGATGTGCTGATCGACGAGCTCTTCTATGATGCCGAAGCAAGCGATGTTGGCTGGGAATATGTGATTCTTTACAATGCCACCGGTGAAGAGATCGACCTTGCCGGGTGGGAGCTGCAGTGGGGAGGTCCCGATTTTACATCCGGCACCCTTGATCTCACGGGGATTTCGCTCCCAAGCTACTCCTCAATGATACTGGGTGAGGAGCTCACACCTAACCCGGATGCGCTGGTCGATTTCTATCCCCCCCTTCAGAATGGGGGCGAAGAAAGCGATGGGGTGCGGATCGTGGATCCCGTGGCTGCAGTGATCGATACGGTTATCTACGATTCGCCCAACACCAATGGCCTGCCCGGCGATGGCGGCTATGACCCCTATCCGGACGAGATGTGCGCGCCGGATGCCGCTAAAGGCCTGGGCCTGAGCCGCGACGCACTGCACACGGATACGGACAATTGCCTTGACGACTTTACAATCGTCTCGCCTTACTGGTCTGCGACGACGACGACAACGGTGCCGACGACGACGACAACGGTGCCGACGACGACAACAACGCTGCCGGCGACCACGACAACGACGCTGGCCCCGACGACCACGACGACACTGCCGGCGACCACGACTACGACGCTGGCCCCGACAACCAC